>CAZGNO010000011.1:0-66469 GCA_964527785.1 uncultured Chitinophagaceae bacterium
GTAAATTTGTTGTTGATAAGGTCTAATCAATATAATCTTGCGTAACATCAGTTAAGTAAAATAAATTGATGTACTCGTATCGCTGTCATTCTGAAGGCGTCTTCGTCTGAAGAATCTCCGCAATTCACTACAAAAAAAGGCGAAATTATATACAGAGATTCTTAGTGTGTTTTTGAATGTCGGGGCTACTGTTTCAATTTAATTTTTAAGGTACATAATTCTAAATATTTCCGTAGAGCAGGGTTTGCAAACCCTGCTCTACGGATTACTGTTGAAGTAAATTTTTAATTACATCCATTATTATTTACATCTATTTTATGTCAAAACGAGTAACATCAATCGGTGGGATATTCTTTAAATCCCAAAATCCTGATACTATTAAACAGTGGTACTCAAAGCATTTAGGTCTTGAGACCGACAATTACGGAACAACCTTCGAGTGGCGACAAGCAGAAGATGCTACCAAAAAGGGCTATACTCAATGGAGTCCTTTTGCTGATAACACAACATACTTCGAGCCGTCTAAACGAGAATTCATGATAAATTATCGAGTTGAAAATTTGGAATGGTTAGTTGGGGAATTACGAAAAGAAGGTGTAACCATTTGTGATGAAATAGAGTCTTTCGACTACGGTAAATTTGTACATATTCTAGATTGCGAAGGAAATAAAATTGAACTGTGGCAGCCGAACGACGAAGAATATGAAACGATAATTGAAGCAATCACAAAATAAGCCGATGAGACCATATTTTACTTTCGAGGGATTTTCTCTACTATGATTATCCAGCCCACTGCTGAGGTTTTAATCCCGCGAATTCCATCCGAACTTCATTTCTCTGTGAGTGAAATCTTTCACTCTGTACAAGGAGAGGGACTTCGTGCAGGATTACGTTGTGTTTTCGTTAGGTTGCAAGGATGCAAACTGCGCTGCTCTTGGTGCGATACACCATATGCTCTAGACCATCGTAAACCTGAACTGACAATGTCCGGCGAAGATATTATCCGAGAAGTGGAGAAATACGGCTGTAATTTTGTGGAGTTTACCGGTGGTGAGCCGCTTGAACAGTATGATATTTTCCCGCTCATGCAGTGGTTTTGCGATGCGGGATACACGGTTGCCATCGAAACAGGCGGGCATATCAATACCGAATTTACAGATAGTCGGGTAATCAGAATCATTGACATGAAAGCCCCTGATTCAAAGATGACCCCGTTGAATAATTATTATAATTTGGAAATTCTGCGCTCTCAAGACGAAGTGAAGTTTGTACTTGCCTCGCGGAAAGACTACAACTGGGCAGTTGATTTATGTCAAAAATATAAACTAACTGATAGATGTGCAGCAGTATTGTTTTCTTGTGTATTCGGTTCGCTAGAATTTAAGACGCTCGCAGAATGGATTTTAGCTGACCGTTTGGATGTACGTATGCAGCTTCAAATTCATAAATTTATTTGGGAGCCGAATCAACGCGGAGTGTGAAAATTTGTTAAAAAACTGTATGGCTGCAACTTACAAATAAACTAACCGTACAAGCGCGTGATTCCTTATTTGGCATCCATTGTAAATGTCAAAATATATAAATCTTGTTTCATTTTTATACTACTATTTATGTTTCGTAAATTTAGAACTTCGTTTTTGGCTTTTGGAGTTGCAGTAATTGGACTTTCTTCAATTCCTTCATTTGCTCAAATTATGCCAAAACGAGTAACTTCTATCGGTGGGATATTCTTCAAATCCCAAAATCCTGATACTATTAAGCAGTGGTATTCTAAACACTTAGGTCTTAAGACAGACAATTACGGAACAACCTTTGAGTGGCGACAAGCCGAAGATGCTACTAAAAAGGGCTATACTCAATGGAGTCCCTTTGCTGATAAAACGACATACTTCGAGCCGTCTAAACGAGAATTCATGATAAATTATCGAGTTGAAAATTTGGAATGGTTAGTCGGGGAATTACGAAAAGAAGGTGTAACCATTTGTGATGAAATAAAGTCTTACGACTACGGTAAATTTGTACACATTCTAGATTGTGAAGGAAATAAAATTGAACTGTGGCAGCCGAACGACGAAGTATATGAAACGATAATTGAAGCATCCACAAAATAAGACGATGAGACCATATTTTACTTTCAGCTGTTTTCTCGTGTATTCGGTTCGCTAGAATTTAAGACGCTCGCTGAATGGATTTTAGCTGACCGTTTGGATGTACGTATGCAGCTTCAAATTCATAAATTTATTTGGGAGCCGAATCAACGCGGAGTGTGAAAATTTGTTAAAAAACTGTATGGCTGCAACTTACAAATAAACTAACCGTACAAGCGCGTGATTCCTTATTTGGCATCCATTGTAAATGTCAAAATATATAAATCTTGTTTCATTTTTATACTACTATTTATGTTTCGTAAATTTAGAACTTCGTTTTTGGCTTTTGGAGTTGCAGTAATTGGAGCTTCATCAGTTCCTGCATTTGCTCAAATGAATGCCATTAAGTTTGAAGAATATGACCTGTCAAACGGTCTCCACGTTATTCTCCATCAAGATAAATCAGCACCGGTTGTGGCTTCGGTGCTTCACTACAGGGTTGGTTCACGGGATGAAAATCCGCAACGAACCGGCTTTGCACATTTTTTCGAGCATTTAATGTTCGAAGCAACCGATGATATTCCCCGTGCTACTATTGATAAGCATATCGAAGGTGCAGGCGGTCAGTTAAATGCCTACACTTCGTTCGACGAAACAGTGTATCACTTTGAAGTACCAGCAAACGAAATTAAATTGGCACTTTGGATTGAATCCGAGCGAATGAGAAAACTTCATGTAGAAACCAAAGGAGTTGAAACACAACGTGATGTTGTTAAAGAAGAGCGTAAAAATCGTTATGATAATTCTCCATACGGTACATGGTTTGAAAAAATGTTCAAGAATTTGTTTGGTAGCGGTTCATACAGTTGGACACCAATCGGCTCTGCCCAGCATATTGATGTAGCAACAATCAGTGAATTCCAAGAATTTTACAACAAATTCTATCAGCCCAATAATGCAACTCTGGTCATAGCGGGTGATTTTGACCCGAAAACAACAAAGGAATATGTACAGGCATATTTCGGTATTTATTCAAAAGGCAAAGAAATTCATCGGGAAGATTTTAAATTGCCTGAAATTCAAGCAGAATACCGTGAATCTGTTGACGATACGAAAGCACAATTACCTGCAGTTTATATCGGCTATCGCGGTCCTAAAAAAGGTCATCCTGATGCGTATGCAATTGATATGCTTAATACTATTTTGGCAGGCGGACAGAGCGGTCGCCTCTATCAACGCCTAGTAGATAAAGACCAAATTGCAGTGCAATCTTATACTTTCAATCAAGACCTCCAGTATGCAGGAATGCTGGCTGCCGTAGGTATTGTAGCACCCGGTAAAACACCCGGTGCAGTAGAAAAGGCAATTTACGAAGAAATTGAGAGTATTCAGAAGAATGGTATCACTGATCAAGAATTTCAAAAGGCACGTAATACCGAAGAAGACAAATTCATTTTTGGTAAAAAAAATGTATTGGAAAAAGCGGAGGCACTTGCTAAATATCATACATATTTTGGCAAAGCTAATGAAATTAACACTGAAATCGAACGATATAACAAAGTGACAAAGGCAGACATACAGCGCGTTTCCAAGCAGTATTTTGCTCAAGACAAACGTGTTGTACTTACTTATATTCCTAAAGCTAAGTAATACAATTGCCTTACTTTTTATATACCTAATCAGATTTTTCAAATAAATTATCCATTGTTTTATGAAATTATTTAGAAATTCAATCGCGCTGTTTTGTGCTGCTGCCGGCATATGTGGTGCGCAATTTAGTTTTGCACAAAAAATTGACGTTACAAAACGTCCCGAACCTTTACCAGCGAAAAGCATCAGCTTTCCTGCATATAAAGAATTCACACTTAAAAACGGTCTTAAAGTATTTTTGGTGGAAGACCACGAACAGCCGACCTTTTCACTATCCATACAAATTCGTGCAGGTGAAGTCTCGGATAAAAAAGCAGGAACTGCTACTATTACTGCCGAACTCCTTTCCAATGGTGCAGGAAAGCGTAATGCTTTGGAACTCGCTCAAAAACTGGATAGTATAGCAATTGGCGTCACTGCGACCTCTGCCGGGGATATTACAACTGTATCCGGATCAGGTCTCAAAAAACATTTTCCTTTATTCCTTTCGCTTTTTTCAGATATTGTAACCAAACCAACATTTCCTAAAGAAGAGTTTGATCAAATTATTCCTCAAACTCTTGCTGCCATTAAACAGGAGAAATCACGTCCGGGTAATATTGCACAAGCAATGTCGCGCAAGGTAACATACGGAATGAATCATCCTAATGCCCGCAGGAGAACAGAAGCAACTGTTAAATCAATTACACTCGATGATATTAAAGAATTTCATTCTACGTATTACAAGCCAAATAATGCTACACTTGCAGTTGTCGGCGATATTTCTCAAAAAGAGCTAACCCCAATGCTTGAGAAAGCTTTTGCGGACTGGAAGAGAACAGATGTTGTCCGTGCAGAATTACCACCCGCCTCTCCAATGCCTGTCGGCATTTATTTTATTTCACGCCCAAGCTCGGTACAGTCATCTATTGCTACTACTTCGCTTGGAGCTCCCCTTCGTGATCCTGATTACGAACCACTTACCTTATCTGCAAATATGTTGGGAGGAAGTTTTGGCGGACGTCTTTTCAGAACATTACGTGAAACATATTCCTATACGTATACTCCAGGCGCATTTCATTCACGTGCAAAAGCAATGAATCGCTTTGTATGCGTCGCTGACGTTCGTAATGCTGTTACCGACTCGGCTATTTGGGTAATTAAGCAAGAAATAGCCCGTATGCGAAACGAAAAAGTAGCCGATGAAGAACTTACACGGATTAAACGATACGAAGTTGGAAGTTATTTACTCAGATTTGAAGAATCAAGTTTCATTGCTAACCTTCTCCAAAATGCAGATTATACCGGAGAGTCAATGGAAAGAATTAAATCTTATCCCGATCGCTTCTCTGCTATTACACCTGCGCAAGTACAAGCAGTATCGCAAAAATATTTGGGAGATAATCAAACTTCGATCATTGTAGTCGGAAGCCCTGAGATTCTACCTAATCTCAAAAAAATCGGTTCAGTCTATGAATACAATTTAGACCTAGAGCCGGTAACTGCATCGGCTAACGATAAAGTAGATATTACTGTTCAAGACCTTTTCCAAAAACATATTCAAGCTCTCGGAGGGAAAGAGAAGATTGCCTCAGTAAAAACACTTTCCATTAAAGCAAAATCAGTACTCGAAAATGGACCTAATCAAGTAGAAGGCACATTTACTCGCAAACAAAAAGCACCGCAATCCGAAAGTACAGTATTGGACTTACAGGTCGTCAAACAGAATACCTGGACAAATGAAAAAAATGCATGGACAGCTCGTAATGGTGCACCTGCACAAGAAACTCCGGCAGCTGACGCATCAAAGCAAAAGCTGCAGGCACATATTTTACTGAGCAGTAAACTATTGGATTTGGGATATAAAGCAGAAATTGCAGCCAAAAAGGACGGACAGTACGTAGTAAATGTTACCTCGCCAACCGGAGATAAGGAAATTTACTATTTTGATGCAAAAACCTATATGGTATCTCAGATTGATAAGACTCAAACTACTCCCGCAGGTGCTTTATTAATTTCAACGAAATACGAAGGGTACTCACCTGTCGGCGGTGTTATGCTGCCTAAGAAATCTTCAATGGAAAACCCTAATTTTACGATAACACATGATTTTTCTTATGAAGTTAATCTGCCGATTGACGACAAAGAATTTACACCCGATGGAAAATAAATCTTCCGAAAGGGTTATATTTGCGGAGCGTACTTTTACAGTGCGCTCCGTTTTTGTTATTAAGTATCACATTCAAACTTTGTAATGAATAAATTTTGCAGTTTTGTAGTAACGTTTCTTGTAGCAACAGCTTGTTTTTCCGGTAACATACCTGTACAGCCGATTCCTTCCGCTCTTTTGGAACACATCATCGAATCAAAAGCACAAGAACATCTCAATTTTCTGGCGTCCGATGAAATGCGCGGCAGGAACACTCCAAGTCCTGAACTGGAAAAAGCTGCCGATTATATTGCAGCATATTTCAAGAAAGTGGGATTAGAGCCAATCAACGGAACATATTTCCATAATTACAAGGTTTTTAGAGTTAATCTAGGTGATTCAAACTCATTGAAAATTAGAACAAAAGACTCTGTCATTACACTTAAAATCAAGGATGATTTTATACCTTTTGATGCGAGCGGGGCTACTTCACTTCGTGGTAAAGAAATCGTTTTTGTGGGATATGGCATATCAGCCCCTGAACTTGGCTATGATGATTATGCGGGAATTGATGTAAAGGGGAAAATTGTAGTTGTACTTCGTGGAGCACCAAAAGCCAACGACACGAACTCTATGTTCTCTTTTAAAAAAGGTGGTATCCGATTCATGTCTCACGAAACGAAAGCAAACTCTGCTATCAAGAACGGTGCTGTAGGTATGATTGTTTTCAGTAATACACGCACTTCACACGTCCTCCGAGCATCTGGATTTCCTTGGCCATCACTTTTCCCAAAAATGGCTGCTGATGCACTTCCGCTAAAGTTAAAAACTCAAACTGATTTGCCTACTGCCAACTTCCCTATTATTCATTGTGGGGAACAAGTGGCAATCGCCCTGTTCGGCACAGTAGATAATCTAAAAACCACACAGATTACAATTGATACATTGCTAAAACCTTCCTCATTCCCTCTTCCGAAAATTTCTGTTGAAGAAATGACGATTTCAATGAATGAAAAGGAGTATTCTGTCCGTAATGTTATGGGGATGGTAAAAGGAAGTGAAATGCCGAATGAATATGTTGTTGTCGGCGGGCATTACGACCATGTAGGGGCAAGCCAACCGAACGACCCTTCCAAAGATTCCGTCTTTAACGGTGCTGATGACAATGCTTCGGGTACTACAGGTGTACTCCTCATGGCAGAGAGTTTTGCAAAAGCCACTCCAAAACCGAAACGCTCGATGGTGTTTTTGGCTTTTAGTGGTGAAGAAAAAGGTCTTCTCGGCTCAAAGGCATTTTGTGATACGCCACCGATTCCTCTTGAAAACTGTGCGGCAATGCTTAATATGGATATGATTGGGCGGGCAGAAAAGGATTCTTTATGTATCGGTGGAAATACTCGCTGTAAAGAACTTGCGGATTTGAATGAAATTGAAAACAAACAACTGGACAAACCCTTTACTCTTCACTACAACGTAGAAAACTTTTTTTTCAGAAGTGATCAGGCAAACTTTGCCAAGAAAAAAATTCCGGTAATCTTCTATTTCACCGGTGAACATAAAGACTATCATAAAGTAACCGATGAAATTGCAAAAATCAATTTCTCCGATTTGGTGAGAGTTACAAAGCTGTGTGCGAGAACCGCATGGAAAGCAGCATCTATTGAAGAACGCCTGCCCTACACCCCACAGAAGACTGACGGGATTGATATTATGCATTGATTAATCTGAAATATATCCATAGCATTGGTTTGCTTCAAACCATGCTATGGATATGTTCGTACATTGTAGTTGTAGTTGTAGTTCTCTCAATTCTATAATAACCACCAATATCCCCACCAACATTTTACCGTAATCCTCCCCCAACCCTTTCCTCCGTCAGCGAATATCCGTATTTTTGTAATAACTAAACAGTTCTTAAATTTTTTGTTTTTTGAGAGATTCATGGATAACAAGATTATTTTTTCGATGGTAGGGGTTGGCAAAGTCCACAAACCCAGTAAGCAAGTATTAAAAGACATCTATCTATCATTTTATTATGGTGCTAAAATCGGCGTTTTGGGTTTGAATGGTGCCGGTAAATCTACACTGCTCAAAATCATTGCCGGGCTTGATCAGGATTATTTAGGGCAAATTACTGCAAACAAAGGGATTACTTTCGGATATTTACCACAAGAACCGGAAATGGATAACTCCAAAACCGTCCTTGATATTGTGCAGGAAGGCGCTCAAGCAACAGTAAATCTCGTAAAGGAATACGAAGAAATCGGGATGAAGTTTGCCGAACCGGATGCTGACTTTGATACTTTGATTGACCGCCAGGCAAAACTTCAAGAGGAAATAGACCGCCTCGGCGCATGGGATATTGACAGCCGCCTCGAAATGGCAATGGATGCACTCCGCTGCCCGCCGGGTGAAACATCTATTGCAGTACTTTCAGGTGGTGAGCGCCGACGGGTAGCTCTCTGCCGTTTGTTATTGCAGCAGCCGGATGTACTGCTATTGGATGAGCCGACTAACCACTTGGATGCAGAAACGGTAGCTTGGCTCGAAATGCACCTTGCTAAATATCCGGGTACGATTATCGCCGTTACTCACGACAGGTATTTTCTTGATAATGTAGCTCAGTGGATTTTGGAGCTCGACAAAGGTCAGGGAATCCCGTTTGAGGGAAATTACTCCAGTTGGTTGGAGCAAAAACAAAAACGTTTGGCAACAGAAGAGAAACAGGCATCATCCAAACAAAAAGAACTGCAACGAGAGCTTGAATGGGTGCGAATGAGCGCACGAGGACGCCATGCAAAAAGCAAAGCACGGATTACCGCCTACGAGCGCATGGTTGATGAGCAACAGGAAAAACGTGTTGAAGATATTGAAATTTACATACCGCCCGGTCCCCGTTTAGGTAATTTGGTTATCGAGGCAAATAATATCTCGAAAGCGTTTGGCGATAATTTACTCTATGAGAATCTATCGTTTTCGCTTCCTCCCGGTGGTATTATCGGTATTATCGGTGCCAACGGTGCCGGTAAAACGACGCTTTTCAGAATGATTACCGGTTTGGAAAAACCGGATTCGGGTACATTTACTATTGGTGAGACGGTAAAGCTCGGCTATATAGACCAGAACCGTCCGCTTAATCCCGAAAATTCAATTTGGCAGGAGATTTCAGGCGGAGATGATATTCTCTATTTAGGTAATCGCGAAATGAGTTCCCGTGCATACGTCGGTAAATTCAATTTCGGCGGGACTGACCAGCAGAAAAAGGTAACGATGCTTTCCGGTGGTGAGCGCAATCGCGTGCACCTTGCGAAAATGCTCAAAGAGGGCGCGAATGTTCTCTTGCTTGATGAACCGACGAATGATTTGGACATAAACACTCTGCGCGCACTCGAAGAATCCTTGCAGAATTTTGTGGGTTGTGCGGTGGTTATTTCCCACGACAGGTGGTTTTTGGATAGAATTGCTACACATATTTTGGCGTTTGAGGGCGACAGTAATGTACGGTGGTTCGACGGTAACTATACTGAATACGAAGAAGACCGCCACAAACGCCTCGGCATAGCTGCCGACCAACCTCATCGCTTGAGCTATCGTAAATTGACACGGGAATAATTATTGTAGATTTTGAAGACTTGCACGAAGAATCTCTGTTGGATTTGTAATATCTGACAAAGATTCTTCACTTTATTAAGAAGAACCTGCTTTTCGTGAGCGGACAACCTCATAGCCCTATGCTCACAAAAAACTATAACACAATCATCATCGGAGGCGGAGCAGCAGGATTGTTCTGCGCTATTGAAGCCGGGAAACGCGGTCCGGTTCTCGTGATTGAGCATGCTGATCAATGTGGCAAAAAAATCCTCATTTCGGGTGGCGGTCGCTGCAACTTCACCAATATCAATACCAAACCTGAAAACTTCATATCGCGTAATCCTCACTTTTGCAAATCAGCACTGGCTCGATTCACACCGCAGGATTTTATCCAATTGGTTACTAAACATAGGATAGCGTATCATGAGAAGAAGTTGGGGCAACTGTTTTGTGACGGTTCTTCACGGCAAATAGTTAAAATGCTGTTGGATGAATGCGCTGCCGTGAATGCTGAAATACTTCTCAAATGTAAAGTAAGTAAAATTTCAAAAGAAAGTGAATTTACTGTTGAAACCAATCAGGGAATTTTCAAATCACGTTCGTTGGTTATTGCTACCGGTGGTCTTTCGATTCCAAAAATGGGAGCGACTGATTTTGGATTGAACATTGCAAAGAAGTTCTCTATACCGATTATTGCCCCGCAACCAGCCCTCGTGCCACTCACCTTCTCTCAGAAAGAGAAAATATTATTCGAGCCACTCGCCGGTGTTTCTGTTGATACCATTACCACCTCAAATCACATGAGTTTTCGGGAGAACATCCTTTTTACGCATCGTGGGTTGAGCGGACCTGCCATCCTGCAAGCATCATCCTATCATAAGCCCGGAAAGCATATTGAGATTGACCTCCTACCGGATACCGACATTGACGCAGAACTCCAAAAGCACCGCTCCTCTACTGCTGAAGTGAAGAACTTTCTAGCTAATTACCTACCCAAACGCCTGGCGGATGTATGGTGCGAACGCCTTAGACTTGCAAAAAAAGTATCGCATATAACCCGAGCCGAGCGAGAACTGCTTGCGCATGAAATTCATTCATGGAAATGGACACCGGAAGGTACAGAGGGTTTTGAGAAAGCTGAAGTTACAACAGGTGGTGTAGATACGAGCGCACTTTCCTCTAAGACGATGGAGGCAAATGCTGTGAAGGGATTGTACTTTATCGGGGAGGTTGTGGATGTGACGGGATGGCTTGGAGGGTATAATTTTCAGTGGGCTTGGGCTTCGGGGGCGGCGGCGGGGAGGGGGGTAAGGATATAGGTTGAGAAGTTTGACATTATCATACTCAATATAATTAATAATTGAACATTCTATTCTTTACTTTCAGTGCTTTTGAATACTACTGATCTCTTAAAAAAAGTTACTGGTCGTTCACCAAATCGTCCACGACCATGTCCAAAAATCATTTGATATATAAAATACAATACTGCTAAACTACTTAACCATACTTGATAATCTATATTTTGCCATTTTGTATAACAAAATGAAATATGCTCTACAAAATATTTAATTATAAGAATACTCCAAGTAACAACAATAAACTGACTTACTATTTCATTTATTTTTGAAACAGAAAATGTTTTTTGGATTGCAACAGTTTTATATAAAGGTCCACCAATTTCATCTTCTAACATATCAACGTGAGCTTCCCAATGCCTTTGCCAACTTTTACTTCCAATATTAATGAAAGCCCAAGATAGCCCTGTAATTAATCCAATACAAGCAACCATATATAATACTTGTGGATCTTTTAAATAGATATTTGACCCTAACACACTAAAATAGCCAGCAAATGAAGCAACTTGAAATGCCCAAAAATATGTAGCTCTTTTCCAATAAAGCTCAATTTCAAAATTTTTAGATTCCCACGCTTTATTGTAAGTTTTCTCAATGTCGTTTGGACATCGCCCAGTTATAAAAAGGGCTTTATACTCATCTTTTGTCATTTCAACCATTTTACTCTCATTTTTTGTAAAAGCAAATGTCCACAAGGATTTTATGGATTTTCTAAAGAATTTTAACATAATTATTCGATTATTATTGTTCTGTTTTGATTATTATTCATATTCATTCACCCATCGTTCCTGTGCCTTCCTAATTTCCTCACGTACCTGCTCTGCCAGCCATTCATTAGCAATTACTCCCTTTCGCCTTGCCTCTTCTGCAACTTCCTTCATCAATTCTTCAAGTTCATCATCGGTTGGTTCATTATCAGCTTCTAATACTCCTTTTCTCATATAATTGCCTTAATTATCGAAAGTGTGAAATTGCTATATTCTTTTGATGATACTGGTAAGTCATGATGTTACTGAGAAGATTACATTTCAATTTCAAAATCCAAATCATCCCTCATGTCAATCCAAAGTTTGTAATCTTCAATCAATTCTCCTGTAGACGAATTAGCATCCAATGCTTTCAAGTAACCCAATGGGACTACAAATTTTTTAGTATTATATATTATTGTTGCAAGTATCCCCTCTGTAACATTCCATTCATCAATCGCAGTAATTCTAACTTTACTTCCTTGCTTTATCAAATTCCCCATATTTGGATTGTCTATCTCAGCCACAATTGGAAATTTTACTGAGGATCTAATATAATCGTGCCATCGTTCAAATACTTCAAATGTATTATTAGAATTGGTTCCCTTCAATATTTCGTTGATCCTTACACCATCTTCCCCTAAGAATCCATACGGATTTTTGTCTGAATATTTATCATAAAGTTCTTGCCATACTTTTTTAACATCGCTTACATCGTCTCTATGTACAGTTTTAGTAACATCGGATTCAAACACAGTTATCTTTGACCATTCCAATCCTATCAATTCAGACTCAATAATATACTCTGTTTCCAATTGCTGCAAAGTCTGAGAGTCTAGTTCTATAACAAGTATTGTTTTCCCATTTTCATCCACTTCCTCATCCTGAATTGCTGTAATTCGACCTTGTCAGCCGCCTATCACCACATCAGAGTCTTCACTCTCCTTTACACCTTCATTGACTATTACGCTGTCTCCAATTTGGAAGTCCATAGCTCTATCTCAGTATAATGTTACAGTTATAATTTAACGAATGTTATTGTTTTATTGAAAGATTCAATTCAAACAATGTCAAAACTACACATAACCTCCCTAAACTCCAAACGCAAACTTTCACTAATTCGTCATACATCTTACATACTTAGCCATGTCCCTCACTACCCTACTCTCCCTTCAAAAAAAATTATTCTTGGAGAGAAACTAAAAGGTAGGTATGTTCGTAGTACAATATGGATTGGTATGTACTATTCATTTTGAAGGTCACTATGAGGTCATTTTCGATAGAGAGCAACGGTCGGCTGGAAAATACTGCCATTTATTACAACGGTGAGCAACTTGGCGGCATTAAGGAAATTTTCCTTAACCTTGACGAAGATGGGGCATTTGACGCAATCCTGCGATATGAAGGCACGGACAAGAACATTTATACAAAGCAAATCTTCACGGATTACTTAGAGAATGTAAAAGTTCGCCCTCCCGCTTTCAGCGATGAAGATGCAGAGAGTCTCCAGTTATTAACAGTTGAAAGCGACGGCGACATTGAAGATACAGTCGTCCTACGCAATGATGAGCCGCTTGACGGCATCGTAAGTTTATTTGTACATTTGAAAAACAACACAGCCAAAGACGGCGGTATCAAAGCAATGTTCAGCAGAGCACCCGCTTCTACCGAACCGATTGTCTTCCGTGCTGAAATAACTTTTAGAAACAATGACGGTTCTACAGAAGTAGAAGGAGTATTTTAATGAAAACAACACACACGTCTCGTTGGGGATGGTTTTTCGCTTTATTCACAGTTTTTTCGCTTATCCTCATCCCAACATTGGCAGATGCCAAAGGTAGTTTCGGCGGTAGTCGCGGTGGAGGAGGTCGCAGTTTTGGCGGTAGCCGTTCACGGTCGTATTCACGTCCGAGTTCTCCGTCATATTCTCGACCCAGTTCTCCGTCGTTTGGTCGTTCTTCTTCGCAAACTCCGCGTTCGAGTTTTGGTGGTAAGCGTCTTAATTCCGGCGCTGACTATACCCGCTCGTATGGTACTCCGCGCCAAAGTTCTCGTATGGCTTTGCCTAATGGCGCCGGAGGTAATCAAAACTATGTTGTACATAATTATGGCGGGCGCGGTGACGGATTTATGATGGGCTATATGATGGGCAGCATTCCCTTTATGTGGCATACTCCGTTCCACCCTGCATATTATTACTCACGTCCAAGCTATGTAACGAATCCTGACGGCACTGTAGAGGTTTATCCTCCTACTTTTTCATACGGTACACTTATTTTTACATTTCTAATCGGTGGGCTAATAGTGTATGTAATTGTGAGAGTAATTCGCGGCAGACGGTCATCAATGATGGACTCCAACTCGTCGTTCAGTTAGAAAAACCAACATCCAATGCGGTTAAAACTAAAGCGGCAATCCTAGTGTTAAGGATTGCCGCTTTTCTTTATTCGAACCTGAACCGTAAGAATATTTCACCTACTCCTTCTTTAGCAAAATCTGCTTTGCATCTTCTTTCACTACAGTATTATAAAACTTCTTAAACTCTTCATATTGATTAGTTTCAACAAGCGTTTTCTTGTGCACAAATACACGTTTTGCTTTCAATACCCCGCTTGAGTATGAATAATCAACAGTATATTCCGCTATCGGCGAACTCATTTTTCTGGATTTAGGAACATCCAACGGCACATAATCAGCAGGTAGTTTAATCTCCATTTCTTCGAATGATGTATCCACACCGCTTCTGTATTTCATTGGGTATAACCTGCGCTCATAGCTGAATGCGTCATCAGCACGAAGATCGTCTCTCCATGGGATTTTCACTAATTTGAAATCACCTGCATCGGTCATATAGTTAGGAATACCGCATGTATACCCATACGTTACCGACGACGCCAGGTCTTCAAGGTTTGAAACATCAAACTTTGTCAGTTTGACACTCGGAAATTCAGAACTCAGTTCACTTTGCATGGATTTCTCACGGTCAGCTTGAGCTTTATTGCGGAATCGTGCACGGAGAATAGCTGTCAATACTCCGGTGTATTCCGTAGAATTAGTTATCACTGCATTATTCGCTTCATCTAATGTCAGTGTAGTTTTTGCAATCATATTTGGTGCAGCAGCTTGCACGCGCGGCAAGGTAATCGGCTCTGAATTTCCGGGTTTAATCACAAGAGAAAACGCATCCCTGTCCATCGAAGGAATTGAACCAACGGGATGGTTATTTGCAGTGAGATCTAGAAATGTTGGTGGCTTCGCTCCGTTATCTACAGCAACTATGCAGTGGTTAAATTCAATGGTAGGAGGAATATTATTGCGCTGCTCTTCATCACCACTATTCACAAGCACATAATTTGCAGGAATACCCACTTCACGTAGCATCGCAATTCCAAGCGTTGCAACATCCTTACAATCCCCAATTTTATTGACGAGTACATCCCTTGCTTTTTGAGGAATCAGCCCCGACTGCCTAAATGAAACGCTTGAGTAGCGAATATTCTCGGTAATGTAATCATAGATTGTCTTGATTTTTTGTTCTTTGGTAAGTGATGACGGATTAGGCATCAGTTCATCCACTTTTTCTTTTATTTCGTAGGTGGATTGTGCTTTTGTTTGGGCTAGTTCGGCATACCAATTTACCAGATAATTCCAATCGGGAATTGATGAAACTCTCACCATTTTCCCTATTTCATTAAGATCAGGCATATCTGCTTCATAAACAATTCCTTCTATATTTTTCATTTTCCATACAAAAAGCTGACCGTCGGGAGTGGATGTCACTGTCGGTTCTATGTTCAGATTTTGTGCTTGATACGTAAAGTTCTGACCTTTTGGAATGAGCAACGAGAACTCAGCATTTTTCACGGGGAAATAGCCATTGAAATAAAATTCATCCCAAAAATGCTCAGCCAGTTTACCTGAATTGAAATTTCTGATGTGCCATTTGATATAAATAAAATCATTCTTTTCAAGTGACTTAAACACAATATGGCTTTTGTTGATATCCCCACGAATTTCGGAACCGTCCGCTTTTATTGTTACAGCTTTTTCGATAATGAGTGATTGGGAATAGGAGTTATACCCCAAGTAATATTCCTTGAATCGGTCAATCCCTTTGTCGTTATATACCCGAACCAACAATTCTTGGGAAGTCTCGGAAGCACCCTGAGGATAGACTATGCGGGTGGATTTATCCAAAATAATAGATGCACCCGTCTCCGGCTGCTGTTCTGCAGTCGGTGCAGCTTTTACAAGACTGTCCACATTCCCCTCGCCAAGCGTTGTAAATATTGACTTTTTACCATCAAGTTCACGCAGAATATCACGACTGTCATAATCTGTCGGGATGAACTTAAGGGCTTTTTGGTAGGATTCTTTTGCCTCAAGTATTTTATTATCGCTTCTTTGAACATCACCCAATTTAGCCCAATATACTCCGCACGACAGACAGAATGCCAGTGCCTTTTCAGCCATTGCAGCTGCCCTGTCATATTTTTGAAGGGTAGTAAATACATTCGCCATTTGATAATAATATCCGGGCGAAGAAGGTGAATATTCAAGCATTTTTTGATACGTTTTTTCCCATTCGTCTATTTGGGATGCTTCCAAATACGCTTTGGCTAGGTATGACAGAGCACCGTCCGAATAGTCTTTTTCTAGATACTTCTTGAGGATTTCAATAGTTCCTTCATGCTTGCGAGTTAATTGATAATCAATCGTACAGGCGAGATTCACATATTTCCAATTAGTAGGGAACCTCTCGTATCCTTCTTTTGCGAGTTGAATTACCTTTTCAGTCAGCTTCTTTTTACCGTATAATTCTAGCCGCAAGCTCAGTACTGCTTCAGATTCCGGCTGTAGTTTCTCTAATTTGTTCAATACTTCTTCTGCTCGGTCATAATCTTCGTTATCTAAATACTGTGAATATTTGTATTGAAGTGCATCTATCAGATCTTTTCCCAAAGCAACCATTTTTTCGTAGGTAGTGATTAGTTCGTCCCTTTTCCTTCCACGAGAATACGCATCAAGAAAGTACTTGTAGATAAGTCCGTTGTTTGGAGAAATTTTCTGTGCTTTGCGTAATATTAGCTCGGCTTCGATTCCCTGATCGTTTCTTAGATAACAATCAGCAAGCATGATATAATTTTCAATATGAGTAGGATTATCGTTGATTTTTTTCTTAAAGAACTCTACTGCATACAAGGGGATAATCTTTACAGTCGGTTGCGCTATTTTCTTATACGGTTGTGATTCTACTGTTGATTTCAAACCTGGAATTGAATCACCTTTCGAATCGGTTATCCGTGCAAGAAAATTACAACGTTCAAGTTCGGAGTAGCCAACCTTAATTAACAGACGATTCCACCCTTCCTGTAATTCCGTCTGCACGATATAAGTGTCAAAATCATTGTTTGTTTCTAGAGAGTCGCGGATGATTTCTCCATCATTCAGGAATGTTTTGATTGAACCTGATGTACCTACTCGTACACTTACAATTTGTTTTTTAGGAGAGAAAACGAATGTATTAGCATACATCATTGATTGACGATCGCCGAAATACGACTGAAAATCAAGCCATTTATCCAGTTTAATCACCGGTGGAAGGAACCACGTGGCAGGAACATTGTTTTTGCCCAAGTATTCCTTTTTCATGTCGAACTCAGTTTCGGGCGGATATACTGCATTAAAGCCGCTCGCAGAAATATTCTCGAAAGGACCAATAATTGCCCAATTCTCAAATGCACCGATTGCTTTATAATGTTCCTTAGCTTTCTCAAGCTGACCTTTGCGCTGATAGATATTACCAAGTACTTCATGAGCCATAGCTCTCAGAATACCCTCTTTATCACCTTTTTGTGAAATTTTCTCCAACATTTCGAGTACACTCGGGTTGGATTGCAGTTGTTGATTAATTTTTGCAGTTACCCATTCAGCATAGAGATACGGTGTTGCATCTTGTTCAGAAGTCATCACATTTCGGAAAACTTCCCAAGATTGTTTTTCTTTACGTTGAATTTCGTAGAGGAATGCAAGACCTATATACGCACGTGTATTTTTAGGGTCAGCTTTTATTGCCGTTTGGAACTTTTGCTCAACAGTAGAATGGTCGTTTTGCTCCCATGCTTTCCATGCTTCATCAACCAAGACTGAACTTTCGGAAGCTATTGCGATTGAATACGTTCCAAGAACTACCAAGAAGAAAAGAACAACTCGTAATCGGTTCATAAGTAATTTAAGAATTTTAGAATTAAAGTGAAATGTTTTTAGCCAGTAGTTTCAATTTTGATTGGAAATCAGTATCATTTGAACAGAATGCCGACTACTTTTTTTCAAGCAAACCGAGCATCTTTATTACAAAAGCATATTGAAAAGCAATTTCTTTTAGATAATCAAAACGTCCCGACGCTCCAAAATGACCGGAATCCATATTTGTTTTGAGAATTATTGTGTTCATATCTGTTTTTTGGTCACGAAGTTTTGCAACCCATTTTGCCGGTTCCCAATACGACACTCGCGGGTCGCTTAGTCCCGCAAGAGCCAGTATATGCGGATACTCTTTACTTTCGATATTTTCATACGGAGAATAGGAAATCATATAGTCAAAATATTTCTTTTCATTTGGATTGCCCCACTCTTCATATTCGCCAATTGTTAATGGTAAGGTAGAATCAAGCATAGTATTCATCATATCTACAAACGGCACCCCTGCTACTACAAGGGCAAATAAATCAGGACGCATATTCGTTACTGCCCCCATCAGCAAACCGCCTGCACTCCGTCCTTCAATTGCAATTTTCTTAGGTGCTGTATAGCCATTTTCTATCAAATATTCTGCACACGCAATAAAATCTGTAAATGTGTTCTTCTTTGATAGCATTTTACCGTTATCGTGCCACTCTTCACCCATTTCAGATCCACCACGAATATGAGCAATTGCATATATTATACCTCTATCGAGCAAACTCACAATCCGCGAAGAAAAACTGTCGGTCATAGAATAGCCATACGAACCATAGCCATATAAATAAAGATGATTTGAGCTTCCGAGGATTGTTCCGTTTTTCATTATCACTGTCAGTGGGATTTTCGCGCCGTCTTTTGCTGTCACAAATACACGTTGAACTTGATAGTTTTCCGGTTGATATGTCGGTATTTCAGTTTGCTTGACTGTTGTCAGCTTCCCGGTATTAAAATCATAATCAATCACGGATGGAGGTGTTACCGGCGAGCTGTAGTTCATGCGGAATTCAGAGGCATCAGCCGTGAAATTCCGCCCAAGGGAAATGGAATATGCAGACTCAGGGAAATGTATATACCGAGTTTCATTTGTAGTTAGATTCTGCACTCTAAACTGCTCCATTCCGGCTGTCATTTCCTCAGCTACAATGTAATTGCTGAATACTTCGAAACCTTGGAGTTTTGTTTCGGGTCGGTGAGGAATAATTTCTTTCCAATTGCTCCTGGAATAATCATCCATTGAAGTACACATCAGCTTGAAATTCTTTGCACCTTCATTGGTTTGAATATAAAATTTACCATTAGCAGCTTCTAGGTGATATTCAATTTCATGAATTCTTGGAGCGAATATCGTAAGAGCCATGCAGTCTCCATTAGCATCAGCAAAATAGCACTCACTTGTAGTTGAGCTCTCGGCACCTACTAAAATAACACAATCATCCTTAGACTTATCAATTCCTATCGAATATGATTCATCAATTTCATGCAAAAGCAAAATATCATCCACTTGAACTGTCTCTAAAGTATGACGAAAAACTTTATAAGATCGGAACGTTTCATCCAAAAGAGTGTAGAGAAATGTTCGGTTATCATTAAGCCATACCGCACTGCCGCTTGTGTTTTCGAGTTTGTCTTGTAATAGCGTGTTTGTTACAAGATTTTTCACCGTAATTGTGTATCTCTCCGAGCCGTTCAAATCGTATGAATATGCCAATAATTGATGATTGGGGCTTACCTTCAGAGTTCCGAGTGTAAAAAAAGGATTACCTTCAGCAAGAGCATTTGCATCTAAGATTACTTCTTCGTGTGCTTCCAAACTTTTATACTTTCTGCAATAAATAGCATATTGCTTACCTTCCTCTGTTCGAGAATAGTAATAATAGTCCCCCATTTTATCGGGTGCTGTTTGATCAGTTTCTTTGATTCTTCCTCTTAGCTCACGGTACAGCTGTTCTTGTAATTCAGCAGTATCACTCATCACAGCTTCCGTAAAAGCATTTTCAGCATTAAGATAATCAATCACTTCCGGCTTTTCTTTGCCGCGTAACCAAGCATAATTATCAACGAGTGAAGTATTGTGAATGGTAGTTACATGAGGAATCTTTGAGGCAATCGGTGGAGTTACAGATGGGTTTTGAGACATAGATATGTTTTATGATTAACGTGTGATAGTTTTATTACAAATACAAAAATAATACTATTGACTAAAGTACGACAGATATTGATTGATAAGATTGTAATAATACGAATTTACAGGTAAATGATTGTTAAGTTTAGTGTAATTGCCATTATTCAATTAGAAACAACCTACTGTAACGAGATGCCTATCGCCTTTTGCATAATCTTCATATATCTTGTCTATTGATTACACAGTGTTTATCCGCTTTGGTTTGCACTTGTTTCATCAATAATTTGTAATTTGTAGTTTCCGATGGGGTTACTTCCTCTTATATTGTGAATTTTTTCTATACTATTTTTGCTTGCTTAGTATGCCTTTTTTCTCATCGTTACACCGCAATTTTGCTCATCCGGTTATTCTACTCGTTCTCGCACTAATTCTTGTTCCTACATTATTCTTACCATTTGGAATTGATCAGTGTATTTTCATTCGTGGAAGTGAAGTGTTATTCAGCGGTGGTAAACTTTATGCAGATTATTTCGAGCAAAAACCGCCGCTTTTATTTGTTTTCTATGGACTTGCAAGAATCTTATTCGGAAATAGCGACCTCAGTTATCGTTTTTTTGATTTTCTCTGGCAACTATTTACAGTTTTTTCACTGCTTTACTGCGTTCAACGTCTCACTAAAAATAAGATAACCGGCAGTATTGCAGCTGGAGTGTATGCAATTCTCTACTGTTCAATGGGGCACTCCGAAATCATGGAATGTGAGAGCTTTATTGCTCCTGCTCTTGTCTGGTTAATTTACCTTACAAGCAATGAAAATTCCGATTCAATACCTATACTCTTACTTCGTGGTGCACTAGTCGGTTTTTGTTTTGGTCTCAAGTTTACATTCGGGCTCGTTCTACCAGGACTCCTTTTATGGGAACTGCTTGAAAATCGGAAAGGGTTGACTAGAAGAATTGTATTTATAACAATAGGGTTTCTCTTTTCTACAACTGTCTCTCTGTGGGCATTTTTCGACAGTGAGGTTTTCAACGGATATCTACGTGTTTTTGAGTATACACGTGCTTATTCATCACAACCACAATTCAACCTTGAATTTATTCGCAAAGCGTTACTACAGATAGGTCATTTTTTTGGGGACAACCTATCACTTTCAATAACAATAACAGCAGCATTAGGTGTAGGAGTTTCCCTTCGTGATTATTCTTCTGACAAGAATATTCCATCAGGACGCTTGGCAAGAATCGGCATTCTTCTTTTTTTTGCACTTATGTTGTCAATAGTTGTTGAACGAAAATTTGTTCCTTACCATTTCTTGCGATTATATATTCCTATTTCGATTCTTGCATCAATTGGGCTAGCACACTTTTCAGGTTTCGTCCAAAAAAACTGGATTTCTTTTCAACCCTCTTGGAAATTCATTCTCACAGCTTTTTGCTTTTGTGCTTTGCTGATGAGTCCATTACCAAGATGTTTGAAGAACACTCGTGCAGGATTACTCTATTTTACTTCTCACGGTAATAATTGGGTTACTTTTCAAAGCAAAGACGATCCGGCACGTATCGTTGATGATACAAAAAGCATAGCATCATTTATTCGCTCAAGCCCTAAGAAGGGTCGAACCTTTTCAATAGCAACTGCTGCCAGTTATCTCTACCGTCAAATGGATGAGCGACCAATTTCGAAATTCTCGATGCCAATGTACTATTATGCAACTGTCATCCCTAAGGGTGCATATCAGGAAATGTTTGAGGAAGTAAAACTGGCGCGTTGGTTGGTTATGCAAAATAATGATGTTCACCCTACTCTCTACGGTCACTCCAAATCCAGCTGGGAGTGTGTCCGTCAAGATTCGGTCATGTTCAATTATCTTAATGCGAATTTTACCAAAGTAAAGGAGATTGGTGCATTCTATATTTTTGAACGAAAAGAATAATCACTTCTAAATTCCCACAAACCAACGGCAATCATCATACTCCAAAGAGTTGACTCAAGAAATACCGATTCAGCTGCAGGAAATACAGAATATGTTGAATATGTAAGCATCATTACCGATCCACCGAAAGCAAGCCATTTCCATCCAACCACACTATTCAAAAAAAGCAGTGGAATAAAATACCATGTATGCACTTTAGGAGAAATAAACGTTGCAGCTGAATATACAGCAAGCAATTGCATCATCAACCCACGACTCCCCGAAGAACGAAACCACCAAGCAATGGCAATTACAGCTCCAAAACGCAGCAAACTTATAATGTTCGGTGCAATCAACCACCAATTAGGAATATTCAAGACCTCTGCAAAAGCCCTGACCAAATGAAGAAGAGGACTATTAAATACTGTTTGATTATAAAACTTTAAAATCTCGGTAAAATTACCGACAGCACGAAAGTCATAAAAGAAAACCATTGCTGTTGCCAGTACAGTTGTACCCATTGAAATTATAAGGATACTTTTCTTTGCAATAGTAATGCGTGACCTGAGAAACGGAAATACCATTACTATAGGAATTAACTTAATCAAAGTCATTGCTCCAAGTAAAATACCGGTTCTCCATTCTGAAAAATTTGACTTCTCAGAGCTATTTTCTTTTGCAATCAATAGTATCAACATTCCCAAAAGAGCAATAACCAAACCGTCATTATGTGCTTGCCCTAAAATTTCAATTGCAGTTATCGGCAGTAAAACATACAATGCCGGTGAAAAGAAAGTTAGATATTTTCGGGCACGCAGAAGCAGTGCAAAACCTATAATTTCTGCCAACAGTAGAACTGTTTTCCAGCCGAACAGTGCTGATTGCCACGACGAAGAAAATAAATGCCCGAACCATACGCCAAATGTTATAAATATTTCTGCTAACGGCGGATATATCGCCGGATGGGTCTTGTAAGCAAGCAATTCATACAGTTCATTGCGAAGATATGCAACTTCAGGTGCATTTGCGGAATATACATAGCAGTTCCAACCGTTTAAAGTGAGAGTCCCGTGCCATAAATATCCGAATACATCGTCGGATAGCCATGGTAGCATCGGAAAAACTGCCAAACGTGAACCAAGAAAAAGAAGCCATAGCATAGCAATGTTGTTATTGATACGCTCAGAATAACGAAACAACAGCCATCCCCCTAACAGAGAATGAACTGAAAATAATACGAGGAATAGCTGTACATACTCTGGTGAGCGGATTGCAGGAATACAAGAATATCCAATAAAACATAGAAGATACATTCCTGTTAAAAATCCAAATAGAATACGATTGTTTGAAGGTGCAGGCATGATTACTGATAATTTTTTAATGCAATTGGCGCAAGCGTTCGCTAAAGGTCGCAATGAAATGCAATAGAGTTAATCTACTTTTAGTGGCTTGTTAGAATTGAAAAATACGTAAAAATTATTGTTATTGGATATGTACCTATGCCTACAATCCAAATTTTGTACTCATAAATCGTTCGTGAATCACAGATTATTCATAATTTGCCTTTATACCAATTCATAAACATACTTGTTTTCTAATGGAACTTCGAGCAGACAATACACAAGCAGTCAAAGAATATGCTTTGGAGCTTGGTTTCAGCAGTGTAGGGATTGCCGATGCTGATATTCTCTCTGATGAAATGTCACACTACAATCAGTGGCTTGAATTGGGGTTTCATGGGACAATGGGATATTTAGAGCGTAATCTTGACCGACGTGAAGATATTCGGAAGATACTCCACGGAGCACAATCTGTTGTTGTTGCAGCCCAGAATTACTATACTCCTTACAGACATCCTCACGAAGAAGTCGGAAAAATATCACGCTATGCATGGGGTGATGATTATCACGAAGTCATTCCGCCTAAGCTCCGCAATCTAGCAGCAGAAATCGAACGACTTTATCCTGAATGTGAAACTAAAGTTTACACAGATACAGGTCATCTGCTGGAAAAAGCATGGGCGACACGTGCAGGAATCGGTTGGCAAGGTAAACATTCAAATATTATATCACGTACTCACGGTTCATGGTTTTTTATCGGAATTGTTATCACAACTGCCCGTCTGAAAGCCGATACTCCGATCGAGGATTTTTGCGGGACGTGTACTGCTTGTTTGGATGCTTGTCCAACCGGTGCAATTGTACAACCATACGTAGTGGACGGCTCAAAATGCTTGTCCTTCTGGACAATCGAAACAAAACCCGAAGTAGAATTCCCGATTGAAATAAGCAACAATATGGACGGCTGGGTGTTCGGGTGTGATGAATGCCAGAATGTTTGTCCATGGAATCGCTTTAGTACAGAAACTACGGAGCAGGGTTTCTTGCCTCGAAATGCTGAACTTACACTTTCATTTAAAGCAATCGAGGAGTTTACTCAAGAAGAATTTTCTGAACGATTTCGCAGAAGTCCTGTGAAAAGAACCAAACTAGCCGGATTGAAACGTAATGCCCGTGAATTACAAAAAGGGAAAGCAGTATAATAATGTATGAGCAAATCCATTGAATAAAAGAATTGAAATCCTCCGACCCGTGGATTGGGGAAGTAATATTGTGGCAGGCGTGACACTTCGCAATGACATCCTTTGCCCTCCTTATGGTTTATCACTCGCTAAGGCGGAAATCTTGAATGATGATGAATGTGAATCACACCGCCAAATATTTGCTGATGCTATTAATGCAGACAGACAATCTCTACGGTTTCAGAAGCAAGTTCATGGAGCAATGGTTAGGCAGGTCTTTTCGGCAAATAGCATTCCGGAAGAATCCGACGGCATGATAACTAACGAACATGGAATTGTACTGTGTGTATTACTTGCAGATTGTTGTGGAGTACTTCTGTATGACGAACGTAATGGTGCAATAGGTGCAGTACATTCCGGCTGGCGCGGGACACATCTGGGAATATCTGTTGTAGCAGTAGAGGCGATGCAGAAAGAATTCGGGACACATCCCGAAGAACTGAAAGCATATCTCTCGCCATGCGCCTCAGGTGAAAAATACGAAGTCAGAAAAGATGTTGCAGAATTGTTTGATACCGGTATCACTCAATTGGACGAAACACGGTTTTTATTTGATAACAGAATTTGCATCAAACAGCAGCTTATCAAAGATGCAGGACTACTCCCCTCACACATAACTGTCAGTCATGAGTGTACAATAACCGATACCAGATTTCACTCTTTCCGTCGTGAAGGAAAACTATCGGGACGAATTACTGCATTCATCGGGTTAAAAAAAGGATAGTTTCTGCGAACCAAGTACAGATATTCATATCAACTATCAACAATGTAATCCTCGTTCAATTTCTGCAAGATTTTCATTAAAAATTCAGTTAAAATCCCTTACTGACGTATAGCAAGGTTTTACTCAAAAAGTATGGTTCATACGTCAGTAAAAATTCGTATTTTTGTATCTATAAAAGCTATAAATTAAAGATACAAAAACAAAAGGTTCTGCTATAATGAGCGAAGAAACACTCCCCGAAGAAAACGCACTCCCCCAGAAATCCGCCTATTCCGAAGACAGTATTAAAGTTCTTGAAGGTCTCGAAGCTGTTCGTTTGCGCCCTGCAATGTATATCGGTGATGTAGGCGACCGCGGACTCCACCATTTGATTCAAGAAGTTGTAGATAATTCGATAGATGAAGCACTTGCAGGATACTGCAAAAACATTTATGTAACCCTTCATGCAGACGGATCGTGTTCTGTACAAGACGACGGTCGCGGTATTCCGACCGGACCTCACCCTGTTAAGCAAATTTCCACACTCGAAGTAGTGCTTTGCACTCTCCATGCCGGCGGTAAATTCGACAAAGGCAGTTACAAAGTATCCGGCGGTCTTCACGGCGTGGGTGTGTCGTGCGTAAATGCACTTTCTATGGCTTTTACAGCCACTGTGCATCGCGAAGGTAAGATTTATCAACAGCAGTATTCCAAAGGTGACCCACAAACTCCTGTAGAAGTTATCGGATCAACCGAAACGACAGGAACAACCATCCGCTTTTTACCGGATGATTCAATTTTCAAAACAGTTGTTTTCCGCGCTGAGAAAGTTGCTGAACGTTTACGTGAATTAGCATTTCTTAATCCGGATATTGTAATGACCCTCGAAGATGAGCGCGAAGGTGGCTCGAAGGAAGTATATTGCTATCCGGGCGGTTTGGTTGATTTTGTACGGTATGTGGATTCAGGTGTAACAGGAGTTATTGCCCCTGTTTTGATTTCCGGTTCCGGCAAAAGTGATTCAGGTGCTGATACTATCGTAGAAATATGCTTTGAATATAACGACAGCTACAGCGAAACACTTCTTTCGTATGTGAATAATATCAATACCGTAGAAGGTGGAACGCACGTAACCGGTTTCCGTTCGGCACTTACCCGAACTGTGAATTCATATGCTGTAGCAAATAACCTTATCAAGACAGCACTTTCCGGCGAGGATTTCCGCGAAGGACTAACGGCAATTATCTCTGCGAAAGTTGCCGAACCGCAATTTGAAGGGCAAACAAAAACTAAACTCGGTAACGGAGACGTAGAAGGTGTAGTTCGCTCCATTATCAATGAACAGCTTGCAATCTATCTCGACAGCAACCCTAAAGTTGCCAAGAAGATGGTGGAAAAAGCAAACCTTGCGGCAGAAGCCCGTATGGCTGCCAAAAAATCCCGTGAACTGGTACGCCGACAAAGCGCACTGGAATTTTCTTCATTACCGGGTAAACTGGCTGACTGTTCACTCCGTACAGCCGAAGATACTGAAGTATATTTGGTGGAGGGTGATTCGGCGGGCGGGTCGGCTAAACAAGGACGTGACCGCCGTTTTCAAGCAATTCTCCCTCTGCGCGGTAAAATTCTCAACACTCACCGCGCACGTATTCATAAAGTACTCGAAAACGAAGAAATCCGTACTATTATTACTGCTATTGGGTCAGGTTTTGGCGAAGAATTTGATGCTTCTAAGGCAAGATACGGCAAAGTGATTCTCATGGCTGATGCCGATGTGGACGGTTCGCACATTCGTACTCTGCTGCTGACGTTTTTCTTCTTGCATATGCGTGAATTGATCTATCAAGGGAAATTATATATAGCCCAACCGCCACTCTACAAAGTGAAGAAAGGCAAGCATGATTATTATGCCTATAATGAAACAGAACGCGATGAAATTATACGCAGAATCCGTAAAGACAAAATAGTAATGGACGACAAAGGGCAAGAAGTACTTGAAGGTGCAACAGCCGACGGTATCATCATTTCACGATTTAAAGGATTGGGCGAAATGAACCCTGAGCAACTCTGGGCTACAACTATGAATCCTGAAACTCGAACCCTGCTTCAAGTAACTATCGAAAATGCAACCGAGGCAACTCATGTATTCGATACACTCATGGGTGAAAAAGTAGAGCCGCGTCGCGAATTTATAGAGCGTAACGCTCAATATGTAAAGAACTTGGATGTATAAATAACATATATATTTAAATTTGAAAATTCGGTCGGTTGCACACAACAGCCGACCGTTTTTATTACAGTGAATATCATCTATTCAAGCAATTCAGATATAATGAAACGCTTCCTTTTGTTTTCTATTCCGCTTGTTATTGGTATAATCGCCGCTTTATGCGCATGGAACTATCTTTGGTTACCATTTTCCAACCCCCTCGGCATCACCGGTGATATTGCTTCCATCGGTTACAATCCTTCGAATAACACTCTTCGATTCGCAGCTTTGCTCTTTACGCCGATTATCCTGCTGCTACTTGCTACCCTTTTTAAACCAGATGTTTTTTTACGAAAAACGCCTCCACGACCGGTTGTTTCCGACGCCAAGGTTTCAAGTTTGAAGCAGAAGGTATTTTCAAAGTTACTGGTCAGTTTTCTCGCAGTATTATTTGCAATGACCAGTCCGACATTTATTGATTCCGGCAGTTTTGACACGTTTCATGAAGGCGAGAGTTTAGGTCCTGCAATTTCATATCAAGAAGGACAAATACCGTATAAAGATTTTGTGATGATTCACGGCGTCTATCAAGATCCTTTGCGAGCAGTCGTGGCTTTTTCGTTATTTGGCAAGTCTATCGCTGCTGCACGAACGTGGGAAGCTATTGTTAAAATATTCACCTGGATTTTACTCGGAATATTCCTACTCGAAGTATTTGAATGGAAGCCAAACCGTACAATATTTGTCCTTGCCTGCATAGGTTTCCTCTCTACTATCAAAGCCATAACCATCATGCCGCGCGATGTTACGACTATCCTCTATTTACTGTCATTCCCTGTATTTTACAAAGCAATTTCACTTAAACCCGTTAGGAAATATTTGATGATTGCGGCGAGTTTTGGTTTAGGTTTTTTGCCTCTTCTTGGACTTGGAATGTCTGTAGACCGTGGTGTTTATTACTTTGTAATGTCCGTGATTTTCATACCTGTTCTCTACTTTTTTTTCTTTCGACGAAGTATTTATTCCAAAACTTTTCTTACAGGAGTTTCACTGGGTATCACATTGGGATTTTTAGCTTTAGGCGAGCTTCTCAAATGGAATTTCAGCGGTTTCATCCAATTTTACTTTGTGATGATGCCCGAATACAAAGATTTAATGGACGGGTTTGTCTATACGATTTTTGCACCTCGATTCGGAATCCCCGCGCTTGTCTACGCTTTTGCAACATATCTGATTACTTGGAAGTTTCTAACATTTTCTGTGGGTTCACCCTCCACCTTTTTCCGGAAAATCAAGGAATTCATTGCAGAGCATCTTGTTGAAATAGCTGTATTACTTCTTGCGCTCTTGCTCTATAGAAATGCACTCGGTCGTGCAGACTGGACTCATATTAATTATAGCTGGTTCGGTATACTACTGTTTCTATTGATTGTTTTTGCAAAAGAAGTTCTCCCGTTGATTGTAGATAAATTCCCCATCCTTCGGAAAAATACAGTTGTACTTTTCATAATTGCACTTGTATCGGGCTATCCGGCCGGTCTCTTTCCGCAGCGCAGCGCATGGAATGAGAATTTTCCGTTAGGTAGAAACGATTCAACATTTATTCCTCAAAAAGACAAGCAAGCGATTACTTTCCTCCAAAAGAACTTGAGCAGCAGTGATGACTTCCTTACACTTACCGATGAAGCAGCGTGGTACTATTACCTAAACAAACCCTGCCCTGTTCGGTTTAATATTATTATCCATTCAATGCACCCGAAGTTTCAGCAGGAAGTTGTTGATTCCCTGCGTAAGCGAAATGTAAAGTTTGTTTTATATCGTAACGGACACTGGGCAAACTTCCCAAAATCAGTTGACAAGTCCCCAATTTTACCGATAGTCATGGAATACATTCATGCTAATTTCAGACCATATATCACTTTGAATGACAATGAAATTTGGATAAAAACTAAAACAATACAAGCTGAGAACCGGTAATTCTTTCAACTAATTACAACGTTAAGTAAAAGTGAAATTAAACCCCAGAATTTTCTTCCAAAAACGGGCAAATGATGGTAACCAAAAGCGATCAATCAATTACAAAAAAAAACACCTTATGACTCATATCGTTGAAAAAATTGAATCATACCTTCGTCAGCAACGCGAAGTAACCGGCGACCTGCTTTATATTGAGCCGAACCGAATTGTAATTGCCCATGAACAACTTAGTGAAATCGAACATAAAAAAGTACCTCAAAAGACAGGATCAGCAATTAATACCGTAACCAAAACAATGATAAATTCTTCACCTGAACTCAATAAACAATTTGTTATGCCTCAACGAACTTCAGATATATTTACCGGTGGTGCTCCCCAATGGATGAATGCACCTGATTTGCCGATTCTTTACAATCAAATTCATACATGTATGAATTGTGCATTGGGTGCAACCCGAACAAATTTCGTATTCGGTACAGGCAATCCCAATGCAGACATTATGGTAATAGGTGAAGCTCCCGGAGCAGACGAGGATGCACAAGGCAAACCGTTTGTAGGGGCTGCCGGACAATTACTCACAAAAATCCTTGCAGCAATAGGAATTGTACGTGAGGATGTGTTTATTGCCAATATCATCAAGTGTCGCCCACCCAATAACCGCCGACCTGAAAAAAGCGAAACTGAGCAATGTGAACCATATCTAATGAAGCAAATAGAGCTTGTTCAGCCCAAATTCATCCTTGCGGTCGGACTAACCGCAGCGAATACATTACTCAAATCAGAGAATAAAATGGGCGATATTCGCGGAAAGGTGATAGATTTTCACGGTATTACTATGATTGTTACATATCACCCCGCTGCACTCTTGCGTAATCCAAGCTGGAAACAAGCAACGTGGGATGATGTTCAGTTGCTCCAAAAATTGTATTTGGAAAGTAAGGGGAAGGGGTAGATGGGGTAAGCGAATGGGGTCTCTCATCTCAAATATCAATTGATAGTAAGCCAACAGGGATCTAAAACCAAAAGCGCAACAATCAAACTGACAGAATTTTAGTAGGTACTTCCTGTGGTTAGTAATACAATAACCGACATCACTTCTTAAACTACCATTTCAACAAACACCACAAGCAAATTTATATACCACCACAATCAATGCATTGTTCGTATTTCTACAAAGTATCTTCGTTCTTCTCATTTTTTTGATACGTAAGAAACATTCCGGTAATTTGTGAATTATTTCCAAAGAAATTATGAAAGTTAAGCCGCTCACTATTGCCTTACATACCTTGGTTTGGTTGTTATTGCTGGTTATACCTTATGTTTCAACTGACCAAGTCTTCAATTTTTTTGTACCGGGGTCCGGTGTAAAATATCTTTTACTGAGTGTTGGTTTAAGTAGTGTTTTGCTAGTGTTATTTTACTATAACTACTTTTTTCTCATCCCTAAATATCTTATCGTCAAAAAATACTGGCACTACTTTTCATTTCTATTCTTATCAATAGTAATAGCATTTTCACTTTCAGGTACTACGTTTTTCTTTTCTGATTTCAATCCGGAAAAATTATCTAAAACCAATCCGATTATTGAAAAAATCATTCCCGTTATCATTATCAATACCATCTCATTGTGGCTCTTATCCATAGTATCATCAATCCTATGGACAATTTACAACCGGTTAAAGCAAACCGAAAGCGAAAGACTTTCAGCGCAAATAGCTTCTCTCAAATCACAAATCAACCCACACTTCCTGTTTAATACTTTGAACAACATTTATGCAACAGCCATAGATACATCTCCAAAAGCTGCAGATATGATTGACAAGCTCTCGGAGATGATGCGCTACACTATGAAAGACATACAACAGGATTTTGTTTTGCTGGAAGATGAAATAAACTACATCAACAATTTTATTGAATTACAAAGATTACGTTTAGACAGAAGTGTGAAACTGGAATATTATAGTTTGGAAAACATTCCTGCTTTCCAAATTGCCCCTATGTTGATAATCCCTTTTGTTGAAAACGCTTTTAAACATGGGGTAAACTCAGAGCAAAAGAGCCACATTAAAATTGAAATGGAAATGAATAAAACAGAGTTTCAGTTAAGTGTGGTAAATAATAAAGTGAATATTCAGAAGGACATTTCTGAAAGAAGCGGACTAGGGATTGAGAACACAAAACACCGTTTAAACTTAATGTATCCTTCAAAACATTTGCTGGTTATTAATGATACCGACAAGGATTTTTCTATTTCTTTGCATATCAACTTACAATGATAAATTCAATTGCCATAGATGATGAACCGTTAGCACTTAGAGTGATTCAATCGTTGTGTGATAAAAGTGAAAACGTCAATCTGCAAAAAACATTCACCCAACCTAACGAGGCATTGAAGTATTTACGGAAATTTCCGACTGACCTGATTTTTTGTGATATACAAATGCCTTCCATGACGGGAATCAGTTTAGTAAAATCATTACAGCAAAATACAATGGTGATTTTTACGACTGCTTTTAGCGAATATGCAGCCGTCAGTTACGAGTTAAACGCCATTGATTATTTGCTCAAACCTATCAATCAGAAACGGTTTACTCAAGCCATTGCTAAAGCGCAGGAATATTTTGATTATATCAATAAAAAAGACCAGAATGTTGAAAAAAGTATTTTTGTACGCGCCGATTTTAGTTTGGTTAAAATTCCTTTAGCTGATATTCTGTACATCGAAGGATTGGCTGATTATCTCAAAATTTATATCAAAGATCGCAAAACCATTGTAGTTCGGATGCCCATGAAAGACATGATGGAAAAGCTGAATTCCGGTGATTTCATTCGTGTACATCGCAGTTTTATTTTGCCTTTCAACAAAATTGAAGCAGTGAGAGGAACAACCATTTTCATTGGCGACATGGAGTTTCCTATTGGACGTACGTACAACGACGAGTTTTTCAACCGCTATTCTTCATAAACACCCTCCTCTTCGTTATACCTTGACAGCTCACAAAGAGACGTGAGGTATTTACATTCTTCGCATAACTCGCTCACTTCTTCTCATAAATTTTTACAAGGATTTTTTTGATTGCACTTTTGTATCGTTAATTATAAAAATGTATTTGCGATTGTAAAGCCGAATACACCCCCATTATTTTAATTCACGATTATGTATAAGAAAACAGCAATCATCCTCTTTCTTTTATTCAGTTCAATCCAGTTGCAGGCACAACAAAAATTTACAGTAAGCGGAACCATCTATGACAAAAAGAATGGTGAAACTATGATTGGTGCTAAAATTTTTCCTCTTGAGCTTAAAGGAGTCGGTACATTATGTAACCGCTATGGCTTTTATTCCCTCACTTTGCCCGAAGGGAAATACTACATCGTTTGCTCCTACATTGGTTATAAATCCGACACCGCATTTATTAATTTAAACGCAAACATCAAATCCGACCGTTACCTTTCTGAGAGTGCTTTGATGATGAAAGAGGTAGTTGCCTCTGCAACGAAAGAAAATGATAATCTTACCAAAACTGAGATAGGAGTAGAGAAAATTGACATCAAAGAAATAGCAAAACTCCCGGTAATCTTTGGTGAAAAGGATGTACTTAAAGCCATTCAACTCATGCCGGGCGTTAAATCTGCCGGAGAAGGCAACAGTGGTTTTTTTGTTCGTGGCGGTTCTGCAGACCAAAACCTAATCCTATTGGACGAAGCAACGGTATATAATGCGTCTCACTTATTAGGTTTCTTTTCCACGTTCAACAGCGAGGCATTAAAAGATGTTACGATTATCAAAGGAAACAGCCCTGCACAATACGGCGGAAGATTATCTTCTGTTTTAGATGTAAAAATGAAAGAAGGCAACAACCAAAAATACTCAGTTACTGGTGGTTTGGGGCTGATCAGCAGTCGTCTGGGTGTGGAAGGACCTATCGTACAGGACAAAGGTTCGTTTATTGTATCAGGCAGACGGACGTATGCAGATGTTTTCTTGAAATTGACTGATGATTTCAAAGACAACTCACTTTATTTTTATGATCTTAATGCAAAGGCAAATTACAAAATCAACGATAATAACAGAATTTTTCTCTCCGGGTATTTAGGCAGGGACAAATTAGGTTTTGGTGCCTTCGGAATTGATTGGGGAAATGTAACAGGCACACTACGATGGAACAGCATACTAAGCCCGGATCTCTTTTCTAATACCTCTGTTATCTACAGTGATTACAGCTACCAAATAGGTATTACCAGCGGTAAAAGCAATCTGAATATCAAATCTGAAATAAAAGATTGGACACTCAAGGAAGAATTTCAATACTTCCCTAATTCTAATAATTCGATTCGCTTTGGTTTCAGTACTATTTATCACAATCTTATTCCAAATCGGTTTACAGGTAATGTAATAAATGAGGTAGAAAAAAAGGGAAGATACAGTTGGGAAAATGCAATTTTTGTGAGCAATACCATGAATATTACGGAGGGTTTCACTCTTGATTATGGTTTGCGGCTCAGCGCCTACTCAATACTTGGAGGTGATACATATAAAATATATGATAAAGGAGCTTTGATTGACAGCGTTGTGCTTGCGTTAGGTGAGTTCGGGAAAACATATTACAACCTTGAACCACGTATTCAATTCAGCGTTTTACTCGATGAAAAAAGCAGCATCAAGGGCGGGTATGCTCGAAACACTCAGCATCTGCATTTGCTTAGCAACAGTACGGTCAGTACGCCTACCGACCAGTGGATCGGTAACTCTTACAACATCAAAGGTGAAATTTCAGACCAAGTGAGCTTAGGGTATTTTCAAAATTTTGGGGATGAGGATAATACATACCAATGTAGCATTGAAACCTATTACAAGGATTTACAAAATCAGGTTGACTATAAAAATGGTGCCGACATCAATTCATCACCCGATATTGAAAGCGAATTATTATATGGAAAAGGCAGGGCTTATGGTGTCGAGTTTTTAATTAAGAAAGCACAAGGAAAATTCACAGGATGGATTGGCTACACTCTTTCTAAAACAGAAAGGAAAATTGACGGTATCAATGACGGCAATTGGTATAATGCCAAGCAAGACCGTACTCATGATTTATCAATTGTTGCTATGTATGAACTTTCCGACCGATGGTCACTTTCAGCGCTCTTTGTGTACAATACCGGAAATGCAGTTACATTTCCAAGCGGGAAATATGATATTGGAGGCAACACGGTTTTTTACTACACCGAACGAAACGGATACCGTATTCCTGATTATCATCGCTTGGATTTTGGAGCTACGTACACTATATCACACGATGAGAACTATGAATCATCATTGAATTTCAGTTTGTATAATGCCTATGGTAGGGAGAATGCTTTCACCATCGAATTTGCCAACAGTGAAAACGACCCTACAAAAACAGTAGCAACACAAACATCTTTATTTCGTTGGATTCCGTCCGTTACGTACAATTTCAAATTCTAATTTTAGAAATCACAACTATGAATAAATATATCTGCATTTTTTTCGCAGCTTTCTTGTTTGCTTCATGCACGAAAATAATTGATATTGACTTAAACTCTTCCAATCCGCAAATGGTAATTGAAGGAAGCATTTCTGATGAGCCGGGACCGTACACGGTCAAACTTTCCAGAACAGTCAACTTTAGCGATGCAAACACTTACCCGCCGGTTACCGGAGCATTGGTAATTATTTCAGATAACACGGGTGTTACCGACACATTGAGCGAAACGGTATCGGGCTTGTACCAAACACACCACATATCAGGTACCCCGGGAAATACCTACACATTAAAAGTTATTACAGAAGACAAGAAATATGACGCTGTTTCCACGATGCCAAACAAAGTAAATTTAGATTCAATTCAATTCGATTTGTTTAAAGACCCGGATGAAACCGGAATTACTTTCGCAGTTGTACCTCTTTTCTTTGATCCGGTTGTATTTGGTAATAATTACCGCTTTTTCTTTTCTGCGAATGGAAAAGCAGATAAATCCTATCAAGTCACCAACGATAATATTGGTAACGGAAGAATCAACCAACAACCTTTTTTTAGTGATGATGTGAAATTTCACGAAGGTGATACAGTAAGGGTTACGATGCTTTGCATTGATGTAAATACTTATAATTACTACTTCACCCTATCACAAATATCTGAAAGCGGACCCGGCAACGGCGCAGCACCATCCAATCCGCCAAATAATATCACCGGCAACAATGCATTAGGAATTTTTTCTGCCTATACTACGCAAACAAAAACGGCAATTGCACATTAACAAACTTAGGGTGATGTATACTACTAGTTAGAATATTTAAGATTCTGCTCCTAACTGATTAAAGAATAAACAAGTTAAATTTCATTGTATTTTCCAATCAATTTACCCTCAATTATACAGCATCATTCTTATACCGCAATACACCTGCTGTATAGGTGGCAACTACAGAAGTTGATGTAATCTCACCAACAGGGCACTGTGCAATGTTTGCATTATGTATTACTATATCGGCATCAAATTTCGGTTGGATTATTCCCCTTCGGTAACTCATTCCGGCTGCTTCATGTGCCCATAATGTATAGGAAAATAACGCCTCCTGACGTGTAAGACATTCCTTATCAAACCATCCTCTCGTCTCTCCGAAGGGAATACGTCGTACAAATGCATCAATTCCTTGAAGCGGGTCGGCGGATTCAATCGGGAAGTCAGAACCTGCCGCTAGGGCAATTCCACTATTGCGTAATGAACGCCACGGATAACCATACTCACATCTCTCCCCTAACCGTTCTCGTGCCATCGCAGCATCACTGATACAGTGTATCGGCTGGACTGCTGCAGTTACGTTCGATACTGCGAAACGAGGCACATCATCAGGATGAACAATTTGTGCGTGTTCTATGCGAAGGATTGTATCAGCTTCGGCAATACCTTCTTTTCGCAGACGCTCATATACACTGAGTACCATTCGATTGGCTGCATCACCGATAGCATGGGTGGATATGTCCCATTGATATTCAATTCCCACTTTCGCCCTTCGATATAAATCATGTTCATTTATCAAAAACATCCCCTTAGTATGAGGAGCATCGGAATATGGCTCCAAGAGTGCAGCACCCCGCGAACCAAGCGCACCATCGGCATAATATTTTAGTCCACATACACGAAAAAATTCACCAACAGCCGGAAGCAATCCTTCGTGCATCCATTCGTTATCTTGTGCTTTTACATACGATTGCACACGGATAGGAAGCTCTGCACGCTCTGCCAACTGACTAAAAATCGGAAGCAAATCTCCGGCAACATCCATATCGTGGACTTCAGTTATACCGTGACTGCTACAATGTTCTGCGGCAGCTTTCAGCATTGCAACTTGTTCACTAGCCGTATAAGAAGGAATGAATTTACGGACTAAATCCATTGCATTATCCACTAGAATACCGGTTGGATTACCGCTTTTGTCCTTAATGATTTCTCCCCCGGGAGGATTGGAGGTTGCCGATGTAATTCCTGCAATTGCAAGGGCTAGTGAATTCACCCATACTGAGTGTCCGTCTGCCCTTGAGAGATAGACAGGTGTGTCGGCAAATGCACTGTCGAGCATTCGAGCAGTCGGATATTCCTTTGTAGCCCATAGCTGCTGATTCCAGCCCATGCCAACTATCCATCCGCCACGGGTAGAGGGTTGCATTATGGCTCTTCCTACACACTCTTCAGCACTTTCGGCATCATAGAGTGATAAACCGTTTAGGCGTGTACCCAAACCAAGAATATGGGCGTGTGAATCTACAAAACCCGGTAAAGCCCAGCAATCAGGATAAAAATCAATCCCTGTTTCTGAGATAATTTTCACCCCACCCAAGATTGGCTCAACTGACTGTATACGACCACGCTCAATACGAATTGTTGCTTGGATTGGTTCCATAGTGCAGTAAACTTTTAAGGTATTATTCTTTAATAAAAAAGCCGATACGCTAAAGCAAGCATCGGCTTAGAAGATGTTTTAACCAACAGGAAAAATCATTATCAATTTCTACGGCGATTAGGGTCAATTTCATTAAGATAATCCACCTTTGCTATCAATTTTTCTTCGCTTTCCACATTTTCCGGATCTGGCAGACAGCAATCTACAGGACATACTGCAGCACATTGAGGTTCATCGTGAAACGTCTTACATTCGGTACATTTATCAGGAACTATATAATAATAATCGGGTGACCAAAAATCACGGTGAAATTTACCTGGTGATGTAGAATCGGTATAGGTATGGTCTCCGAGTGACCATACTGCACCTGATTCGTAGATTGCTGTATTCGGGCATTCGGGTTCGCACGCTCCACAATTAATACAGTCGGAAGAAATGTAAATTGCCATGAGTATATCCTCAATTAAAAGAGTGAGTTTTGTGTTCGCTTGGATTGATCTGACGATTTTAGCGCAAGTTTATTCACAAAAATAAGGATTTTTTTTGGGGTGAAGGGCATAGTTTACCCCAATGACTGCAACCGTTGAATTTCATCCCGAAGTTCAGCAGCCCTTTCAAAGTCTAGTTCTTTTGCAGATTTTTTCATTTCTGCTTGCAATTGATCAACTAATTCTTTGCGCTGTTCGGGCGTCATAAATTTGAGCATCGGTTCGGCTGCCTTGCGGATTTTAGCAGTTTGATTATACTCGGCTTTTTTAGTTCTTTCTTCAGAAACATCTGCAATTGAAGTAGATGCCAAGATTTCCTCGAGCGATTTAAAGACTGTTCGCGGGTCAATATTATGCTCAATATTATAGGCAATTTGCTTTTCACGTCTGCGGTTGGTTTCGTCCATAACAGCTTGCATCGAACGTGTAATTCTATCTGCATAGAGAATTACTCTGCCATTTACATTCCGAGCGGTACGTCCTGCAACCTGCATAAGCGAACGTTCACTCCTCAAGAATCCTTCTTTATCAGCATCCAAAATCGCAACCATCGAGACCTCCGGCATATCCAAACCTTCACGCAAAAGGTTCACACCTACGAGTACATCATATTCCCCTATCCGCAAATCTCGCAATATTTCAACCCGTTCCATCGTAACAACTTCCGAGTGAATATAAGCAACTTTTATATTTAACTTCTGGAGGTATTCCGCCAAATCTTCCGCCATTCGTTTCGTAAGTGTTGTTACGAGTACTCGCTCGCTTTTAGCTGTTCGTAAACGAATTTCATGAACCAAATCATCAATTTGATTTTTTACGGGACGTACTTCCATCTCCGGGTCAACGAGACCTGTAGGGCGAATCACCTGTTCTACCACAACTCCTTGCGACTGCTCAAGCTCATAATTACCGGGAGTAGCACTTACAAATACAATTTGCGGAGCGACAGACTCAAACTCATCAAACTTCATCGGGCGATTCTCAAGGGCTGACGGCAATCGAAAACCATGATCTACCAGTGTCATTTTCCGTGCCCTGTCGCCGTTATACATCGCCCTAATCTGAGGAATCGAAACATGACTTTCGTCCACCATGAGCAGAAAGTCTTTCGGGAAATAATCGAACAAACAGGCAGGACGCTCACCCGGACTGCGACCCGCAATATGCATCGAATAATTTTCTATACCCGAACAGTACCCCACTTCCTTCATCATTTCCAAATCGAAGAGTGTTCGCTGCTCAAGTCGCTGCGCTTCCAAATATTTATCCTCAGCTCTAAACACTTTGAGACGTTCATAGAGTTCATCTCTTATTGACGACATAGCCCGTGCCATTTCGTTGGGTGAGCTTACGAATTGACGGGCAGGATAGAGCATTGCCGATTCTACTGCTCTGATAGTTTTGCCGTCTGAACGGTATATCCATAAGAGCCGTTCGATTGTATTGCCAAATAATTCAACTCGCAGCCCTTGATTTTCTTCATATCCGGGAAGAATATCAATGGTATCCCCACGCACGCGAAATGTGCCCCGTCCCCATTCAAAATCATTGCGCGAAAAATACATATCCATTAGTTTTTGAATCAGTTGCTGACGTGAAATTTCCATACCAACCTTAAGCTGATAGAGCATTGATGCAAACGATTCTTGAGTGCCGATACCGTAAATGCAGCTTACCGACGCAACAACTATCACATCTCGCCGCCCTTCAACTAAGGCACTCGTGGCACGTAGCCGCAAGCGGTCAATTTCGTCATTGATGGCAAAATCTTTCTCGATAAAGGTATCGGTGGTTGGCATATACGCTTCCGGCTGATAATAGTCGTAATAGCTAATGAAAAACTCAACACTGTTATTCGGAAAAAAGCCACGAAACTCGCTGTAAAGTTGTGCAGCAAGTGTTTTGTTTGGAGAAATTACCAGTGTCGGCTTGCCTACTGCTTGAATTACATTACTCATTGTAAATGTCTTGCCCGAGCCGGTAACCCCAAGCAATGTTTGCCGAGGGTCGCCACGCTCGATTCCCTCAATAAGTTCGGCTATAGCTTTGGGTTGGTCTCCGGAAGGAGTATAGTTTGATACCAGTTGAAAATTATCCGATGAAATTGCATTACTCATTAGAAAATAAATATGTTAGGTGATATGTTTAATGTAATTAATTATAATAAAGAAAAGAAAGTAGTTGATTTCACCCCTTCAAATATAGTATATTTGTATCCTTTTCCAAATTAAATCTCTATATTGAAGGTTCGGAAACCAAACAAATGTACGATAAATTCTGCCTCGACCTTCATTATTGTTCTGCCAAAAACCACCTACCTCTGCTAATGTTAACGAATATAGTAACTATAAATCTTTTTTTGTCAATTTCTTATACTAAACGATATGAAGCTCTCTGAATTCCGTTATGCTGCCCCAAAATCAACTATTGCAAAATTCCCAGCCGACCCACGAGATTCTGCTCGAATGATGGTACTCAACCGCGAAACAGGCGATATTGAAGATAAACAATTCTCGGACATACTCTCGTATTTCCAAAAAGGTGATTGCCTCGTCGTGAATGATACAAAAGTTTTTCCGGCAAAAGTATTTGGTAAGAAAGAAAAAACTAATGCTAAAATTGAAGTAATGCTTTTACGCGAACTTAAAAAACAAGAACGCATTTGGGATGTGCTCGTAGAACCCGCCAGAAAAGTACGAATCGGTAATAAAATTTACTTTGATAACAACAGATTTTATTGTGAAGTTATTGACAATACTACTTCACGAGGAAGAACTGTTCGCTTCAGTTATGAAGGTGATTTATTCAAAGTGATTGACCGTATTGGACAAATGCCTCTTCCGGGCTACATCAAGCGTGAGCCGACCGAACACGACAAGGAAACCTATCAATGTGTTTTTGCCAATCCAACTAAAACTGCTTCAATTGCCCCTCCTTCCGGTGGATTGCATTTTACTGAAGCAATTATGAAAGAATTAGAGAAAAAAGGTGTGCGTATTGCCACGCTTACACTCAATATCGGTCAGGGTATATTCGAGTCAATTGAAGTAGAAGACCTTACTAAGCACAGAATGTACTCGGAGTACTTTGAAATTACACGTGACAATGCTGATTTAATCAATAAATCACTCAAAGCTAAGAAACACGTCTATGCAGTCGGCTCTAGTGTGGCAAGAGCATTGGAAGCCAGTGTGCTTACCACAGGAATTGTAAAACCAAATAAAGGTTGGACAGATAAATTTATTTATCCACCGTTTGAATTTAAGATTGCAAACCGTCTTATTACTAATTTCCATCCGCCTGCAACGCCTTCAATCCTTTTGACTGCAGCTTTTACAGGAACAGAACTGCTGTTCAAAGGGTATAAACGGGCAATCAAGAATGATTACCGTTTCTATGCTTATGGCGATGCTATGCTGGTATTGTAAGAATTTAACCGATATAGTCTCTGTAGCTGGAAGTAAACGAATGTTTTTTTTAGTATTTTCTGAAATATCACCGAATTACGTTTCAATCTTTTCTAAAATTGGTAAGTATTTGAATGCTTCGACGGGCTCAGCATGACATATTTTGTATGTTATTCTGAGCCCGACGTTGTATGAATTACTTGTAGATTACTTGTATTTTACAGACTAAACTCTGTATAACTACTTTCTTACTATGTCTAATTTTGTAACCTTCCTTGGTGGTGTTGAAGAAATAGGTGCAAACTCTTGCTTTCTTAATCTTGATGGTACAGGGATAATCATTGATGCAGGACTTCACCCCCGTATGCGTAAAGAACGAACATTCCCCATTGTATACCCGATTCAAAATGAAGAAACCGATTATGCACTACTGACCCATGCCCACACAGACCACATCGGCGGACTCCCCTACCTCCTCAAACAGTTTCCTCACCTCAAATTAGTATCTACCCGTGCAACCCGTGATATTCTTGAAGTCATGCTCCAAAACACAGGCAAACTTCTTAGATTGAATCCACCCGAAGATATATTAATATCTGATCTGGAATACTACAAACCAAGAAACATAGATGAAATAGCGTCAATGGTCGAAGCTGTGGTCTATAACACTCCTTTTGAACTCCTCGGAAGACGTGGCAATACCCCTGTCTTGACATCACTTCTCAATGCAGGTCATATCCTAGGTTCAGCCGGAATACTGTTAAACATCAACGGAAAAAATATTTTTCATACCGGAGATGTTCAGTTTCGCAACCAAGCTCTGCTTTCTAAAGCAGTTTTTCCAAAACACCATTTGGACTATTTGATTTGTGAATGCACCAATGGTCGTACAGACGATGAAACACCTGATTACAAGCAAGAATCGCAACGTTTGGCAACATTTATCAACGACATTACTAACAATAACGGAAGTGTACTTATTCCGTCGTTTGCTCTCGGCAAAACTCAGGAAATACTGACTGTTCTCTACCAATTAATGCGCAAAAGCGCAATTCCTGCTTTACCAATCTATTCAGGCGGTATTTCAAAAAAACTGTCAAATATCTATGATAGATATTGCTATGATGGCGGGCGTGTTGACAAGGGGTTTGAAGTAGCAGATATACCTCAAATACCGATTGACCATGAAGAGCTTATGACCGGTGCATATTTCAAATCTCCTGCGATAGTTGTTGCCTCCAGCGGAATGATGAACGCCGGAACAACTTCCTACAAACTGGCTACAAAATGGATGCAGCGACCAAACTTCGGCATAGCATTCATCGGCTACCAAGACGACGAAACTCCCGGCTATGCGTTACTTCATTCAGAGATTAGAAAAAACTTCCAATTTGCAGGTCAAAAATTACTGCGCAAATGCCACATCGGTAAATTCCGCTTCTCTGCTCATGCCAAACGTTCGGATATACTTGATTTTATCCTCAACGCCTCACCGAAGCAACTTTATCTGGTTCATGGGGATGAAGATGCTTGCTCGTCACTTGCTTTGACGGTGATGGAACACCTCCCCCAAACAAAGGTTATTATTCCTATACTTGGAAAGCGGTATCAGCTTGGGTGAATGATTTGGGCGTAGACTAGATTAACAATTATTCTACATTCATTTTCAATCCCATTACCAACCTTCTAATGTCGTGCTTGCGCTTAGTGTTAACGTAGATTCAAGCCATAACTTCACACTCTGAACAAATGTCCGTTACCATCTGATTACAGTGTTTCCCAAACCAATGCATATTTCCACGCATACTCATCTGCGAACTGCACTTAAACAGATATTACAATAGTTCCTTAATCATCGCACCTACTCTTTCGCCCCATATATCCCAATTAAACTTTATATTAAACTGTTTGCGGCTTTGAAGAACTAATTTTAGATATTCATCAGTATTTCTCCATACCTTTTCAATAACATCAGCATAGTCTTTTGCTCCGGAAGAAAGCTCCATTACATAACCGTTGACAGCATTTTGAATAATCTCTGTAACACCACCGGTATTTGTGGTAATAGAGGGAACTCCATACGCACCGGCTTCACAAAATACAATTCCATACGCCTCTTGACGAGTAGGGAGAATAAAGAAACTTGATGCTAGAAACAGTTCTGCAAATATCTTCTTTTGAGTAGGAATATTTTTATTCAGAAAGGGAATGACTCGAAGATTTTTATGACGGAATTCTATCGGCGGAGTACATCCGCAAACAGTCAATGTGGTATTAATACCACGATTCAGAAGTTCCAGCATTGTTTCATAGGCAATACGCCCCCCTTTACGTTCCCAATCCACGCCAACAAACAGTAGATTACACACCTCGCCTTGCTTTTTTTTCTGAATGATACTCATTTCAGGTATATCTTCATTGTCTATATTTGCACCGAACGGTACACATTCGATTCTGGATTTAGGGAGTTTATAATCCAAGCGAGCAGAATTTGCAGCCCATTCCGATGGATAGATAATTAAACGAGATTTTGCAAGTGACATTTGCTCGATTTTGTGATGTACACGTTGTGAATTCACAGTCAGTTTTGAATATTCAGGATAATATCCTTGAATTAGTTGAGAGGTGATATCATTTATTGATATAATGGGTATATCGGTTTCTATCAAGCAAAGCTCTGTAGAAGAAGATGCTGCAACGATTACGTCGAAGTGCCCTTTGTCAATTTTCGGTTGGAAAAAGTTCGCGTACTTTCTGGCAAGAGAAAAGTTATGAACAAAATTATACCGTTTTGTTGTCAGTTTTTGAAGGATTTTATTACCTACTTTCCCCCAAAACATTGGATTACCGGGGATTGGACCAAGGTGAGTAACTTCCCCGCAATGTAGTTCCAACTGTTTTGCAATATAGTATGATATACCCGACCACGTTCTTTTATTTTGGCTGTCTCCCGACGATAAAAAACCAATATTCATACACAACAATATAAAAAATATATAAAACCGCTTCGTTTCATGCTTCGACGAATTGACTTGGGAATAATTTATACAAGCATGGATTAATAAACGATAAAACTAAATTGATAATAGGAACTATACACAACGAGTTCTACATCTAAACGGATAGTTCTTGATGCTCTAAAAATATTACAAAACTAACATAAAAAGCCGTATGCTTATTGATGGAAGCATACGGCTTAACTATTTTGGATCTTGCTATAGATATAAATTAAGGGTAACTGTCGTCATGAAATTAACACGTTCATACGAAAGTTCACACGTGTATTCTTTTTTGACGGATGTAAATACGTTCTGATACTAACTGAGCTTTCAAAATAAGACATAATATACACTTCATTGAAAGCCCAATAAGTCACTTTAACACTACAACCCGCGACTGCAATCACGGGCTGTAGAAGTCACCTTAAAAATTGTATAACACTAAGAACTTAGATTATCTGCTTAAGACTACATTGAAGCGTACAGCTCCCATTGACGTTTTGACAACTACCACATACATTCCATTCGGAACATCTGCTCCTGAATTATCATCACCCAACCATTGAAAACTCCGGTTTCCGCCAAAAGCGTCATTTGCTATAGTTTTTACCAAATTTCCGATTGAATTATAAATCTCAACAGATGCAATCGTAACACCTGCTGCAACTTCACTGCACTCAATTCTTAAATTTGACGTGAACGGATTAGGGTATGCCGACACATGAATTATATCATTGCCGTTCACAACAATATTTTCATCAACGGCTGTATTAGTATTGCCTTCTTCTTCCTTTTCCGGGTCCAAAAATATGTAGTCATCTTTTGGCATTCTCCAGGGCTCGAGTGCAAGAAATGCGGTATAGAGCGACAGTATGCGGTTTCTACGGCTTATGTCTATAATTTCTTTGATTACATCGTTGGTAATTGTTCCGGTTTCCAATTTGTTAATATAGTTGCCGTTCCAAATTCTACGCATCATGCGTAGCGGGTCAATATCGGGAACAACATTCAGGCGAACTTCTTTGTTAAACGGTTGGTCTTGATAAAACCCTGTCGCCCTAACAATTACCGGAAGTTTACCATAATACCTACCCACTTGAATTACAATTCCGGCATCTTTTTGTGCTTGCGAAGCCGCTTGGTCGTAACGTGCATAACAAAATCCTTCTTCGAGTGTGGTGTATAATTCGAGTGATTGAATTTTACCTTCAGCACTGTTTACAATTGTTGAAATCGAAGTAGAAAGCGTAACAGAAGGTTTGTTTGCGTCCAAATAATACCCACCTGACCATTTTACCAGATAGTCGTACAAATAAAAATTCCCATAATAATATGTTGAATTTTGGCTGTATGTTCTTCTGCTGTTTGAATAATCAATACAATTGATTTGCGGAGTATAATCATTAATTCCTGAGATTTCAGCAATTAATGGATTGGCAATTTTGTAATTCCCATGTCCGTCCGAATTTGAGATCAGGGTAACATTTGCAGTACCCCCTACCTTTTTTAAATACCTTAATCCATTGGGAAGCGACAATTGGAGATACGAATACAACGCAAGATGCTCCTCATTGATACTTGCAAAAGCTGCGTTGATGTTTTCAGGGCTTCCACTTATCCACTTCTCGGAAATAAATTGCTCAGTATTATTAGATAACAGGATATTGAACGAATCTTTTGCAGCAAAAGTATTCAGTATTGTGTTTTGTAATTCTGCTAATACATCTTTACGACTGAGTGCCGTTTGGCTTGCGTCATAATCAACAATAAAGAGGGTTTTCTTCTTAGTAGTGATATCAACTGCTTGTTTTGTAAGCATGATAAGCTGATAATACCCTTCGTCAGGTGCATCTTGATAGCATTGTAAATAAAATCCGTTTTGAAGCGGGCTGGAATACTGAATCGTTGGCATTGCAGGAAAATTCTCATTTTTCAGAAATATTTCCTTGCCTTTGCCATAGAACTGGTCGTCTACATCAGTGAAGGTGTATCCGGTACTGGATATTGAAGGGTCGCTCCATTTAGAATCAGTAAGTGCAATTACTCTTAATTTACTGAGTAGATTTCTGGATTCGAGCATTAAATTTGTCGGAAGTTGAGCCGAAACTGTTTTTGCTGACCATGTTGCTGGTTGAAGCCACGAGATTTTTACTTTTCGGGATGAAGAACCGGCAAGGGGAAAAATTCTGTATTCGTAGCGTGTTTGTGAATTTTTGTAAAGAATCGAAGGGTCTTTGCGGCGATTGACGATACCTTCATATATTTGCTGGGCTTGACCTCTATCCATCAGCATTGCTTTCACAATAGTATCTTCTACCCAAAGCCACGAATCAATCATTACTGCATTGGGGCTTAAATCGAAAAAGAATTGGATTTCCAGTGTATCGGTGCTCTTGGTTAGTGAGCCACCTTTTGATGAAAAGGTGAGATAGAGTCCATATTCAAAATAAGCCCCTGCAGGTTTAACAGTAAGGACTGCTGAGTCTATTGAACCTCGTTCGGTTCTCCACGTTTGTTTTACATCTTGAACTTGTAAATTATATGCGCTTGCATTTTCGGTGCAAAAAAACAACAGCCCCAAAAGGCATAGTGATATATACTTCGTCATACTTCCTCCAAAAAAAAAATTAAGACAAAAAATGAACTTTGTGAAAAGTGATTATAGTTTCATTTCTGAATGAATATCACAACCCTCGAATTGTATATTCGATATTCATTTTGCATTTGCCTTACACGGTAAGTGGCCGCTTTTAGAGTGTAAAGTTTTTACGTTTTATGGTACTGCTATGCTCTTATTCTTTTGAAATAACAGCATTATTAATTTTCTCCTTAATGATAATACAACAGATTTGCCGGACATATTCAATTATTTCCGAAATGCATTTCAAAAAAAATACTGACCGACACTCCCCTTCTCCGTAATGTTTCCCATCTACTACTAATAACACAATGCCGATAAATTTATCACCGAAAACTGATAAAATAAATTTAACTTTTATTCATTCACGTCACAAGTTTACGAGCAAACTTCCTTGTAACAATTATTAATAATTAACAATTAAGATAGATTGATTCCAATCAAAAAAAAGCCCGTGATTCAAATTAATCACGGGCTGCAAGAATAACTACTTTCTCAATTAGTTCGGTCTTTTACCGAAAAATCGTAAGTGGAGCTGAAATACGTTGCGCACCACAACGGAGTGTAATAAAATACGAACCTGAAGCTATTGTTGAAACATCAAAACGAAGTTCGTGCTTACCTTCAGTAAAATTATCAAAATTACCAAGAACAGCCACAACCGCCCCTTTAGTATCAATGAGCGTACATTCAATTTGAGCACATGGATCAGGAAACTCAACGATTGCAACACCTTGTGTAGAAATAGGATTAGGCGATACAGCAAGTGTAGTAAATGTTGTTTTTTGTATTGATTCATCTACTCCTACAATACAAGGGTCAACCTTGAATACATTTTTACTGTTGGCAGTAAGGGATGAGTCGTTTCTATAAACAATTCTTACTCGTGCAAGTGCGGAAGGTGTTTTTTCACCAGACCATGTATATGAACCTGTGTTTGCATTTACACCAATTGAATTGGTGATGTTCTTCCAAGATACACCATCATCGGTTGAGTATTGTATTTTTACTCTTGAATTGGTTACTCCCATGAAATCAGTTGACCATGTGATATTAAAGTTCGAATCTGCACAAATCAACTCATTGCCATTCGGAGCTATAAGTACTATTTTTTCTATTCCTATTGCGAAAACTCCGCTTTGAGATACAATTTTGTTATTTGAAGTGTCAGAAATGCGGATTAAAGCTTGCGATGTTTCGATGTCGGGTAAATCATAGCTTAGAGTGCCGATTCCACTGGATGTAAGTTCTATCCAAGTTGCACCGCCGTCGGACGAAAACTCTACCTTAGCGATATTCACTAATGTAGCTGCCCATTCGATAGTAAGTTTCTCCTTTTGTCCGAATTTCTCACCACCTTTGGGGTACTCAAGAGTTAATGCTGCTATTTGGATTGAAAAGGGAGCAAGGGTAGTTGACCAAGTAGCAGTATTAGCTGCATCAGAAACACGTATAAGTGCATTATCAGTATTTATTTCAGGGACTTTCCAGGCAATTATTCCCTGACCGTAAGCTCGCCCGCCGAGTTTTGAATTTACACTCTCTCCTCCGGGAATAACTTGCCACGTTGCTCCGTTGTCAGGCGAAAATTCTATCTTAACGTTTGTAATATTCGTTGATGCAGTCCATCGAATAACAGTGTCGCTTCCTGCCTTAAACGATTGATTACCAATCGGATACTGCACCTTTAGAGTGCTTGTTGCAAGTTCTGTAACACACGCTTTTCCTTCTAGATTTTTACGTAAATAGTTATATACCCTCGGTAGAAACGTCATCGGCACCCCATTGCCCCACAAATGGCAATAGCTCATTATTGATCCCTTATTATTGACAGGAGCACCTTCATTACAGGCATCAGAGTATTTACTTGTACTTATGTACGCATTACCGCTTGAAGTGCAACTATCCAAAGGAGGATTCCAAAAACAATTATGGGTATGTAATGCTCCGAAAACATGACCGTTCTCGTGGGCTATAGTAACGACTTCTCCATTATAGGACAATGTTGGAAGTTCTGAATAGCTTTGTATTCCGCAAACAGCATAAGCAGATCTGTAGCTATCGGTATTATTACAAATACCTCCGATACCATTAGCTATACCTAGAATACTCGTGCCACCGAGACGACTCAGAAGATTAACTAAATCACGTTGATCGCTTCTGTTTTTCCAACGAGCCACACATTCATCTTTAAGACTTGCGTTATCTCCACTATTCGGATTTGAATTTTTATAATTATCCGGCTCATCCGTTGTCCATATTTGAACTTTTACCAAGCGATAGGTAAGATTCATTTCATCCTCATATATCATACTGACCATATTATAAAGCGCTACAATATAAGCCCCTGCTTTATCAGCATCATTCCTGCCCGGACCTATATAAAAACCTGTCGTTGATTCTACAATTACTTGAACCTCGAGCGGTTTTGTACTGAGAGTTTGTGCACCTGATTTGTTAATCTCCGATTCAGGGGGTAGTACACTCATCAATGGTGATACTTCATCGGTACCGCAGTTAAATGAAGTATTTCCGTTTAGTTGAGCTATGAAAGATTCAGGAGCGATAGTATGCGAACGATTGTCTTCCTTGCTGCTACCGTAAGGGCTTATCGCCAGTTGCTCTCCACCGGCACGAATTACTGTCCCCATGAGGTCACCATTGGCATAATTGAGCAACACTTTGGAATTTGGTTCTCCGACTATCACACCGCGATATGCAACCACATCCGGAAGTTCAACACGCTTCGAACCTACATACCACTCAGTATTGGCATCAATAACTGAATGAGCCGGTACTAATTCCAATGTGGCAGTTTCTGTTTTGGAAATTGGAAACTCAGTCAGGGTTATATTCTGATATGAAGATTTGAATGCAACAGCCATCGCAGGTACATTTACCGAAAATTCATTTGCAACTTTTGAAAGAGTCGTTGGAATTTTTGATCTGGATGCGGAGGTATTGAAACTGATAAATTGCCGCGAGTTTATCTCAACTGCTGATGCAGAAGCTGTAATGCAGAGAAACATCGCAAAAAAAACTCTAAGGTTTTTCATAAGGTAGGTACCGGATAATAAATAAAAGGAGTTCGGCTATTTCGTATTTAATGTGGAGAATACAATCTCAAATTTTCATTCAAACATAATGATGTTTGATAAACACTTCAGACGAGAAATCGTTTAAGATTGGTGAAGCCCTTTCTCGCCTTGCAGTGCTTTCTAGAGTAATAAAATTCAATATGGATATTTGTTACATTCTATCGTAATAGTAATTACTCCGATTGCGATTACAATCGTCCTAAGCATCATACGAATCAATAAATCTATGCAAATTACCATTTTTTACGAAGAAATATGGTACTAACAGTATAATTAGATTTTCTCTCAATACTTTTGATATTCAATGTCTATTCCTAACATTAAGTCCACAAATCAATTTCGGGTTCAACTTTGTTAATCAACAGATTAAACTTTTTCCGGAGAATCTGCATCATAGCAAGAGAAAAGACGCAAACAAATTTTTCATAAACAATAAGGATTGTAGTCATGTTTAAGAAAATGTTTTTTATCGGGCTGTTGTTTTCAATAGCTGTAGTTTTATTGCCGAATAATGCCTCTGCGTACCATCGCAAACATCACTCTCACGGAAGTGTTGTAATAACTCCCGGCATTATTTTTCATCCTGTTCACCATAGGCATCATTTACATCGAAACGTTATTGTAATGCCTTCAAGGAGTACGTGCTATTCCGGACACCACAACCGGCATTATAGAGGAGGGGTTGTTGCTCAGAGAAGAAGATGGTAGGGTTGTGTGTCGGATAATTTCACAAAAAAAAACATCGGTTTGATAGTAGTCCGTGAATAACAATCACGGACTACTATTTATCGTACACTTACCTTTATACCGAGAATTGAATACCTATCATTTTAGCACTGTAAATACTCTCGTCCTGCTACTGAGCCCTTGTCTGGCAGTCAAACAGTATATACCGTTTGCGAGATTATTGACTGACACGGCAAATTGACTGTCTCTATACTGAAATTCCATAACTTTCTCCGAGAGCAATGAAGTGACAGTATAATGAACCGGATCTGAATCAGTAAATAATGGATATGCCCTCACAACAGTCAATAAATTCGATGTCGGTTCAGGATAACACCTCAGATACTCTGTCATATCGCCGTCTCCAATATCATTAGTGCTTGTTACAAATGATTGTCTCCAAACACCGGATTCTGTTGCAGCGAAAAGCGTATTTTCAACGATTGATAATGAATGTACAGTACTATTAGACAATTCCGATTGAACTTTAGACCAATTCGTTCCATTGTCAGTACTTGAATATACCCCGCCCTCAAACGTTCCGGCAAATATAGTATTGCCGCTTACTGCAAATGACAATACAGAATGATTTTCCAAACCGGAATTTATTCCTGACCAGCTCACACCATCATCAATGCTTCTGAATATTTCACCTGATTGAGTCACCGCAAATAGTGCTGAACCGCTTACAGCCAAATGAAGTATATCCAGACTAGTCAAGCCGGAATTTATTTGCTGCCAACTCTGTCCGGAATTAATGCTTCTAAATACTCCGCCTGTCAATGTGCCGGCAAAGAACGCATTGCCACTTACAGCAAGTGTTTTTACGTTTTTGCTGCTCATGCCGGAGTTTACTTGTTCCCATGTCATACCCCCGTCATTGCTCCGAAAGACTCCGTCTGAGTCACTTGCTGCAAATATACTCGAATCGGTTACTACCAAAGAATTTACATTTCGATTTGCTAGTTCTGAACCTACCGGAAGCCAATTTACTCCACTGTTCGAACTGCTATATACTCCCCCAGGTTTGCTCATTCCTGCAAGCAAATTTGAGTTGAATAGTACAATGCTCTTGATACCTGTCCCGATTAACCCTGAATTCAACGACGCCCAATGTGCTCCCATGTCACCGGAACCGAATAATCCTCCGTCAGTTCCTGCGTATACTGTTTTGTTGTTGCCAAAAAGTGAATATACCTTTTCGAAAGTCAAACCAACATTTGCCGTTGACCAACCTTCGTTGGAGTTACCTCTGCGGTACATCCCCTTGCTTGAAGTACCTACAATTAAGAAGGAGTCGTTTACTGCTAATGAAATCACATTTAGGTTGCCCATTCCTTTATTAACCTCCACCCAAGACTCACCTTTATCTGTACTGCGATAAACCCCTGCCCCTCCATCCATACCTGCATATATCACTCCATCCAATACAGCCAAAGAGAACACTGTTTTTTTGCTCAAATCCGTATTTACAACTTTCCAACTGTCACCATTATCAGTACTTCGGAATATTCCCCCTCCCAATGTCCCGGCAAATAGAGTACTTTGCGATGTAAGAAGCGAATAAATATATGGGAATGGCAAGCCGGAATTAACTTTAACCCAATTCATACCATTATCAAAACTACGGAAAACTCCTCCGTCAGTTCCGGCAAACAATGTAGTGTCATTCGCTGTAAAACACCGCACATTTAGATTTGCCAAACCGGAGTTCACCTGTTCCCATGTTATTCCCTTATCAATGCTACGGAATATTCCGTCACTTGCAGTGCCTGCAAACAGGAAACTGTCTTTCTCGATGAAAGCGGCGACCCAGCGATTTGTCAAACCGGAATTTATACGTGCCCAACTTGCTCCGTCATCAGTGCTCCGATATGCTGAACTTCCTGTTCCAACATACACATTCGAGCCGACTACGCGTATTGAGTATATCGTCTTAGAATTCAATTCGGGTGCTGTCGCTGTCCAGCTTTCACCATTATCTGTACTGAAATACAGTCCTTTATATTGAATACCGGCATACACTTTAGATGCACCGGCACCAATCGAGCGAATATTTACCGCTTCGCCACCATTGCATTTCGTCCACTGAGCATTCGATTGCAAAACAATAAACAAAACAAATCCAAAAAGAGTAAGAAATGTTTTCATAAAATTGCACTAGAATTGTGAAAAAACATGAATCAACTGATTTGTATAATACATTTTGAAATAGCATATCCTTACAATCTAAATACAAAGATATACAGTTCGTAACTACCAAAACATGAGTGTTTGTTTGATTTGCATTTTAAATATTGAATTGTATTCATGTTGTTGTACACATAGTGTCATGCAATTTCACGAAGTGAGCTAAGAGAGGAGTTTGTATTTGAGGATCAAATTGATTCAGAATTAACATTTCACGCAACTGAATCATCTAAAAAACCATGCCTTATTTTACGATTACAATGCATTGAACTTTTGCTGCAAGTTTCAGTATTATTACAATTTAAAACACACATAAATAGTCTCGGAACAGTATGAGTCTCAACACATTACACAGCAGTTCACTATGACTTCCATCAAGAAATTAAAGAATTAGGATGTATTCCAGCTAAAAATTTCAAGAAAATTCATATTTTGTAGTTATGTTTGACAATAATTTGTCAATTTGCAAGCATTCAATGAAGCGAAAATATTGATATTTCATAAATCATCAGTACAATCGTTCCTAGTCATCAGAAAAAATCAACATTTAACATAATTCTTGTTTCATTTTATCCAGTGAATATTATGCGTACTCTACGCCTTCTTGCCTGTGCTGTTATAACAATGGTCGCAGGGTTTTCAGGGCTTTTTGCCCAGTCGAATCCGGCTACGGCATTCGATCTTTCTACAGGGAATTACTCCTTTACTGCTTTTGCGGCGACGACTGCGGCAGGAACATACCCACCGAATATGGTGTTTCATGTTTCAAACACATCAGACCCTGCTTATGCAACAGCAACTACCGGTGATTGGGTTGCTGCCTACAACCTTACGGGCGGAAGTCGAATTACGGGTTTAGATAATAATGGTATAGCAATGGGCAATACCAGCAGTGGTACAAATGGATATACAGGTGCAGCAGTACTCTCGCTTAATGCTACGGGCAGAGCCAATATCCAAGTGAGTTTTACCTGCCAATTGCTTGAGCAGGGGCTCGGTACTCCTACACCGCGTACTTCTGCATTTAGACTTCAGTATCGTACAAGTACTGCCGCAGCTTGGGGTGATGTACCCGGGATTGAGTCTGCACCGGTAGAATTTTCCAGTGAAGGATTAGCAGTAAATGTTACGTCAAATTTATTTGCTACCCTCCCGGTAGATGCAAACAACCAAGCACTGGTACAAGTGCGTTGGAAATTCTACCAAATTGCTCAAAATAGCGGCAATACACGCCCTCGTATCCGACTGGATGATATTTCGGTGTCGAGTTCGTCGAGTTTGGCTACACCTACTAAATTCATAGTAACCGGTATCTCTCCGTCTTCACCGTCTGCTACAAGTACATTTTCTGCAATAATTTCATCGGTGGACGGTTCAAATTCCCCTGCGAATGTTAGTGCAGCTACCAGTTTCTCATTTTCTCTGGCTGCAGGTACAGGGGCATTAAGCGGTACACTTTCCGGTACAATTCCAGCAAGCAACAGTTCGGTAGTTGTGTCGGGTATTCGCTACAACACTGCTCAAAGTAATGTACAGATTACCGCAACACGTACATCTGGGGATGTACTCACAGCCGGAACCAGTGCACCGTTTACTGTAGGTATAGGTGCTACTCAAGCCGTATTTAATAATCTTCAAACATCAGGAAACGCAAATAAATCTTTCCGACCCTTTACAGTCGAGGCACGCCGCCCTGACGCAAGTGTTGACGCAAGTTTTCAAGGGACCGTTACTTTGGGTATAGTTTCAGGAACAGGAACACTTAGCGGAACACTTACAAAGTCGTTCGTAAATGGAGTGGCTACGTTCAATGATGTAAAATTTTCGAGTGCCGGAAGTTATATAATATCAGCTACTTCGACTGACTTACCGCTCATTCAAAGCTCGTCCATTCAGATATACGGACAGCTTACAATGACCGACATTATGATTCCTAAGTTTATGAAATCGGCTACAAGTACTACACGTATTCCTACATTTGCTTTAGTTAGAATAGACAACCTGATTCCTAATACTACGTACCGATATTTTACGGGAGCGGTTACCGGTCCTACTCAGCCGAATACCATCGGCGGTGGTGTGAATTTACACTATAATGCAAATACTCAAACATTTGTATCGAACAGCAACAGAAATTTAAATTCAACCGGAACTGATTATTCTACCTTTTCTACCGGTGCGGGTCAATCTTCAATGACTATGTGGGTAAATATGCTTCCGTCAGGAAATACAACATTCAGCGAAGGAGCTTCCATTACATGGCGCGTAATTATGACGGATGCTCCGGGCTTCCCCGCCGATACCTTCAATTCTGTTTCTACGACAAAAACATTAGAGTTCGGTGAATTTGTTGCCAACGGAACCGGAATCTACGACAGCCAAAGCGGACTTGCTCCCAAAACATACATTTGTTTATTTGATAATACTGCTGGAACGGGTAATCCAATCTCAACTGCTTTGGTACAAGATGAGGGTGCAACTGTAGCTGCCGGGACAACTGTTCCCTATTATGCAAATCTTGAAAATACTAACGGTGCATGGTCAACTATTATTCCAAACAGTCTCCCTAGCGGTGTTCAGAGAATTGAGCAGCGATCACTGACCGATGGTTCAGTTATTAAATTCTGGTCTGATAACGACGGGATTTGGGCAGGTGTTAATACAGTCAGTCAAAATTTAGGTGCAGCAGCGATTAATTTCCAAACTCCACAACTTACACTCCTCGCACCTCTCGGAGGAGAGCAATTCTGTACAAATACTCCTACAGCAATCAGATGGTCGTCACGCGGTATATCGTCAATGATGATTGAATATGCACGGGGTGCCTCCCTATTCTCACAAATCACACCGAACGCTGACGGTTTTGCACAGCTTTACAATTGGCTTATGACGGATATTAACGACTCAACAACCCAACTTGTTATCCGGCTAACAGATGCAGAACATCCATCTGCTACTGTAACATCAGGTAATGTATCGGTCTATACACCTACAACTATCGAAACACAACCATTCTCCCAAAATACTTGCATAGGAGATACTGTTACTCTAACAGTCAAAGCATCCGGTAATATCTTTAAATATCAATGGCAAAAAGACGGTGCAGATATCCCCGGTGAGAACAGCAGAACAATCGTACTTAGAAAAGTGACTGTTCTCCATTCCGGTTTTTATACATGTAACGTAGTTGGTTTTGGTCCATGCGGAACTACTACTTCGGCAGTTGCAACTGTGTTTATTACTCCTCCAATCCAAATCGTAAAGCAGCCGGAAGACAGAACATTTGCAATTGGTTCGACTGCTAGAATTACAGTAGATGTTATCGGTACAAACAATCATAAATTCCAATGGTATCGCGGAACAGTACCGATGCAAAATACAACCCGTATCAGTGGTGTAAACGAAGCTACCCTTGTTATTCGTAACTTCCAACCGTCAGATGCCGGCTCAAATTATTATTGTACCATTACCGGTTCTGCTATTTGCGGTTCGGCTACGACGAGGATTCTTACCGTAAATTCAGGAATATTAGAAGCAAATCAAGATACGGTAGTTGCTTGTGTAGGCAGTTCACAGCAGGTTCGTTCCCTTGAATTTGTTCAGCCGTCAGCTACCAAACTGTTCTACCAATGGATGCGCAATGGTAAGCCGCTTGCGAATGGAACAAAGTACTCAGGTACAACAACTTCGACGCTTTCAATTAACACAATCGAAAAACAGGACGAAGGATTCTATGCAGTAAATGTAACCGCCCCTTCGATTTCGGGTGATGTGACTATGAATCATCTTGTACGTGTTGCTTCACCAATAAAAATCAAGAACATGACTCCTGATATAGAAGTATGTGCAGATCAACTTTACAATGTAACCGTCGAAGTTGTGGACACTACAGCCGTACAATATCAATGGTTTATAAATGGTTCGTTTAGACTTGATGCAACAGGTCCTTCTATAAGCCAAAAGAATACTCCTCTGCTGGACTCTATAACTGATATAGTTTTAACAGCAAAAGTGATAACAACTTCCGTTTGTGGACGTGATTCTGCAGTCACAAATATTCGTATAATCGGCAAACCTAGAATACTCGCAAGACCAAAAGCAATTGATACTGTAAAAACAGGTGGAATACTCTACTTGGGTATATCTGCTACCAGTTTCCATCCATTACAATATCGTTGGAAAAAAGACGGCAGAATTCTTGACGGTGAATTTTCTCCGCTCTATAATCGGAATAATGTTTCATTCTCTGATTCGGGAAGCTATGAGTGCTTAGTCTTAAACGACTGCGATACAACTGTGATTTCAATGAAGGTTGTTGTAGTACGTGCTACCGGTGTGAGTGAATTCTCAGAAAGCGGTTATGAACTTGGACAAAGCATTCCAAATCCTGCCTCTTCTACCGTCACATTCGGATTTACTCTGCCTGAGGTAAATTCAACTAAACTGACAGTTACGGATTTACTAGGAAAAACTCTGTGGTCAAAGACATCTGATGTAATGCCATCAGGACAACATACTGCAACGATTGATGTTTCTGAGTTCCCGACCGGAGTGTATTTCTATACACTTACCACACCAAAGACGACACTAACCCGTCGGTTGGAAGTGGTGCGGTAAACTTTTAGTAGGTTTAATTTTTTCAAAAAAGACGCTCCTGCACAATCTGCCGGAGCGTCTTTTTTTCAATAACGATATTATGGATTTACAAATTCTTTTTCAGGACGATTCATTTCTTGCAGTTCACAAGCCGACAGGACTTCATGTACATCCGAGTGACTTTTCACGGAACGAAATCTCATTATTGGAATTATTACAACAAGAATTTGACGGTTGGTTTGCCCCTGCCCATAGGATAGACAGAGCAACATCGGGGATAGTTCTCTTTGCAAGGAACAATCAGACTGCACGGGCGATGGGTGAGCAGTTTGCTCAAAGAAGGGTATCAAAACGATATTTGGCGCTTGTTCGAGGATATTTACCTCCTGTAGCTACCATTACAACCGGAACAGTCGAAAACAACGATATAAGCGAAACAAGCTATAAAATAATCAGGCAAGTAGAATTACCGTTTACCATCAACAAACACACTACTTCCAGATACTCACTTGCCGATATCAATCCTTTAACAGGACGAAGACATCAAATTCGCAAACATTTTTCGTCAATTTCACATCCGATTATCGGTGATGTGCGGTATGGAGACGGCAGACATAATCTCTTCTTCCGTGAGCAGTTCGGTTTGCAGCGGCTATTACTGTTCGCCCTTGAACTGCGTTTCCGGCATCCGTTTACTCAGGAAGAAATAATTATCAAAACCCGCATAGAAGATGATGTGCGGCAGGTATTCGAGCAATTCGGATGGTCAGGCAATTGGTAATGTCAGTTTAATTTTCCATAGATTCAATCTGCTTTTGGTGCAGGAATTTCAGATTGAGGTACAAAAGCAAACTGTTGAAGAAGCGTATTGTTTGTATTCACAATAGATTTGAGCATAATATATTCAGCAGCAAATCTCTGCATAATTGCACGTACTGTTTGGCTACGGATCGAGAACTGCAAGTCAGGATTGCCGATTGTAAAGAAAACCATGAAATCAATTGACGCTTCATGAATTTCAAACAAATGAACTTGAACAGCACTTGCACCATCCTGAGATGTTATAACCTCTTGAAGTATAGTTTGTACAAGCAATGTATCGGCTGAAGTATCAACAGAAATTTTCATACTGATATGGCAAAGAGTATCAGGCAAGGTATAATTAACTACAGTTGCCTGCGATAGCACATTATTGGGGAGTACGACCATATTTCCATCCAGCCGTCTGAGTGTTGAAGTCCGCCAGCTAATATCTACCACAAATCCTTCGGCAGGTTCTACAAATTTTGCATCTGAAATCTTGATGTAGTTCCCTACGCCAATTTGTCCGGCAATTGTAATATAGATTCCTGCAAAAATATTCGAAAGAGTATCTTGAAGTGCCAGAGCCAGTGCAAGTCCGCCGATTCCTAAAGCAGCAATAATTGCAGCAATATTAACCCCGAATGAGTTGAGAACAAGAATGATACCTATAAAATAAATACTGAATTGTGTGATTTTTAGAATAAGTGTGCTGGAAGGTGCATGGCGATGGGTTTCACTACGAATTGCTATCACCTGTGTAGCAATTCGAGCCAATGTTTGACTAAGAATAATAATAAACCCACCCCACAAGCATGGCTCAATATAAGGCATTGCCCAAGGTGCGACAGGTACCATCCGAAGTGTAATCTCGATACCGAGAAGAATACTCCAGTAGAGAAACGGACGACGGATTATTAAACTAAATTGAGAGCTTTTTGCCAAACCTACTCGGGTAATAATCCGTTTGACCCACCACCCCACTACCCCTCGAAGCATGAAACCGACTAGTACCGAACCCAAAATAATTCCTATGGGTATAATCATTCCTTGAAGTGTTGTAAGTATAGTATTCATTCATGTTATCGGATTGAGTGCAAAGTTTCAGCATTAAGTACAATATCAAATTACGCAATTTTCAGTAAATCCGCTTTAATCACGAGATAACAAAATTATCTCAATATTCCTCAATTCTCAAAGCATATTACCCTGTTAAATCTCATTATTACCCCCGAAGAACCAAAAATCATTTGTCTTTCACGAAATTAGGTCGTATTTTGCCATCCCAACAAACAGCAGCAAAAATATAAATGAATATAAACGTACTACTTACGCCGTCCGAATTGCCTCACAGCTCGGAAAACGGTGAAAGCATTGCTATTGTAATTGATGTTCTGCGGGCAAGTACAACCATTTGTGTTGCCCTTTCGAGCGGTGCAACGGCTATACTACCTACAGCGAGCGTTGATGAAGCAATTGCTACATATTTGCGGCTTCGTCCTGACATTCGTTTTCTTGGCGGGGAGCGCAAAGGGATAAAACAGCCGGGTTTTGATGCAGGTAATTCACCTCTGGAATATATGCCGGTGCAAGTCTCAGGCAAAACTATTTCCTTTACAACTTCCAACGGGACGACAGCATTAAAACTTGCCGCAAAAGCAACCAAAATATATATCGGTTCTTTTGTAAATCTACGTGCTTTGACAGAATACATCGCAACCAAGCATAATTCAACAAACGTTGATTTTACAATAGTCTGCGCCGGAAACAACGGTCAATTCTCTTACGAAGATGCAGTGTGCGCCGGTGGGTTTGTACAATCACTTTCCAAGAAATTCCCGATGGCAACTCTATCGGATACTGCCACTGCAGCCAAGGTACTTTTTACAAAATACAAAAGTAATCTCACAGGTTTTCTTCAAAACACAGAGCACGGAAAACTACTTATCAAACTTGGATTCTCAGACGATATTGAATGTGCGGCAGACCTCAATTCACTTACTACAGTTCCGCATTTAGACGGTAAAATGATTATAATGGCAAACTAAAAAGGAAAATTTCAAATGGCGACAGATCCCGAAAATATAATTCTTAAACGTGCAGGAGCCCCGCAAGGCAAAGCCGCACCCGAACCAACACAGCCGACCTCTGCCGATAACAAACGTACCCCGCGTTCTGCAAAGACATCTGCCCCTCCTGCTCCGAAATCTCAGGTGGACAGACAACGGCAAATTCGTATTATTTCGATTACACTCATGCTATTTGCAGTATTGCTGCTTATTGCCCTTATTTCCTATACCTCCAAAGACGAAGCAAATGCTGAGCTTACAATGCACGATATTTCGGGAATCTTTCGCGGGGACGAATCTATCCGCGCAAAAGTAGATACCACACAAAATTGGCTAGGTTTAGTTGGCGCCGTCTTATCTAATATTCTTTATAATTATACAATTGGGTATGCTGCGATAATGCTGCCGTTTGTATTAGGATTGTGGGCAAAGAATTTATTTGAGAAACAGGTTGTTCTGCCCCGTACAATTAAAATGACAGGAACATTTTTGATTCTCGGGATTTTATTTGCGAGCTTGATGGGAACATTCCAATTAGTGTCGTGGCTTCCTACAATCTCACGTGAATGGAGCGGTGCTGTCGGACAGTTTCTATCAACAATACTCTCGGATTTAATCGGGAAAATAGGTTCGTTTCTGGTGATTATCGTAGGGATTCTCGTTACGCTGATATTGGGTACTGACCTTGATATGGATAAGCTCTATATGCGGCTTAGGTTGTTTTATGGAAAACTGCAGGATAAAATTGCTCACATGGTCGAAAAATACAAATCACGGGCTGCTGATGCTGAAACAGAAGTAGAACAAATTCCTGACGAAGCTCCTGTAAACCAAACACCAAAAGCAACTTCTACTGTTGATGATGAAGAGCCGGCTCGAATTGTACGTAGAGTTGCAACCCAAGAAGCGCAACAAGATATTCAGCAAACGCCACTGATAAGACAGAGAGAACCCCTCATCCGCCGAACAGAAGAACCTGTTCAGCAGCAAAATCCATCGTATGACAATAGCGAGGAAGTTCCTCACTATGCACTCCCTGTGAAGCCAATGACAACTCATCTTGATCTTCCACCCCAACCGCCAATTGCGAAGGTTGTACCTATATCGTCGGTAGTTTCAGGGACTCAAACTTCTGAAGATCAACAATCGGATTTTGATCACGGTGCGGAACATCCCAAGACACTCACTCTGACAGTTCAAGAACGAGTGCAATCATCAAACGAAATCGAAATCGAACCTGAAATTAATGTTCTCGACGAAGAAATTGAATATATCGGACCTAATCTTTCACTACTTTCCGAGCAGCATGAGCAAAATATAACTGTTGATGATGAAGAACTTAAAGAAAACGGACGATTATTACAAGAAAAACTCGAAACATTCAAAATTAGCATCGAGGACCTGACCTTAACTCCCGGTCCGGTAGTAACGCAGTACGAATTCGTGCCCGCAGCAGGAATTAAAATTTCCCAAATTGAAAATTTATCGGATGATATTGCCCTTGCTCTCAAAGCTAGGGGTATTAGGATTATAGCACCGATTCCGGGACGAGGCACTGTTGGGATTGAAATTCCCAATCAAAAGCCGTCCATAGTTCTTTTCAGCAGTATTATCCGATCGCCTAAATTCCATGATACGGATTACCGTCTTCCCCTCGCTCTCGGCAAAACCATTTCGGGTGAAGTATATTGCTGTGATTTGGCAAAAATGCCTCACCTTTTGATTGCCGGCTCGACAGGTTCGGGTAAGTCCGTTGGGATCAATACGCTCATTGCATCGCTTCTCTATAGAATGCACCCACACGATTTGAAATTTGTGATTATTGACCCGAAGAAGGTGGAACTTGCATTCTACGGTTTGCTCAAGAATCACTTTATGGCGGTCTCGCCTGATGTTGATGAAACGATTATCACTACACCGCAGAATGCGGTGCTTGCACTCAAATCAGTGGTTGCCGAAATGGACAGACGATATGATGTGCTTGCCTCTGTAGGACAGCGGAATGTGGTGGATTACAACCAAAAAGTACTCGAAGGCAAATACAAAGACACTACTAATTTCGTTCATCGTCCGTTGCCGTATATTGTTGTTATCATAGACGAGCTTGCTGATTTGATGCTGACCGCAGCCCGTGAAGTTGAAGAGCCGATTACACGTATTGCGCAGCTTGCCCGTGCTATCGGTATTCACTTGATTGTTGCTACGCAGCGTCCGTCTGTGAATGTTATTACCGGGATTATCAAAGCGAATTTCCCTGCGCGTTTGGCATATCAGGTAGCGTCCAAAATTGACTCGCGTACAATCTTGGATATGGGTGGAGCAGATCAACTGCTCGGTAACGGTGATATGTTGTTTTTACCCGGCGGTTCTCCAAAACCGCTACGGATTCAAAATTCGTTTATCAGTACCGACGAAGTGGAAGCGATTTGTACACATATCGGCAATCAACACGGTTACTCTACGCCCTATATGCTGCCAAGTGTGAATGAGAAAAAAGTAGGAGGCAAGGGCGGCGACGCGATGGAAGATGACGGAAGAGATACGCTCTTTGAAGAGGCAGCACGCATTGTAGTAACTCATCAGCAAGGTTCGGTTTCGCTATTGCAACGGCGGTTAAAGATTGGCTATTCACGGGCAGCCCGTATTATGGATGAGCTTGAAGGTGCGGGGATTGTAGGGTCGTTTGACGGCAGTAAGGCACGTGGAGTACTGCTGGAGAGTGTGTCGGAGTTAGAGGCATATTTGTAGGGATGCACTGAATTATATACTTACAATCACTATGATAGAATTAATAAAAAAAATAGCAAAATTACAAGAAGTGCGACAAGGTATATTGCCGATGCACCCTGAATACCAATACAAATTAGATAAAAAATTCCTCCTTGAGTTCAACTATAATTCCAATCACCTCGAAGGAAACACTCTCACCCATAATGAAACTGAACTTCTCCTCATTTTCGGAAGAACTGAAGGCAACCACACTAAGAGGGAATATGATGAAATGGAAGCACATAATATTGCTTTCACGAAAATCAAAGAATGGGCGGCAGATACCTCAAGACCTCTAACGGAAGCTGATATTAAAAACTTGAATAGAATAATTTTGGTAAAGCCATTTTGGAAAGAAGCAATCACAGTTGATGGACAGCAAACAGGTAGGCAAATCAATATAGGTAACTATAAAGAAACGCCTAATCATGTTCGGCTTACTAATGGTGAACAATTCTATTTTGCATCGGTAGTGGATACTCCGATTTTGATGGGAGAGCTTATTGAATGGTATCGTGCTGAAGAACAAAAAAACGAACTTGAACCTGTTGCTTTAGCTGCACTTTTGCATTATAAATTCGTTCGTATTCATCCATTCGATGATGGTAACGGAAGAATTGCACGGCTTCTTATGAATTATGTATTATACAGACATAATTTACCCCCGGTTGTTATTAAATCTGCTGAAAAGAAAGATTACCTTGCAGCTCTTAACAGTGCTGATGTTGGAAATATTAACTCGTTTATTGAATACATTGCAAAACAATTAATATGGAGCTTGGAGCTAAGTATAAAAGCCGCTAACGGTGAAAGTGTTGACGAGGATGATGATATAGATAAAGAAATATCTCTATGGAAAAGGTTGACTTCAACCAAGACAGATGAAATACTATATAGAAATGATGAAATAATTTATCAGCTTTATAGTAATTGCATCAAAGAAATGTTCATACAATTCGATAATAAATTTAAGCAGTTTGATGAGATGTTTAACGAAAAGGAATCTCTTATCTGTATCAATAACAGATGTACTAATATAGCATATACATTATATAACAACACTCTCGACGATACGCTATTAAAATCTAAAGAAACTGAACAAGACCAAAAGAAACCCCAAAGTGACTCATATACAAACCTCTCTATTAGGATAATGTTCGATAGTTACAAATATAATTCAAATAATCCTTCTCGAATTCGAGCAGAATTAAAATTTGAATTTGAACAACAAAAATATAAAGTAATTTTTAATAATGCAGTAATGATTGAAAAAAGCTATCCTGAATTTCTAAACACTGATGAAAGAAAACAAATAATAGCAGACTCCGTTAAATCCGTCTTCGAAGAAATAAAACAGAAATCAGACAATAACAATCAGTTGTAATCCACCTCATATATATCAGTAACTATTAACTATATTATATAATCGGGGATGCTGAAAACCGACCAGAGTAAGAAAAAAAACTAAATAAATACTACAATGAAAATAGTAAGAGTAACCTATACGACAAAAGCTGAATATGCCGAGCAAAATCAAAGTAACATAAAAAATGTTATGTCTGATTTGCAAAAGTTGGATTATCTTGGTATAAACTACAATGCTTGCCTTAGTCCCGATGGCAAAACATTCACTCATACCGCATTTTTTAAATCGGATGATGACCAGAAATTATTGAATGAACTACCTTCGTTCAAGTATTTCCAAGAACAACTGAAAATTGGCGGTTTTGAAGTCCCGCCTAAACAGGAATTACTCCATTTGGTAGGTTCTTCTAGCAATATTTTTACGGAATAATAGCTTCGAATGATAATTGTCGTGATTAAATACCTCGAAGAGATATTCGTATGACCATCCACAACCTACCCAAATACAGAATACATACCCAGCAGCTACTTAACACACAATTTAGCACCCCTGCCGAGATGGTAAGATACTTCGGAGCAATGCAAGCGCAAGATTATGCAATGGCAAAGTGGGCGGTGGGTATTCGGCTTGGAGCACGTGAAAGTACAATTGAAAATGCTCTTGCAAGCGGTGATATTATTCGCACACATATTCTACGCCCTACATGGCATTTTGTTGCTGCGGAGGATATTCGCTGGATGCTGAAACTTACCGCACCTCATGTGAAGAGAATAGCCGCTCCAATGAATAAACGGCATGATTTGGACGAAAAAACCCTACACCGATTTAATGAAATTATAGCCAAATCATTATCAGGCAACAAGCATCTGACCCGCGAAGAAATCATGCAGGAACTTCAGCTAAAAACTGATACAGCAAACGATATCCGCCCTACCCTGATATCAATGAACGCAGAGCTTGACGGCATTATATGTAGCGGTGCAATGCGAGGAAAACAAATAACTTATTCACTATTGGACGAACGTGTGCCGAACTCCCCAGCTCTTTCTCATGAAGAAGCACTGGTAGCACTCTCCAAAAAGTATTTTACCAGTCACGGACCGGCTACTGTGAATGATTTTGCGTGGTGGTCTGGATTATCCATTGCAAACTCTAAACTAGCAATAGAACTGATTAAACCCGATTTCCAATCAATCAATATTGACAATCAAACGTATTTGTTTGATCCAACATTACATCGCACGATTGATGAAAGTAATATAATTCATTTCCTGCCGGCATTTGATGAATTTTTGATAAGTTACAAAGACAGAACTGCTTCGATTGCTCTTGACAATCAACCGAAAGCATTTTCTAAAAATGGAATCTTCTATCCGGTAATTTCAATCAACGGGAAAGCAGTCGGGACTTGGAAACGCACCTTGAAGAAGGATACTGCAATCATTCAAACACAATTTTTCAACCAAAAGCAAATTCCACTGACGGATGCTTTCTTCAAAGCGGCAGAACAGTACGGAAATTATATTGGTAAGAAGACTATCGTTCATTAAAAGTTTGGAAGGCATAACAGCTATTTATGTGTTTCAAGTCGTGGTAGTTGTAACGACCGTTCATTGAGTTGTTATACTGTAATATTGTGCATTGTTGCCACACATTCATTATAGTCTTACAATGTGAAAAACATCTGTAAAAACGGAATTGACTTTTATGATTCCGTTAGGAACGACCAGTTTGTAGAAAATGCTCCAAAAAAAATATAAGCTCCGTCAGGAGCGATCTGTCCGAACGGGTATAGCTAGAAGTAGGTCGCTCCAGCAGGAGCTTGAAGCGAGGCGAAAAGAACATTTTCTACAAACAGTCCACCCGTACAGGGCTTCAAGAACATAAATGAATATAAAGTACAGAACAGACAGGCATTACAAGAAATCAAATATATAACTATTCAATGTACAGTGATAAACTATAAGTGATAGGACTAAAAGAACCGAACCATTAAATTCAGTAAATTATTCGACTGGGAAATTGGCAAGTACTAGATGCTTCGACTACGCTGTAAATGACATCTCTTACATAGCCCGTCATTCTGAGTGCAAC
>CAZGNO010000012.1:0-62235 GCA_964527785.1 uncultured Chitinophagaceae bacterium
ACAAATAATGTACTGAATTTAATGGTTCGGTTATTTTAGTCCTATCACTTACTTACAAGCAAAAACCATGGAAACTTTCAAATTTAAAACAACGATTAACTGCGGCGGATGTGTCGCAAAAGTAACCCCTCTATTGAATAAAACAGTCGGTGAACATAGCTGGAGTGTTGATATTGATTCACCTGACAGAATTTTAACAATTGAAACTAATACTGTTTCTACCGATACTGTACAAGAAGCAGTCCGGTCACTTGGTTTTCAAATTACTCACTTGAAATAAATTCTTTCATCAATTTCTCAGTTTTCTATGAAAAGTACCGTCATTACTCTAGTATTGTTTATACTGTTTGCTTCCCCTGTTTTTTCACAGCAGCTTAGAGGCACTGTATTCGGGCATAGTGAAGACAGCCACAAGCCACTCATCGGTGCAACAGTCCGATGGCTCGGTACAAATAAAGGGGCAATCACCAAAAGTGACGGCTCTTTTTCAATTGAACGAACTACAACAGATACACTTATAACCAGCTATGTCGGCTATGCATCTGATACTACAATCGTCGCTACCGGACAGACTGCAGTTGAAATAATGCTTCGTGAAGGGTTTCAAACAGAGGAAGTAAACGTAGAAGCCGAGTCAGGGACAACCATTAGCAGAGCTACAGCAAAAACCGAAGAAATTTCCAGTAAAAAATTAGAGCAATCTGCTTGCTGCTCACTTGCCGAATCATTTGAGAGAAGTGCATCGGTTGAAGTAAGTTATGCTGATGCTGCAACAGGAGCCAGACAGATACAACTTCTCGGTTTACGAGGAATTTACACACAACTACTTACAGAAGCAATCCCGACGATTCGCGGTCTTGCAACAAATTTCGGGCTTGAATATATTCCCGGACCGTTTATTAATAATATCAGTATTTCCAAAGGAGCTGCCTCCGTCACTAATGGTTACGAAGGAATTACCGGACAAATCAATATCAACTACAAACAGCCGCAAGATGACATTCCTTTTTTTGCAAATGTGTATGGCAATTCGATGAAAAGAATGGAATTGAACCTGACTTCCGCCCAAAAATTGAGTGAAAACTGGCAAACAATGGCAATGGTTCACGGTCGTACATTCAATCACGAACAAGATGCAAACGAAGACGGGTTTATAGATATGCCTAAGTTTAATCAAATAAACGGCATAGCACGGGTTTTTCATCGAAGTGACGAGGGGATGGAATTCCAACTCTTAACCAAAGGGCTACACGATGAATATACCAGCGGCACAACAACTCATGGTGTTCAGTCAGAAACAGGACACGATTATCAAATCCTCACACGTACGAACCGATATGAGTTTGCCTCTAAATTTGGATTTAATCCCTTGTTTGAATCACCCGAAACAAATTTCGGATTTCAACTTTCAGGCACATGGCACGATACCTATACTCAATTCGGGGACGTAGATCGTAAGTTTAAGGGACTTCAAAAAACAATCCAGGCAAAGGCGATTTTGAGTACTGAATTTGAAGGTGACATCAAATTAATCTATGGGTTAAGCTATCTATTTGATGATTATGACGAGCAATTTATCCAGCGTGATTTTTCGCGAAAGGAGTCAGTTCCGGGGGCATTTACCGAAGCGACCTATTCAGGGATAGAAAACTTTACTATTGTAGCCGGAGTCAGGGCAGACCATCACAATAAATTTGGAACTTTCTTTACTCCACGCGTACATGCTAAGTACGAAATTTCGGATGTTACTTCTTTCAGAGTATCCGCCGGAAGCGGTACGAGAATCGCGAATATAGTCAGTGATAATCTATCTGCGTTTGCAAATTCGAGAACAATTATATTCGGGAATTCAATTCAGCCGGAGAAGGCATGGAATTATGGAGCATCACTTACTACTTCGTTCGAATTTCTAGACAGAATATTTACGCTTGACGGTGAATTCTATAGAACTGATTTTTCAAATCAAGTTGTTGTGGATTTAGATAGAAGCGAACGACTCGTTATCATTGACAACCTCAATGGGAAATCCTATTCAAATAGTGGGCTTGTTCAGCTCAATTTTGCACCGATTTCTTCAATAGACCTAAATATTTCCTATAGATTAATTGACTCATGGACAACTACGGGTGGGTTACTCAGAGAACGAGCATTAATTTCACCACACCGTGTTCTTACTACAGCATCGTGGACTTCACAGGAATCGGAATGGCAAGTTGACGGAACAGTTATTTGGAATAGCGGCGGGAGAATTCCGACGACCAGTAATAACCCCGATTCCTTGCGTTTCCCTGACCGTTTTGATTCATTCTTCCGCATGAATGCACAAATCACAAAGAGATTCGAGATATTTGATATTTACCTAGGTGTTGAAAACATCACCAATTTTATTCAAAAACAGGCAATACTATCTCCACACGACACACACAATGGCTTTTTTGATGCTTCGCTGGTGTGGGGACCGCTCGACAGCCGGTTAGTGTATATAGGAGCGCGACTGAGAATTGAATAATCCTGACAAAGCATTACTTCATAACTAAAATTTTTGAAGGAATTTCTCCAATTTCGGCGAGTGAAATTAAGCGGTTGATTGCCGCACCGGTGATTGGTTCACCTCGAGCGGCAATGAGTAATCCATACGACGTAGAATAATCACTTGCGAACATCATTCCCGGCTTGACTTGATTCACAGCAAGACGCATTATCGTTCTCTCCCCTAATTCACGACGTTCGGCTTCTATAACGCCAGTAAATGCATCTACAACGCTTACGGAGTAGTGAGCCCCTGCCTTTTGATGGAGGTAGTTCATTGTTTGAGCATAGCGCGGTTGTGTGGAACTAAGGTAGGTAGCAGTACTGGTAATCTGCCCTGAAGTTCCTGACGACTTTTCACGCTGCAATCGAAACATTGAATTATGATAATAATCCACTACACTGATAATCTTTGCACCCAGTAATATTTCATCACCGCGAAGACGGTTAGGGAAACCGCTGCCATCTAAACGTTCGTGGTGCTGTTTTACAATATTTGCAATTGAAGAAAGTCCGTCGTGCATTGATAAGATTCGATAGCCCTCATCAATATGGCTCATATAATACCGAAAATCCTCTGTAGCAAGCTCAAACGGGAGTTTAGCCATAAGATGGTCAGGGAAACCAATTTTACCAATATCGTGAAGCATCCCTGCTGTTTTTATTTCAAAACATTCCCCTTCCGTACAACCTAAATACCTGGCAACTGCTTCCGATTTTTCACCTACAAACTGAGAATGACTTCCGCTATACTGTTTTTCACTTGATCGTACAAGGTCGGCAAGTATCGCAATGGTCTGAAAAATACTAGACGCAAGTTGTGTAGTAAGTATATCTGTATATGATTCAAACGAGGAATCGGAATTATCCATAGCAGTCTACATTCAGATTAGTATAAGAAACTTTGAGAATACATTTGCTCGATTTGCTGTATTACAATCACTAAACTAATGATTTTCTCTATAAAATTATCAAGATTTTCTTGTAATCCCCTTTAGTTTGAGTATCAATTTTAATAATCTGTTAAAGTAAACTAAGCTAAAAATGCCGAAAAATCTGTTTCCAACTTTTAACCCATCAGGTAGCTATGAATATGTTCATAATTTACTCGTATTGCGTAAGTTTGTGACATATTTTACAACTATCTATGTTTTACTATATTGGAAAGAATCATGAAATTTCTCATAGTACTTTGTTTGGCATTTTCCTCAGCCCAAGCTGCGGATACTGTAAGAGTCTGTACATACAACATCCTGAACTTCTCGCTGTCAAATGAAGACGGACGGTCGGCGAAATTCAAGACAATCATGGACAGTATCCGTCCTGACATACTTATATGCCAAGAGGTGGTCGAAGCACCTGCCGTAGCTAAATTCCTCTCAGATGCACTCGGTGGTGAATATTTTGCATCAACATTTAATGACGGCTTCGATACTGATAACCAGATTTTCTACAAACCTAAAAATATCGCCTTGCTTTCTGCTGATTATTATAAAACAGAACTCAGGGATATTGCCGAATACCGCGTGATTTATATTCCGACTAACGACACAGTTTCATTTTTCAGTGTTCATCTCAAAGCATCGGATACCGATTCTGATGAAGTAAAACGTACTCAAGAATCGCATATTCTCTACGAGTATTTAGCAAATCGTGATATTATAAATGGGAATATTGTTCTTCTTGGTGATTTTAATTTTTACTCAGTTGAAGAAGGGGGTTATAACTATTTGGCAGGAATCAGAGATATACCTACATTGATTGATCCATTAGGAGCTAGTTGGAAACGGAATGACCCGCAATATGCTTCATACTACACCCAGTCACCACGTGTTCAAGCAGATGCTGCCTGCGGAGGAGGAACAGGAGGCGGAATGGACGACAGATTCGACTATATCTTCATGTCACCGCCGATACACCAAAAAATGATACCCGGAAGTTACACACATTTTGGTAATGATGGTGTCGCACGGCTCAACAGCAGTATAGACAGCCCTGTCAATACAAAGTATCCTGCTGCTATTGCCACTGCGCTTCGATGTGCTTCAGATCATTTGCCGGTGTATTGTGATTTAGTATTTGAGAACCCAACGAGAGTGCATGAAGTAGTAGCAGAAACTGACGATAACATAGTCCTGCGTTATTATGATATTCTGGGTAGAGAAGTTACAGAACCGGTACATGGTGGGTTGTATTTGAAGGTTAGGGGAAGTAAGGTTGAGAAGATTGTATACTAAGAGTTATACTTATTGACTAATTAAAAACAGGATAAGTTTTATCTAATTGTTTAGATAAAACTTATCCTGTTTTTTATTCTCAAGCAAATATTTATCTTCACTCCTTCGGTGCCTTAACCGTAATAGTAACGGTAGTATAGTCATTCGGTATGCTCTCTATCAGCATTGTTCCACCTTGCAATTCCATGATTTTTTGCGCAATAACAAGTCCTAGACCATTGCCCTGTTGCTCGTATTGTTTCCGGTCAAATTGCTGGTATCCTCCTATACTGGCTATCTGCTCAGCTGTCATTCCCCGACCTTTATTATAAATTCTCAGTGTGAACTTACCCTTAGTTGCTTCTGATTTAATAAGCACGGGTGTTCCGGGCTCGGAAAATTTGAAAGCATTATCAACAATCTCCTCAATTGCTTTCAGAAAGTACAACGGCAGAATATTGACCGGCGAATCTGTAATTGTTAATGTTACGTCGTTATGACGGTCAAATGCAGTTGCTTTTTTAGTAATAGCATCCATTACTATTTCTTCGGCTGAATGTGTAATGGCATCCAATAAGTCGCCCATCGTACCCAAATCATTCGCTAAAATTTCAAGACGGGTATAGAATAAAAAGTTCTCGGTCACCCGTTGTAATCTTCTGGCAGAAATAGTAATTTCGTCGAGCATTTCCATTGCATCAGCCCGCTCTAGAATATCGTAATTGTCCTTCATCATTTTGGAAATTCCTAAAATCCCGTTAAGCGGGGTCAGGAATTCATGAGGCAATGAGAAAGCGATATTTGTACGTAAATCATCAAGTTTTTTCTCTGCATTCTTGCGTATTTCTTCACTTTTTGCTAGTCGGGTTTGTACTGCAGCTACAAGCTGATCGTGTTCAAACGGTTTGGTCAAATAATCATCAGCACCTAAATTCATACCTTGGCGCACATCGCTTTGGTCGGCTTTTGCTGACAAAAACAGGAAAGGAACTGAAGCCGTTGCCGGGTTATTCCTGAGTGCTTCCAACACTTCATAACCGTCCTTTTCCGGCATCATTATATCCGAGACAACCAAATCCGGCTGACATTCAAAGGCAAGTGCAATTCCTAACGCACCATTCTCAGCAGTGAAAACTTCAAAACCGTTAACACGTAAGATAAGGTGAATTGCCTCACGTATTAAGTCTTCATCCTCAATAACAAGTATTTTTTTCATTTATATGAATTAATTGATAAAGATAAACATTATGAAAGCGGTAATTCCACACTAAATGTAGATCCTTGATTCTCAACGCTTTCCACTCTTATACTGCCACCGAGCAAGTCTACAGATTGTTTAACAATCGAGAGCCCTAACCCGGTGCCGGAAATATTCCCTACATTCTCTGCTCTGCGAAATGATTCAAATAAATTACTAAAATACTCTTTGGGAATACCTATTCCATTATCCTTTACTTGTAGAATAACAGAAGTTTCCGATTGACTGACATTTAGCTCAACATCGCCTGCATTCGGAGAATATTTTAATGCATTTGTCAATAAATTGAGTAATATCTGACGCAATAGTTTCTCATCGGTTCTGATTGCAGACGCAGGGTAGTCAAATTTAAAAGTAATTGTATGTTTTTCTGCATCAAGAATACGTAACTCTTCAATAATTGTATTACACAGTTCAAATAAATTAACTACTTTCATAGTAACTGTCAATGCTCCTGAATTCGATTTGCCGATAAATAGAATATCGTTGAGCATCGAGGTCATTCTAGAAACTGCCAATTCAATATTTTTCAGATATTTATTTTGGTCATCATCGGTTAGTTTACCCCGATAATTTTGCATTATTTGGGTATACGAAAGAATCGTTGTAAGCGGAGTGCGGAACTCATGCGAAACCATAGACACAAAGTTTGATTTGAGGTCTGCAAGCTCTTTTTCTTTTATAAGAGCTTGTCTCGCAGCTTCTTCGGCGCGTTCACGCTCTGTTATTTCTGTTGTTAATTTCATTACTAACTCTTGTAATTCTGCAGTTCGTTCTTGAATTTTTCCTTCTAATATCATGTTTGCACGAAGCAGAGTGTCTTCCGCATTTTTGCGTGCAGTAATATCTACAAAACTCTCTATAACCACCTGCCTGATACCTAAATTTACTTTCACTGAAGTTCGCAAGATTGGTATTATCTCACCACCTGCACATACAAGTGTAGATTCTACATTTCGTCTTTCAGCATTGATTTCGTTCGTTTCAATAATTTCAAACTCGTCAAAAAATACAGAATAATGCTTGCCGATTAGATTTGAATTACGCTCACCTATCATTTCTTCGGCTGCAGGATTAGCCGAAGTAACCTCCCCCGACTTTGCATCAACAATTATAATTCCTGTTTGAACACAGTCTAGAATTGTCTTGAGTTCGCGCTGAGTTTGCTCCAAATGAATCGTCCGGGCAGAAACTTTTTGCTCCAAAACAATTTGATTGAACGTAAGGCGTTGAAGAAGTTTAGAATTATTCAACGCATATGCAAACTGATAAGCAGAAAGTTCGCACAGCCGAAGCAATGCAACATCATCTGAATTGATTTCGGCAGCTAAAATTACAAGTCCTACAGCAGCAGAAGGAATTGAGAGCGGAATAATTACAAACCCTTTGAGTCCACTAATTTCATCAGCAATAAATTGTGCTCTCCCTGATGAAAGTGCCTCCCCGATACTACCCTTTTCAACCAAATCCCTAAATATTTTTTTAGCCCTTTTATTACTGTCTTCGCTAGGCAATGATGCACTGAATCTAAAGTTAAATCCATCATTTTCCAAAAGAAACAGCATTACCCCGTTATTATTTGGAAATTCCCTAAAAACGTGCAACCCGTCGTTAATCACATCAGCAATTGTTTCACCACCGATGCGTTTGGCAGAATTTGCCTGTATCGCATCGAGGAACACTTCTATTGACGGAGTATGAATATTCATATATTCACCATAATAGGTTGAAAGTTAAAGTAGCAAGCTACTTGCTGCTTCGTGATAATCATAGATTATTTGGTCATGCATTCCGGCAATCACACCACTATGTAGCTTGAGTACATCCCACACACGTTCATTGGGCTCAGGGATAATTGTATCGCCTGAACTCCCTAAACACATACATCGTGCAATAATACTTGCAATATGCACAGAGGCAGTTTGCAAGTCTGGCTTACCATCTACGAACCCCGAAATATAATATCGAATTGTGTTTGTGATAGAGGGCGGTAATTTCCATTTTTCTGCTAATAATTCACCAATTGCAGGATGAGTGATTCCTAATACTTCACGCTCGGCAACCCTCATAGGAACTTGCTTTTCTTCCATCATAGTAAGAACTACCGAAAACTCTCGCGAGGCAAATTCATAGAAAAATAATTTACCGATGGAATGGAGTATCCCCGCTAAAAAGAAATTTTCAAGATTGCCTACACCTGCCTGTTTACCGAGTAGTCGTGTAATCACTCCGGTTGCTATAGAATACTTCCAAAATTCAACAGGATTAAAAAGTTCTGAGGGCTTACCTTTGCGAAACATATCAATAATCGAAAGCGCAGCTATCAAATTCCGAACTTCGTTAAATCCAATAAAAAATATAGCTTTAGAAATAGTATCAATTCTTCCGCTATACCCATATACCGGTGAATTTGCTGCTTTTAGAACTTTAGCCGCAGACGCTTGGTCGCTCGATATTACTAAAGCAGCATCACTTGCCGTAGAACGAGGGTTTGCAATCACCTCAGAAAGTGCAGAATACACCGTAGGAAGTGTTGGAAACTCCTCTACCCTTTGCAATATTCTTTGTGCAACATCCATGTCGTTATGCGTTAGCTTGAGAAAGTTGAAGACGAATTACAGTTTGCAAAGCAAGAGTATGAAGTTCAGTTTCCCACACATTGCGTGGTTTCCACGAAAGCCGTTTGTGAAGTAATTCTTTAGCTTTTTCTTGAGTCTCTTCGTCCTGCAAATTTACTGATGAATCAGTACTCCCGCCAATCCAAACGGATTTAACACCCCACGTAATCAAAAGTTCTATATGCCTTTCGGCTAACTCAAGCTCAGCAGGAAGGAGTACCTGACCGAACTTATTCAATACAGCACGGTCGAGCTTCATTCCACTATTTACAGCATTTAACGATGTAAGTTGAGACATAATTTTAACTGATAACGACATAGATTTACGGTAAAACGAAAGCAAGATAAAAGAAACTATCTTGATAACCAAAGCTATATTAATAAAGATACACCATCAAAGTAATTCCTGCTCAGTAGAGAATGTAACCTATTGACATAGGAGAGTGTCTATACCATTAGAGTAATTATTAAGTTTCTATCGGGTAATGTAATCAAATATTGAATACAAGAACACAAGTTTTTGTATATACTTGAGTATTTTGCACTCAATATTATAAATATACTATTACACCCATTAAATTCGTACCAAATTTTAAATTTATATCCTTAGAGGTGACTTATGAGAGTTTTTCTTATCCTTGCAATTGTTGCTTCCCTTTCTTGTACAACTCTTTGCGCTCAAAGTATAAAAGGAGTTCGAATGCTCCGACTTTCAGAATATAGTCTGGCAAAACTGGGTATAAGGATATCTGACGAAGGTGTTTATTATAGAGAAAGATTAACAGAATATCGAGGGAAAAGTGCAATTCTGCAAAACCGTAAAATCACGCTAACCAAAAATGCAGTCAAAATTAAAACAGCAACAAAAAAAGAAATTGAGCAAACTCCTCCATTTGCACCTGTATTTGCAGTTAATGTTTTCAAAGGAGGCAGTACAGTTTATTACAGCAAAGCAAAAGATTTGAAATATAATTTTGACTCAAAAGGCACTATCGTTACACCTTCAGATTCTGCCGATTCCGATTGGGTAAATCAACTCGTATGTGTTTATATAGAATTCACCCCTAAAGTATCTGGAAAACTGTCAGAAAATAAAAATAGTATTTACCTATGGTACAGGGCAACTTCCGATTTACTGGAATATCTTCCTGAGGATATAGCCGAACCCGTTTGGATTGAAATGTTTACCAATAAACGCTGGTTAAACGAATCCGTTAACGGACGTTTCACCGATTCATGGCGAGACGGAAATGACTTGCTAACGACCAAGCCGATTTATCCAAACCCAGCGAGCAACAAAGCTTCATTAGAGTTTTCACTTACCAATTCAACTATACTCTCAGTTGCCCTTTTCGACATACAAGGTCAGAAAATTAAAGATATTATCATTAACCAAGAATATCAATCCGGTACTGCTAATCTCCCCATTACTTTAAGCGAACTAAGTGACGGAATATACCTTGTGGTGATTACCCCCAATAATTCGACTCCAGTTGTCCAACGGATTATTGTTGTACAATAGTTTTGATTATATGAAGGAATTTTTTTCGTTGAATCGGAATGAATTTTAGCCGGGATGCAACCAATTGGGAAACATAAACTTATCAAAACACTCAATTAAACAAAAACCTACAAAAAACTTTGAATGAAAGGAATCATTATGAACTCCATTCTTTGGTCATTACTATCTACTTTTATAGTAGGGCTATTTGCTCAGATGCCCCCGGTTCAGCACCATCGTAATTCGTTCAACAACGAGGATACCCTTAGTCGAATGTCTATTCTCAAGAGTAAATTAACCCCTGAAATTATTATTCAAGACGGTAAAGGGCTTCACATACCTCTAAAGGTGGAAGAAGTTACAGTAAAAGTGGATATTGTGGCAAATATTGCACTCACAACAATGGAAATCACCTTCCGTAATGACCAGTCTCGCATTCTTGAAGGTGAGCTTAATTTCCCTCTCGGTGAAGGACAGTCTGTTATGCGATTCGCAATGGACGTAAACGGAAAAATGCGTGAAGGTGTAGTAGTAGAAAAAGCAAAAGGACGTGTTATCTTTGAGGAAACAGTCAGGAAAAATATTGACCCGGGACTTCTTGAACTAACACGTGGCAACTCGTTCAAGGCAAGAATCTACCCGATTCCAGCCAAAGGAACTAAGAAGATACTCATTGCATACCAACAAGTAATAGGAAGTGACGGCGACGGTGATTCTAAATATATTCTACCGCTTGATTTCAAAGATACACTCTCCAAGTTCACGTTGACCGCCGAAGTATATTCCTCAATGAAACCGACAACTGATGAAAGTCCCCTTACTGGAGCATTTTTTTCAGACAAAGGAGGTAGCTTTGCTTTAAGAGTTCACAGAACTGACTATTCGGCAAATCAAGCATTTGAATGCACAATCCCGCTTCCTGATTCCAAGACCTCAGCATATATTGAATCTATGCATGGCAAACAGTACTTTGCAATTGCTGCAATACCTCCTGTCTTTACATCTCCCAAGACATTACCCAAACGCATTGGGTTGTTATGGGATGCATCGGCATCAGCTTCCAGTCGTAACCTCGAACGTGAACTTCTCCTTTTGGACACATACCTCAAAAAGATTGGTATATGTGCTGTGCAATTGGTTACATTCAGTAATGATGTACAGAAACCCGAACAATTTACCGTTTCAAACGGCAATTGGACTGCGCTCAAAAACCGTCTTATTGAATCTCCCGCAGATGGCGGAACGCAGCTAGGCGCGCTAAATCTCAAAAACTATCAATGTGATGAATTCCTACTTTTCAGTGACGGAATATCTACTTTTGGTAAATCTGAACTGACCGTTTCTACAACTCCTATAGTTGCTGTCAATTCTTCGCAGCACGCTGAGCATTCCTATTTGCAATACATCACCCGTCAAACAGGCGGTGAATATATTGACCTCTCTACTCTCAGTGATAATCAAGCTGATACCCGACTTCAAGAAAAAACATATTCGTTCATTTCAGCTTCGTATGACAGGGAAACAGTCTCGGAAGTATATCCAAGCATATCCACTCCCGTAAATGGAATTGCAATGGTATGCGGACAGTTTACAGGCAAAAGGGCAGATATTATTCTTAACTTCGGTTTTGGAACGACGATTAAACACACGGAGAAAATAACACTCGATGCCACATCCCAAACCATCAAAAGTGGAATGCTGCCACAGCTTTGGGCGCAGAAGAAGATTGCTGAACTCGACATGAGATACAAAACCAATAAAGATGCTATCACCGAACTCGGCAAACAGTTTTCAATCGTGACCAGAAACACATCTCTCTTGGTGTTGGACAGGATAGAAGATTACATTACCCACCAAATCATCCCTCATGAAGACAGTTTGAAAAAGCTCTACTATTCACAAAGAGAACAAACCGAAAAACGGATGGCACTCGACCAAATTTCGCATAATGAGATGGTGTTTAATCTATTTAAGCAACGTCAGGAATGGTGGAGCAGGACTTTTGAAGTGAAGAAAAGAATCCATGATTCTCTTGTAAGAACTATTAATAGTTCTAGGAGTCCAATTCCGGAAACTGTAGTACAAATGGAAGGTTTAGGGGGCACATTTAGTCAACATGCTAATGTCAATTCAACACAAACTATTGTAGCAACAACTGAAAGAGAACCTCCCGTAGAGAGAACAGTTGTTGGTTCATTGAGAGTAAGCAGTGAAACTGAATACTCGAGGGTTGCTAGTGAAACTGTCTCTGAAGTATCACCCCTATCCGCTTCAATAACGCTCAAAAAATGGGATGCTAATACTCCCTATATCAAAGAATTGGAAAAGGAAAATTCAGGTAATGAGTACGCCCGCTACCTCGAACTTAAAAAAGAATACGGTACAAACCCCGGCTTCTATATGGACTGTGCCGATTTCTTCTCAGAGCGTAATAATAAGCCGATTGCCTTGCGGATACTCTCGAATATTGCAGAGATGGAACTTGAAAATCATCAATTGCTACGGGTACTTGCTCACCGGCTTGAGCAATTGGGCTACATCTCGCTTGCAATCGAGGTGTTTCGGGAGGTTCTTGAAATGCGCGAAGAAGAGCCGCAATCATACCGTGATTTGAGTTTGGCTCTTGCAGCAAACAAACAGTACCAGGAAGCAGCCGATACACTCTATAGTGTCGTTACCAAGAAATGGGACGGTCGCTTCCCCGAAGTGGAACTTATCGCTCTCAATGAAATGAATAACGTTTTGGTACAATCCAAAAATACTGTAAACATTTCAAAATACGACAAACGCTTTATAGCTGCAATGCCTGTGGATGTGCGTGTAGTGCTGAATTGGGATGCAGATAATTGCGATATGGATTTGTGGGTGACTGACCCTAACAATGAGAAGTGTTTTTACAGTCACCCGAACACTGATATAGGTGGACGTCTTTCACGTGATTTGACAGGCGGCTACGGTCCTGAGGAATTTTTACTAAAAAAGGCACTTGCAGGCAAATACAAAGTGCAGGTGCAATACTACGGCTCACACGAACAGAAAATTGCAGGGGCAACTACTATCCAACTCGAACTCTATACTCGGTACATGACAGGACGCGAAGAGAAAAAGACAATAACTCTCCGACTCAAAGACCCGAAGGAAATTATTGATGTGGGTGAATTTATGTTTGCCGAGAAGTGAAGGTGGAAAGTTAGTGCCAAAACCTATACTGATAGTTTTGGCACTTAATTTTGGCATTAACGTAGCATTATGTGTTTTTGTATGCTGATTTAAATATCAGGACAAAATAAATAGCAGGTCTCTGCAATTATTTCTTTTTAGATTGACTTTTATAATTTCCTAAAGTCATAATACGATTCATTATAATTGAGAGAAGAAATAAAATTGCTGTAAAGAATAAGGTATCCAGCCGAAAACGACTTAATTGCACCTACATCACAGTAAAGATTAGGATTGTATTGGTAGGTAGAGTTATAAAACGGGAATGGATCATTTACAAGAATATAGTTACCTGTAATGTCGCTCATATATCCGTGAATTACTGTGCTATGAGGATACACAAATTTTCCGTCAGTACTTGTAAGTGAGACAATTGCAAGTACGGGGCTACTGTTATTAATATAGTATTTTATACTATCAAATGTCAAAGCACTATTCTGATGTTTGAAATCTAATAACTGCACTTGGGGTTCAAAATACTTCTTTACTAAAGCAGGATAGCTGCGCAGCATTGAATCAATATCGAAATAAGGATATTCTTTCACTGCACATTCAGAACAATCATTATGACATATCGAACCTATACCTGCCATTAGCCCAAGTATTCCGCATTGATATTTGGATTCTTTATTTACATTGGGATAATCATAATATTTGAAAATCATTTCTCCACATGCTACCCCACACCAATCAGGCGAGGACGTCGTGATGTTGTCTAACTGTAACTGTAATACCCCGTCAGGTAGCGTCTGACTTGTACAAGTTTCCGATTCGGGGCAACGTTCTAACCCGCAACAGCCAGCAATTCCTATAAAAATAAAAGTAGCACAAAGTAAAATTATGGGTTTCATTGTTTTATTTTTTTTGCGAAATCTTGTGCCAAAACTATGTGCCAAAACTACTAGTATTAGTTTTGGCACATAGTTTTGTCCCTAACATCATATTCAATTCATCTTACACGTCAATTGTATCAGTCTCGTTCCGATGAGTGCAAGCGTTTCGTATTGTTCACGGCGGCGATTGTATCGTGGGGCAATTGCCTGGTCGAACATTCTGCCGGAATAGCTATAATTCTTCTCTATCTCGCGAACAACCATCGCAGAATTTGTGCTGTAGCAGAAAGTTTTATTACCCGGCATCACCGCATACTTTTGACCAAGTGAAAGATTCGACTCCTGAACATACTTTTTGCCGTTGATGGTAATAAAGAAATCTACGTCGAACCCAAAATACACAAACTCCGACCCGTCATACGTAAAGAACGGCGCACCCGCTTCCTTCCCTGCGTCGTATTCCGTTCTGTTCAGCACAATATTTGCCACATTATTTACTACTCCTTTGAACCCTACCATCGGTAAGTACGGGTGAAGCACAAGCTGTTCTGCCCTGTCATACCGCTTGCTTTCGAGCGGCTCGTAATATTCATCAGAGAACAGAAATACTTGCGCACTTTGCTGTCCGTTACATATTGCGGCAGCGTTTGTTCCAAGTGGGTTGATAATGATTTCGGTTATGGACTCATAGCTGCTCGACATTTCTTCCTTCCCTTTATACACCTTCCATACTTGCCCTTGCCGTCCGGCATAGAACGGGCTGTTGTCATTCCAGAAGCCCACTAATTTGATTTCGTCGAACTGCGTTCCGTCCTTGCCGTTCGTTCTCAGGAATTGCCCACCGAGACGCGCACAGACATAGCTAATCTTTGAAGCATCATTACTTATATACAATTTGCTTCGCCTGTCCAGTGCTAAATACCGTTTACCCCCAAATAGTACCGTTTCCGTTTCACCGTCGAAGAATGAATATGCCATTGCTCCCGACTGACCGAATGCAATTTCCCCATCATCAGTTGCGTTTGTCGGGATGATTGTATCGTCGGTAATTATTTCCCATCCTGCTGTTCTATATCCAAATGCAGCCCAATGTTCCCCGTCCGGAGAAAACACAGGAGGTCTGAATTGCTGATAGACATTTACACTCGAAACCCCGTCCACCCACAGCCGGTATTGTCCTGTAAATGGTTTGGTGATAGCCCACCAATGGTCTGTAGTATCCATTCCGTAAGCCATTACAGAGTCTGCCCCGTCGAGTAACAGTCTGTCACTACACTTATCCTTAGCATCGGCTTGGAGCGAAGTAAAGCAGTAGCAGAGAATCGAAAAAACAATAAGGATACAGGAGCGGCTCATCAAATTTCTTGGGTAAGGGATGGGAATTAGAATACCGTGTGTTAAGTATTGGGACAAAATTAAATCGAAATAGTAACTCTGTGATTCTGAACTTCAGTGAAGAATCTCCGTATGCTATTCCGTCCTGTTTTTGTAGTTCATTGCTGAGATTCTTCAGTCGAAGACTCTTTCAGAATGACAGCTATACGAGTACTACAAATTATTTTGTCACTTATTTAAGAAAGTCCAATTTAGCTAAATTAGTTCATACATGAAATATTTTCAGGGATTAACCAAGTTCTGCTCATTCAAATAATGGCGTACCTGAAAATCACATAAGTACGCCATTATTTTGATTTCAGTTTACTATCGGAGGTTTATTCACCCTTCCATACTATACTAATTCCTGCATTAAAATTGCGAGGTAAACCCGCCTCTAGGAATGACGGTGCAGCACCTGCTACCCTTTCAGGATTTATCCATGCTGAAGCAGCATAGAGTTGGTCTGTTATATTCATAGCACGGGCATATCCGCGAGCAGAAAGTCCGTCAATTATGGGCTGTTCGTAGCTGATTCCCGCATCAAGTGTCATGTACGATGATACGGTTAGAAGATTTGCATTATCTGCGAAATAACTTCCAACAGTTCGCATTTCTGCATCAACGGTAAACCCTTCTAAAAATTTTGGTTGCCATTTTGCACGAACAGTCGCGTACATATCCGGCATACCTGCAATTTTATTATCTGAGTAATCCTTGAACGTTGTCTGACCTTCGATAGTATCTCTGGAAGTTCTATAAATGCTATCAATATTATACTCCAAGTATTTACTAGAACTGTACGTGAAGGCGGCAGAAAGTGAGAAACCGTTTTCGAGTTTTACTGCGCCACCAAGTTCAGCACCTATTCTTCTCGTTTTTCCTGCGGAAATATAAAATCTGCCACCGGAATATGGGATAATATCGTTTGCTACTCCAATCATATATGCAGCTACATCCAGCGATATATTAGCTGCACCCATGCCTATAAAATCCTCTACTCGAGGCATTGTCTTCCAACCGACTTCATACGTTATGGAAGTCATTGGTTCTAATAGAGGATTGATAACCGTGGCTCCGAGAGTACCGGGAGGATCTACTTCGTTTCCGGCAGGAATTTCAATTCCTCCTCCTAGATTTGCATAGATACTCATATCTGATGCCAGACGGTAGTTCAAACCAAGTTTTGGGGTAACATTATCATACGTTTTTTCAGCTACAAGACTTTGATTCTGACCACCGTCATAATATGTTTCATTATAATAGGCAATCTTATCGTATCTCGCACCGAACGTTACACTGAATTTGTCATCAATAGTAACCTCTTCCTGCAGGAAAAGCCCAAAATTATTTGCTCCTTCACGTTTATCTGTAGAAAGAACACTATCCCGATGACCGTCTTTTAATCCATAAAATAATATTGCTCCGTCCTGATATTGATTGTCTATCCCAAGTATGAGATTTGATGCAATACCATCCGTGATAATGCTAAAATTCTTATAGATAAGATTGCCACCAACATGATAACGAGTAAAATCTCGAAACGTTCCACGTTCAGATCGTTGTAAGAATTTGGGCTGAATAAATGCCATCGAAGTAATCGAATGATTGTCGCTTAGAGCATGGTCTAGAGTTACACCGATTTGCCCTAAACGATTGAAACGCCGTTCATCGCGCGAAACAAAATTGGGACTGACTGTTTGTGCCTGTTGGGCACTTGAATCAAATTGGGCTTGGGTTAGCGGACCTGAGACACGAAAAATATTGGTAGCTGCCGACATAAACACCCCAAGTTTGGTTCGTACATTCACCTGTGAGAGCAGTCCCACATTAAATTGTGTGATTGCGCTTGAGGAATGATCGCGCCATCCGTCGAAAGTCGTGTTATTAAATGATATATACATCTTACCCAAGTCGGTAGTTGTTCCGGCTTGGAGTGAATTTTTCATAAAACCGAAACTTCCAAATTGTGATTGAGAAGATACAAATGGAGCATTACTCGTTGGAACGCTGCTGATATTTACTATACCACCGGAAGCGTTTCCCCACAGTGCCGAAGCATTAGAGCGTAATACTTCGATTGACGATGCACCTGAAATATCAATCAAATCAAAAGCTGTACGACCGTCCGGCTCGGTCTGAGGTATTCCGTCCACAATTACACGGATACCGCGTGATGTTCCTGCATTAGAACGCTCACCGGCTCCGCGAGCTCCATAGCCCCGAATGGATATACGGACATCGTGATTTCCTGTTCGCGCTTGTACCAGTGCACCCGGAACAAGCGATAATACCTCGTCCAATCCAAAACCGCGTTTATTTTGCATATCTATCGGAGAAACAACCGTTACTGCAAGTGGAGCATCGAGAATTTTCTGTGCCTGTCGTGATGCTGTTACAGTAACCGGTTTGACCGTAAAAGTGCTGTCTTTATTGACCTGCTTTTTCTTCTGTGCAAACGCACTTACAGTTCCCAGAATAACAATTAAAAAAATAAATAAAGAGAGAGTTTTTTTCATAGAATTTAATTCAATTTGTAAAGGTAATAGGATTCCTCTTTGACTTGCTCTTTCAGTCAAAGTAAGAAATCTAAGGCACAGTGATAAGAGCTGCCGATATTCACTCAACACTCACTAATCTCATCATAAATTGCGTACTAATACCCTGCTGTCCACAAGGTGATGCCTCTTGTTATCATATACTTAAAAGCATAAAACCATAAGGAGCATTTCAATTCGAGATTAGTCCGTCAGGGTTGTTTCAATACTCTATCTTGATGTAATTACATTACTCTGAAAATACCAGTGCAAAATTCATAAAAATCAGACATACGAATTCATCAACTATTCACATATAATTTCGGGCACAACGATAGAGCCAACACCAATATGAATGCTGAAACAGAAATGAATAACAGAATGTTTGATTAAGCCGTGGGAGGTCTGAGAAGTTCGGTGGAAAATCCTAATTGAAGGTCTGCAGTAAAGTCTTTGCGAAAGACTACTGCAATCTTGGGTTTATATTGAATTGTGAATTCTTCAAGTATAATCGGCAGATTCTCTGATGGAGATACAATTGTACGTTCCCGCGAATGCCTTGTTCCGTCCAAAAGTTTATGAATATAACTCATACCATTACCGCCCGTCTGTGAGTCATAAGGACAGTAATACAATATAACATCATGTTTCTCATAGAAATACAACATCCATATCACACTTATGCTGCTTGAGTAAACAACAAAAAGTAATGTGATACATATGGTTATTGACTTCTTAAACATTCGTTTCAAATCGAACAGGGGTAGTTTGGGTGTATTTCTATCATCACAATAAGCAAAAATAACACAATTCACAATATCTTTTCAAGTATTTTGCTTCAATGAATACAATAGAGAATATTCTAATATGATGATTACTGAGTTTGAATCAGAGTAATGAGTAGAGAGTTGGGTACTTATTCCGATTTTTTGAATCTGATTGGCTACTTTTCAACTTATAAAACATCATAAAAATAGGTTTTGAGTACTTTTCTTCTTATTTCGTACTCTATCCGTTCAAGGATTGGTAATTTTGGCATGAAATTTCAATATTACCCGCTAAAAACATCCATTTCAATTGAATTTTATGTCTAAAAAACCCAAAGAATCCTCAGAAACTCCTTCACCTAATAAAAATTTGGGTTTCCTTCCCGGTGCTGGACAATTCGCTCAAACACAAGAAGAATACATTCGAACTCTCGAAGTTGCTCTACAATTGCTCCAACGTGAGGTGGAAAACTTGCGTCAACAACGCCGTAGTGCAGAACAATCATCAATACATACGGCAACGAACATCTCCACAGAGCCGTCAATGGGAATGTTGCATTCTGCTACGACCGCTCAAGACGTTATACTTGGCTTGCAGAAGTATCTTGAAGAGCGGTTATCTATAAGAGATTGCAGAATATATACATTTACCTCAATGCAAACCTTAGTACCTGTTGGTAATACACCTGAAAGCTCCGGCGGTTCGCTTGAAAAAATCGTACAGAATTTGGATGAACAAGGCATTATTTCGTGGGTAATGGAACAGCAAGATGCGAGGATTATTCCTAATATAAATGAAGACGCACGAGCTGATGAGGTGAATATTATCCTTGTGCCCCTCTTTCTCCGCAATGTCCCTGTAGGAATTTTTATTGCCGGTAGTGCAAAAGACACCGAATCATTCAGTACGGATGATTTCACAACTTTACTAACAGCTACAGAAGCAGCAATGATGGCATTGGACAATATTCGCAGTGCCGATGAAATTAAACGCATGAATCAACGACTGGGTGTGCTTAACAAACAAATGCTTCAATCTTCAAAGCTCGCTTCAATCGGCGAGCTAGCCGGTAGTGTTGCACATGAAGTGAATAACCCGCTCCAAATATTACTCGCACACCTCCAACTTCTCGAATCGGGTGTCGGAAATTCAGAACGTCGTATAGAAATCATCAAACAGCAAGTACATCGAATAAGTGATATCACCCGCCGTTTGCTTGATTTTGCTCGAAATACGCCAACTGAAACAAATACTGAACGAGTAGAACTTAACTTTGTAATAAACGAAGTACTGTTTTTTATCAATTCACAATTAAATCGTGACGGTATTCAAGTGTATCAAGAATGTGAAGAACCCTCCCCTGCCATTTTAGCAACCAAAACGCAAATAGAGCAAGCACTGTTGAATCTCATGCTTAATGCACGGGACGCAATGCCTGACGGCGGTACAATTACCATTACCAGTTTCACGGCAAATAACAAAGCGTGTATTTCAATTGCGGATACCGGAGTCGGCATTCCCGACGAAAAACTTGAAGCGATCTTTGAACCTTTTTATTCAACTAAGCCGCGAGGCAAAGGTACCGGCTTAGGTTTATCTATCGTCCGAACGATTATCCAACAGTTTCGCGGTGAAATTTTGGTTTCTTCTCAAGAAGGAAAAGGAACAACTTTTAAATTGGCATTTCCCTTGTTGACTACATAAGTATAATGCTTATTTGTCGTCAACATTTGGATACAATTTAGAAGGATACACTCATGAAAACTCTTCTTTATCTTTTACTGTTATTGTCATTTTCTTCTTCATATTTGGCAGCCGCAGAGAATACAATAGAACGAGTAGAAATTTCTCCTAAGCGAGTAATCCTCTACTGCTCAGCCGAACCAAAAGGTTTCACCTCCTCCCTTTCCGAAGACAAACGCAGGATATTGATTTCCTTCGCAAATTACGCTGCAAGCGAGAATGCACGTCTTACGCAAGGTAACAAAACTATTGAAGATGTGTATATAAAGCAGAAAGGAAAAGACCTCTTAACATACGTCCAACTTACTGACAAGAAAGGTTTTACTGCTATTTCCTCCGCCTATTCGCGGGCTGTGATTATTGATATATTTGCTTGGGATTCTCTCTCAGGTGCTGAGGATAGCTATCGTGGTGCGTTGCTTGGATGTGAGCATGGAATCACCCCTGCTGCTGAACTTAACCTCAAGAAAGCTGCAGACGCCGGAAGCGCAGATGCAATGGTGTACAATGGTATAATTGCTCTCAAAAAGGGTAATTTGGACTATGCTGCCCAACTCCTGAATCGCTCAATTGAACTGAAAACAACACTCCCCGATGTGTATGCTGCACTAGCACAAATAGCACGACTTCAAAACAAGTCGGACAAGGCAAAACGCTTTCAGGATGAGTTTGCATTGAAAACAGGTATTCGGTCAATAATAGACATTCCTGTAGAATATCAGCCGCCATCAGACTCTACAAACACCGAGCCGTTGTCACTTGCTCAACAGCTTGGTCAAACTTTTTCAGATGATCCAGAACATATTTCTACTCAAGTGGATTCTACCACTATTTCAAAAGCTGTAACAAAAGATACTACCCGTTTTGCTTCCATATTCCAACCTACTGCTTCTACGCATAGTACCCCATCAACTACATCTCAGGCGGGAATGCTCGACAGCTGGATGAAAACAAGCATAATGGCTGCGATTGGATTCGCTGCAACAGCTGCATTCTATCTTACATGGCTCTATTTCAGATGGAGGAAAAACAAACTTACGGCTCTCATAGCTGCAACTCCGGCACAAAAACAGGATGAAAACTTTGGAAAAACTCTCCAAGAAGAAATATCTGATGAACCGGCATGGGTAGCATCGTCTGCACCACGTCAAGCCGCAGCACTCTACAAGCAAGGGTCATTAATCAACATGGAAATAAACGAGGCGTATGAAAAACAGGAAGAATTATTGAAATTGCAAGCCAAAGAAGACGAGGTTATTGAACCGCTTTCGTGGGAAACCGAGGCAGACGATTCAAAAGTGCAATGGAACGAACCTCCTCACGGTGAAATGAGTACCGAAGTAGTCGAACCTGCTCCAGCAACACCTTTGTTGGGCGGATACTTCCCTCCCGGTGAAGTTGAACTGGCTCTCCATCTTCAGCAGGAACAGCAACGTCACAAATCATCGGCTCTTCATTCAATAAGCACTGGTGATATTCCTCACCAATCATATGAATTGTCAAAATATGCCAAGAAATTTGGAGTGGAGAAAAACTCACTCGAAGTAAAGCGAACACTTGCTTCATTAGAGCAGGATTCTAGTGCAATGAGGGATTTACTGGCTAAATTTTCGGGGCTTATGAACAAGCAGGCATCTATTGCAGGAATGTAGAATCAGAGGAATGGTAATAAAAATATATTCCTTAATGATAGAAGTCGTTTAAACTTTAGCAATCATTAAAAACCCAGCAATAAAGTGCCAGTTTTTCCATGATTCAGATGTCGTGTCAAATCGGACAAGCAAAGTTCTGTAACTGTCCATCCATGCAAAAGTACGTTCATTGATATATCGTGTTGTATATAGATTTTCGTCAAAATACTTCTTTCTGCCGCGTTTTGTTTTCTTCGAGTTGCGTTGATTTACTTTGATGAGTGCTGTTATCCGAAAACGACGCAATAAGTTTCTAAGTACAAGGCAATCAAATCCTTTGTCAGCTATAAGAATTGACTTTAGAAGTGTAAGCCCTTGTTTAAGCAAACTGCGAATCATTATTCTAACTTTACTTGAAATATTATAGAGATCATTATGATTGCCGGCTTCTATGTCAGAAAAAGCTATCGGAATTCCATTACTGTCAGTCAGAATCAGGACGTTAGATGTCTTTCCTTTTTTCCGTCTTTGATATTCGACGTTATCGCCCCTTTTTTACTCAAACTGTGAGTACCGTCTAGGTACATAATTTGAGTGTCTAATTTAATTTTTTGATTATTGAGGATTGCCATAAATGCTTGTTCAAAGACTCCGGCTTTAAGCCATTTACGATAATAATAATAGACTAATTGCCATGAGAACGGATAGGTAACTCCTTCCAGTTCAACAAATATATGTCTCCATTGACATCCGGTCTTTAATTTGTGAATAATACATCGTAGTATAGCGATTGGATCTTGTTTACTGCTAAATCCTTTTTTGTTCTTGGGTATTAATGGGACAACATATTGTCTCAAAGCAGTTATTTGTTTAGTAGTCATAATAATGCAGCTCAATTGTTGTAACAACTTGATTATGCTGCAAAATTACTAAAATTTGAATCTGATTTTACAAAAAAACTAAGTTTAAACGGCTTCATATATAAAAATTACATAGATTTCATACGTCAAGTATTTCTTCTATCATAATTATCGTTAAATATATTCAAAATTCGACAAACAATTTGTTTTTTGTCGGTTGCTTGCAACAAACCAGAAATAATTGTTAGTATGTGGTATGATTACTTACAGCATAATCCTTGCATTAAGAGTAACCATAAGAGGCATTTCATCGTTTGAATTATGTGTATGTATAAACTGGAATGGCACTCTTACACACAATTGACTATATAGCAATCTTTTCACAATTGTAAAATCTACACCTGCTCCAACATCTAATGACAAACCTCCAAGACCTACATGAATTGAGGGTCGAATACTATTCTCTTGAGAAATCAAATACCTTCTGAACGAAAGTAGTCCTGAATCGTGCGTTACACCAGTTTTATTTAGAAATAAACGGTAATAGATTATCTCGAAATTCCAGTTTCTATTTCTATCTAAAGAATATTCTAAACCAATCATTGCAATACTACTCAAACGTGTAGTAAATTCAAACTTATCTGCATTACTAAAACCGCCACCGAAACTTATCAAAGGATGGCGGTCAGGTTCAGTTAATTCCAAATCTTTCTCTATTACTTCCGAGGCAGCATACTTGGAAGCACCTGAGACACAATATGTTGCAGCAATCACGATAATCAATGCAAGATAAGTGAACTTTGACATTTGGTAAAAAAGTATAATTAGTATTCACAACTCAAAGTGCATATGTGTATTTCATACTATGCTTAATAATTTAAATACCATACATTATTCAACTGTCGGTTTGTTCTTAGCTTTCCGCTTGAACATTTGCAACAGCCCAAAGCTCTCATTAGTCATCCGAAACGTAAGGATAAGCCCTAGTCCGCCAAGAATAATATTCCCCATCCACATTCCGAGAGCAGGGCTGATAACATCCCTATCCGCCAACTTCTCACCACCTATCAAGCACGCCCAGTACAATACATAGAATCCAAGTGAAATTGCAGCACTCACTCCAAAATTACCACGCTTGGACATCACACCTAGAGGACATCCGATAAACACAAACACAAAACAAGCAAAAGGAATAGAGTACTTCTTGTCAATTTCAACCGAATATTTCCGTATTTGTGCATCATATTCACCACGCTGAAAACTCTGTGATTCAACAGAGGCGCGAAAAATTGAGATTCTATTTTCTATATGTTCTAAAGTTGCCCTTCTGGACGTATCTTTTTTGCCGGTATCAATTGCTGCTACATATTGGAGATGACGAGCTGCTTGCAAGCTAAATACGCTATCAAGATTTTTTGCATTACTGTCGGCAACTCTTACGACCGCTTTCATATCACTGATACGCATTTCCCTGTCACCACGTGAAAATATCTTTTCGTCTGAACGTGCAAAAGCAAAATCACGTGCGTCAATCGCAATTCTATGTTTTAGAAAGGTAATTTTACGGAAATCAGAAGGGTTACTCCTGAAAAATTGGTGAATCTCTCCGTTGTAGAGAACAACAATCAATTTTGAAAAATCTTGGGAAAACGAAATCTCACCAGTCTCAGCCGAAACGACATTCATCTGATTCTGGCGTAGATTGTCATAAATGGTTACACCTTTGAGCGCACGTGTTGCTGAATCCACTTGGCGTGAAAGAATAGTGTATCCTTCGAGTTGAGTAGAGAATTGTCCGGCTTCTATTGCAAAGGTAGGTTTCTTGCGCTGAATATCCTGCATGAGAATTTTGAAGCGGTGATTGGAATCCGGCAAAACATCATCGTTAAAACGATACATTCCATAGAACATACCAAGACCTAAAAGCACAACCGGCAACATCATACGCACCAATCCCCCACCGCTTGCTTTGATAATTGTTATTTCCTGCGCTGCAGACATCCCGCCGAATGCCATAAGAGTAGAAAACAGCACTCCCATTGGGACAGCCAAAACTACCATCCACGCTAAGCTAAGGGCTATCACTTGAAGTATGATAAGCGGCTCCAGTCCCTTTCCCATCAGCTTGTCAAGATTATTCATCAAGAACTGCATTAGAAAAAGAAACATAACTGTCAGAGTCCCGAAAAAGAACGGACCGATATGAAATCGAAGAATGTAGCGAGCTAAAATCATAGGTTCAAAGCATCGAAAATGATAGTTTATTTCCGCAAAACTTTGAATTGTGTACGCCTGTTCTTCGCGCGATTCTCTTCAGAATCATTCGGTACTATAGGGTCTGTCATTCCATACCCGTGCGGACGTAACCGTTTCGATTCTATTCCACGCTTTAACAATTCCTGGACAACGCTGTTTGCCCGTGCTTCCGAGAGTGTTTGGTTAAATTCTTCTGTACCCACATTATCAGTATGACCTTGCACTTCGAGCCAAACACGAGGATACCGCTCCAACAGTTCGGTCAATTCATCGAATCTAATCATTGACTCAGGACGAAGTGTTGCAGAATTGAAGTCAAAAATAATTTTGGTAGTAAATTCTGCTCCAGGGTCGAAATCTGGAAGCAACGGGGCGGTATCATACAGTCCTCTAGCTACAAGTGAATCAACACGATTCGGAATACTCAATTCAATTGCAACTTTATGAATACCGTAAAATTCGGGCGGCTTATAGGATATAAGATAATAATTTCTCAGACTGCGATAAATATCCATAAACACATTCACCAATTCTTGTCTTGAATATGCCCGGTAGAATTTCCCGCCGGTATATTCGGAAAGTATTCTCAGAGGTTGCTCGTTGATATACCCGAACCCTACAGTGAAAATATGAACATTATTGCTTTGTGCTGAATCAATGATTTGCTTTGTTCTTGCTGTAGAATAATTATCCTCTCCGTCAGAAAAAAGCACCATAACTCTTGGTGTAGTCTCCGGCATATCTTTGAATTGCAGTATGGATTTCATCACTGCGTCATTCATTGCCGAATACAAACCAAATCCATTCTTTGCCGACGAACGGAAGGTGGATAATATCATTGTTTTATCCTGCCACATCGGTACTTTGAGAGTATAGTCGCGATTGAAAGTGGCAATTCCGATATAATCTTGAGGTTGCTTAAGAGAAATGAATAATTCCGTACCTTCGGTGATTGCATCCAATACTCCTGTCATAGAGCCGGAATAATCTATTGCAAGCATAACAGCATACGGAATCGAATCTTTGTCACCAAATTCCCGAACTTTGAAATCGCTTATTCCTACTGTTTTTTTACCGAGTGTCTCTTTTACACTTTTCCAATAACGCAGGTCTTCGCAATATGGTGGTGCCATATTGGTGATAATGTTGCCTGTAGTATCATATACACGAGCAATAGCACGAATTTCCTTCGGGTAATTATTAGTTTCAATTCTCTGAAGTTCTATCGCTATTATAGAGCCGTCAGCTTCTGTTATAGGTTTGGTCGCAGAGAGAACCAGCTGTTTTTTTTCACTAATAGGTCGTGAGTCTTTACTCAGGTCAAAGTCTTTGGGGCGAGTCTGCGTGCTTGAACACGAATTCAGGATTAAAGCTACGATAAAAAATGCAGGAATATACGAGAGAGGTTGGCGTAGAGTAATTGTTTTACGGTACATAAAGTTACTAGAAAAAACAGCAATAAATAGCGTGAAATCGGCTTTTCAGGAAATGAACCGCTTTGGACGAACGAAAGGAGAATATCGTTTTTAGGCAAGAAAGAACAAGTGAAATTATGGTGTAAGCATAAATTCTTTTTCTTGTGTTTGAGGTTGTTCACTCGCTTCGGCTTTGCAAACATCACCGCAACATCGAGCAATTTTTTCGCGTAAGATTATTTTTTCTTCGAGTGAGAGCTGTTCGGCATGGCGAGGAATTTTGCAGTGTGTTTCTTCGGGTTCGGTTGGCGACAATTGAGAAGGTTTGGTATCATTTTTTGGGGAGAAGAGCCAGCTTTCCTGCTGCTCTGCTGATTCATCCCAGGCAAAAGCAACTGCTGAATATCCTACATAACCAATTGCTACTATACCAAAAGATTCCAAAAAAGTAATTTCTGCAAACGATGAATTTGGATGGAGCAATTGATTCCATCCGTACCAAACAAGAGTTGATACTAAAGAGAGCAGCCCGCCAATCGGAAGTATATACATGATTGCCCGGGCTGCTATAGTTTTAATGCGATTAAGCATAGTCGGAAAAGATTAGTTCACATAGAGCGAATTATATAGTTCCTTGAGATGCTTCCGCAGGTGCAAAACTGCATAGCGTTTACGGGCAAGAAGCGTGTTAATATTCACGCCCGTCTCTTCGGACATCTCTCTAAACGAAATACCTTCAAATTCATTTTTAACGAAAACTTCACGCTGTTCTGCAGGAATTTCTGCTAATCCCTCTAACACGGCTTCCCATATAGTCTTACTGATAAGTTCGGTCTCAGGATTATGTGTTAAATCTCCAATAAAATTTTCATATGAGTCCATCCCATCGTCAATCTGACTTTGGGTTTGCATATCGGAGAAACTTTCTGCGCGTTTTTTGCGATATGAGTCAATTATTCTGTTGCGCACAGAAGTAAAAACCCAAGAAGCAAGGTTTTCGATCGGCTTTTGCACAGTGGCAGAAGCAGCAAGTACATTCGCAAATACATCTTGAAGTATATCTTCGGCTTCTTCTTGGCTGCGAACTCTTTGGCGTATAAATCCTAGAAATTTTTTGCGATCTGTACGAAAGAGGTTTTCGATTTGCAATGCTAGTTCCATAGTATAAGTCTCCTTGATAAAGGGTACATGTAAATAATTGCTAACTTGGGTGGTCTGCTGTCCCATATTGCTGAGATGTTGCATGATATTTCCTCGTAAAAGGGTTAAGATACATAAGTAAAGACTTGTTTTGCCACATCTAGACAGCTAATCCAATGTTATTGGTTTCGTACTATTTGGCAAATAAGTTGTATCAAATTATCATGCTTTGAACAGAAATATAGATTATGGTTAAAAAACTACCACTAAGACACACATAGTAAACGATTGGTTACATACACTACCGGGTTAATTCTTCAAATGATTGCATTTCTGACAGTAAAATTACGAAATTTGTCCTGACATGAATGTCATCCTGTCATTTTTTAGCAAAATTTAACTTCTACTGCACTATATTGATATTTTTATGCCAAACTTTAGATGCATAGAATTTGCAATAGGTTTAAAGTCCGTAATAGAATAGTAGCACATTAATCATCTGAATGGTTGTTTACAATAAATCTTCAAAGAGTAATACAGTAAATCACGCGATGAATCGTTTGCAAATTTTTGAGTGAATTATAGTACACATGAATAAGGTGACATACCTCCCTATCTGATGTATTTTAACTGACCGGTTTTTGACCGGTACAAATGCTATTTGTTGAATGGGAACTTTTTGGTAATTTGCCTTGAATCTACGTAGCTTTGAATAATTCTTCTTATAATATCATATTCCACAAGGTTTTTATGTCCGATACAAATACTACTCTCAACTTTTCACTTTCTGAGGAACTTAATGCAATTAGAGACCTTACCAGAAATTTTGCAGATAACGAAATCCGTCCCGTAGCACTTCATTTTGATGAGACCCAAGAATTCCCTCATGAAATATTTGCAAAACTTGGCGAACTTGGTTTACTCGGCGTTTTAATTCCCACTGAGTATGAAGGTTCGGGCTTGGGCTATCAAGAATATGCAATTATAGTTGAGGAAATTGCCCGTGCGTGTCCTTCGATTGCACTCGGGGTAGCCGCTCACAACGGACTGTGTACCAATCATATATTCAGGTTTGGAAGCGAGGAAATCAGACAAAAATACATCCCAACCCTCGCTACAGGCAAAACAATGGGCGCATGGGGCTTGACCGAGCCAAGTGCCGGTTCTGATGCAGGAGGAACGCGCACAACGGCTATACTTGATGGTGATGAGTATATTCTCAATGGCTCGAAGAATTTTATTACCCACGGGAATGTGGGTGATATTGCCCTGATAATGGCAGTTACAGACAGTTCCAGAGGTAAACGCGGAATTTCTGCTTTTGCAATTGATAAATCCATGTCAGGTTTCTACGGTTCAAAAAAAGAAAATAAGTTAGGAATGCGATGCAGTGATACCGCTTCGCTCACTTTCGATAATGTTCGAGTACCTAAAAGCCATTTGGTAGGTAAAGAGGGCGAAGGATTCTTACAAGCGCTACAGATATTAGACGGAGGACGTATTTCGATTGCCGCTCTGAGCGTGGGGACGGCACAAGCTGCCCTCGATGCAAGTTTGAAATATGCCAATGAACGTATGCAATTCGGTAAACGTTTATTAGATTTTCAAGGAATTCAATTTAAACTGGCTAAAATGTCAATGGATATTGAAGCAGCCCGGTTGTTAACATATAAAGCAGCATGGTTGAAAGACAGAGGAGAAAACATTACGCTTGCAGCCGCACAAGCAAAATTGTTTGCAAGTGAAATAGCGGTTCGTGCTTGCGAAGAAGCAGTACAAATTCACGGTGGTTATGGATACATCAAAGAGTATCCTGTAGAAAAATTGTACCGCGACGTTAAATTGCTGACAATCGGTGAGGGTACGAGTGAAGTTCAGAAAATGGTGATTGCCAGAAACTTACTGCTGAATTGAGTTATATTTTCAACTGATTATTTGCAATGATACGTTATTATTTAGCAGTTATAAAGTCAACGAAAGCATGGTTTAATCCAAAGTCACCGATTTTCATACCGGTGCTTTCGATGATAATGTGTATTATGATTGCTGTTGCGGGGATTCCTCTTGGATCAATCCAAAATTCATTGGCTGTAGAAACGAATGGTTTTATCGCTGCTGTTGATGTAGTAAATGCAATTTTGCTTATTTCTGCTATTAACAGGAGTATTCGCCGTGCTGATTTTAATTTCAACTATGGCTATGGTAAATACGAAAGTTTAGCCATATTAGCTAGTGCTATGCTCCTGACAATTGTTTCAGGATATATATTGGTTAAATCTTTTCAATCTATTGACAATCCTACATACGTAAGTAATTACTGGCTTTTGGGCGGGTTTTCTTTTATATCGCTTATCATGATGGTATCAATGCACCATCAACAGGAAATTAATGCTGGAAAATTTAATCTGCCGATGCTTCACTATGATGCTGATCTTTGGAAAGCTGACATCTTTACTGAAATTGGCGTTATGATTAATATCATAGTAGGAGGTGCATTGCACTATTACGGTGAGCAGTCCATTGCAAAGTTTGTAGATTCATTTACAGCTATCGGATTGTTGGTTATTGCCCTTCGTCCTTGTTTTAAGCATGGTAAGGAAGCATTCAATCAGTTATTGGACAGGACATTGTCCGAAGACATTCAAATGGAGCTGCTTGGTGTTATCGCTGAGAACATAGACACCTTCTGCGAGTTTAAAAGTATCCATACCCGCCAGTCCGGCAAAGACCTTTTTATAGAGATGGATTTGGTGATGCCGTTTGATTACACGCTTGAAGATAATTTCAAAGTTGAGAAAAAAATGCGTGAATCTGTCTCAGTCAAATATCCTACTTCTATTTTCCGACTGTATGCCACACCCTGCCCTCGTGATTGTATTAAGGGTGATAAGTGTTTCTGTCCTGTAAAGTCAAAACTCTAAACAAACAAAGTACAAAAAGTTAAAGCCCTTCACTGTTGTAGACGGTGAAGGGCTTTAAAATTTAAGTTAGTCATGTAGTTACGACAGCGGAACAGTATATTTAGTATTCGGTTGATTGAGTGCAGTACGAACCCAACGTCCTTCTTCCTCTGCCCTCCGACGTACAGCAATACGTTCCTTATTACAAGGTCCGTCACCTTTAATCACACGGAAAAACTCATCCCAATCCGGGTCGGAATATTCCCACTTTTTAGTTTCAGGATTTTTGCGCAAATTTTCATCAGGTATCGTTAGTCCCAACTCCAGAATTTTAGGAACATACTGATTGAAAAATTGCTGGCGCATATCGTCGTTACTAGCCATTTTTACTTTCCACTTCATCAGAATTTCACCATGTACCGAAGCTGTATCCGGTGGTCCAAAAAAGTGCATGATTGGCTTCCACCATCTATTCAATGCATCTTGTACTGCCGCTCTTTGTTCTTTAGTACCTGTCGCGAGAGTTACAACATTATCATAGCCATAGCGCAGATGGAAAGATTCTTCCATGCAAATCCGCTCCAAAGCCCTGCAATACGGACCGTAGCTCCCCTTAGAGTTGGTAACTTGGTTGATAATCGCCGATGCATCAATAAGCCATGCAATTACCGCGGTATCAGCCCAAGTCGGAGCAGGATAATTAAACACATTCGAGTATTTCGATTTACCTGAAATCAGATCGTTTATCATCTGCTCACGTGGTTTACCAAGTGTTTCTGCAGCATTATATAATAGCTGGCAGTGCCCACTTTCGTCTTGGACTTTTGCCATAAGTGCCATTTTGCGTTTGAAACCCGGAGCACGGGTAATCCATGTACCTTCGGGCAGCGCACCTATAATTTCAGAATGTGCGTGCTGCTCAATCATGCGAATCAATTGACGGCGATATTCTTTCGGCATCCAATCGTGCGGTTCTATTTTTTCACCACGAGCAATTTTCGCTTCAAATTCTGCCAGTAAAATCGGGTCTTCACCTGCAAGCGGGTCTTTGGACGATTTGTCTATTATACTTATATTTCCGTACATGGTTTTCTCCTTGATAAAGGAATATTATTTTAGTGTCTTTGTATCGCTTTTTACGTATTGGAATGAATAGTATCCAAAAACAGAAGCTTGAGTAGGTACATCAGGTGCACCTTGATATATACTTTTCAATTGCATTTTCACATATTTCCCGCCTTTTGTACGAATCATCAGCGTCTTTGATGGATTAATACCTAATGTATGATTTGGAGGTCCACTATAAATAAAATATCCGTTTCCACTAAGATTTGTTGATATAATACGGGTAGCATTAGCAGTATCATCAGAGATGAATTTTGAATCCTCTCCGGCATAAGACACATTGACAAAGGCACTGTCAACGATGTATCCTTTTGTTTTTCCACTTGGATTGCCAACAATAGGCGAATTTAGATATATTGGTCCGTCTTTTTGAAAAATACTGATTAATTTTCCAATTCCGGCTGGAGTTACATCATAAGGAATGAACCTAAACTTAATGTCCCATTTATCGGTACTTGAATCAGTCGCTGCTATAGTAGTTTCAGTATCGAATGAATAATACAACCATTTTTCAGTTGAATCCGGCTTCATATCAGTCTTAATGGAAGTAACATACACTGTAGGAGTTACTGTGTCATCATCAGTACAACCCTGTATAAAACCGACTGTCGAAATGGCAACCATTACAAGTAGATATTGTATTTTTTTCATAGATAAACCTTTGTAATTGATAATAAATACACTTGGTGTAGTATTGCGCTAGCCGCAAATATACACCACAAAAATACCATTTCTTCTTTACGTAGAAAAGAAGTTTTCATTGTAGAAATTAATTTGATTTTCAAAATAATTGCATTTAGAACACAATGCTAATTCATTGAAAACAAACAATTATTCACTACAAAACTGCGTTTGAGAAGTGAATGCTCTGCATCTATCAGCAAACCAAGCAACTCCATTGCCTCTTTTTCGTGAAACACAGCTTTGATTGTTGATTGCGAGAACTGCCATACGAGTTTACGATTGTATGGCAGATTCTTATTTTCGACTTCAACCTTTCTAAAATCAGACTTCGTCAGGAACGACTTAAACTTCATAAATTCCTCATATTGCAATTCTACCAATAGGTTACTGAATTCTATTTGTATCATTTCGCAGTCGAGACAGTAGAATACAGACCCAAGATGACATGAGGACAGTTCTATTGAATGTGGATGTAGGTGCATAGTGTTGAATGTATAAATTTAATAGAAACATAAAATTCTTATTTAGACTAAGTCTAAATTAATGAAAATTAAATTTCTTTACAAACAATATATTAAATTTCTTTACAAACAATATTTTGACAATCATTTGATTAATGTTTGATAATTTGAAAGTGTAACGTATGTTTATCCAATTCCTCCGCTTTTCTTTCGTCCAAGTTTTTTGTGATGATACAATATTCCATCCTATTACTTTTTTCCTATGAGATTATTTCTTGCATTCGCCTTGCTTCTTATTACCCTACAGCATCCACTCCAATCCGCTCAAGACGATTATTCTTCAGAATGGAAAACAGTTGATGAACACTTAGAGAAACAGCGACCAAAATCTGCACTCGAAATCGTTCTGAAAATAAATGAGAAAGCCCGTATTGCCAGAAACGAACAGCAAATCATTAAATCAACAAGCTATCGAATAGGACTTCAGGCGCAGTTGGAAGAAAATAGTGAGCTCTTGATTGCAAGCGAACTGAAACGAGAAATATCAAAGACAGTCTCCCCCCTTTCACGATCGCTTTTTGAATCGTTATTGGGCGAAGTGTATTGGAGTTATTATCTCCACAATCAGTGGAAATTTAGCCAAAGGGCACGATCACAAGAAGTCAAAGGTGAAGACTTCCGTACATGGGATGCGAAAACTCTACGGGACACTGCACGTCAACATTACATTCTATCAATACTTCAAACTGCTGTCCTCAAGTCATCGCCGGTAAAAGACTATGACCTTTTGCTAACAAAAAGCAATGAATCAGAAAAGTATCGTCCAACAATGTTTGATATTCTTTCTCATAGAACTATTGAGTTTTTGCAGCAAAGCCAGACACTTACTTCTCAAGCATCACCGGAACTAATTGAGTTATCAGCTCTTTCACCAATTGATGAATTTATTAGAAAAAACGATCCGAGAATTTACCCTAAACATGAACTCCCCAAAGAACAAGAGAATGCCTTGGACGAAGGAAATCACTATTATTTAGTTCTTGATTTATTCAGAGAACTGCTTAGGTTTCACAGTTCGGATAAACAACCCGATGCTCTTATTGATGCCGATATTCTCCGTTTACAATTTGCTCGGTCAATCACGGCACACGAAGATAAAGATTCAGTTTTTACAAAATCCCTAGAAAAGATTGCAGAGCAATTCCAATCTTTTCCTGCCACCACACAAGCAACCTATTCTATAGCTCAAGAGGAGTTTAATCAGGAGCATTACGTTCGAGCAATGGAGCTTTGCAATGCAGCAATAAAACGTTACCCAAGTTCTAGAGGAGCTATAAATTGCAAGGCACTACAAAGTCAAATTCTACAAAAAGAACTGACTATTACTGTCGAGAAAATACTATTGCCCGACAAACCATTTATCAGTACGGTTACATCGCGCAATCTAACAAAACTGTATTTCAGAATTGTTAAAAAGGACAATTCAATTCCTTCGACAAACAGACGATTTATTAATGTATCGGGAGATGTTGAAAAAGACAGGATTAAAAAACTGCTTGCTCTCCCAGTTCTCGAAAAATGGGAACAAACACTGCCGGTAAGTTCTGATTACAAAACCCATACTGTAGATGTTCGCTCCCCTTCGCTGCCACTTGGTGAGTATATTCTCATCGTTAGCCCAAGTGAGGATTTTTCAATAAGTAACAGTGCTATTGCATACACTGCGCTGACAGTTACGCGCCTTTCATTACAAAATATGCAATTAAAAGACGGAGGTATGAAGTTTTATGTACATGATGCTCAAACAGGAAAACCTATTAAAGACGTTACTGCTAAAATGTACTCTGTAAGCTATGACTATAGAAACAGAACATCTGATGAAACTCTTGAAGTTACTAAGAAAACTGACGAGAATGGAACTTTCACACTTAAATCCCGCTCAATTACCGAAAAGAGTTTCAGAGTGGATTTATCATTAGATAAAGACTTTTTCTCTAGTAATGATAATTTCTATCTCTACGACCGACAGCCCGAACAAGACCATAACCGCACACTCTTTTTCACAGACCGAGAACTATATCGTCCCGGACAAACTATTTACTTCAAAGGAATTATATACGAGACTAACAATGAGCAGGCACTTAATCAAGTCTTGAAAAACGAGAAAACAACGGTCTATTTTTATAATACTAATCATAAAGAAGTTGCAAAACTCGACCTCCGCACCAATGAGTTTGGCTCGTTCTCAGGCTCGTTCATTGCTCCAAGTAGTGGGCTAACAGGGCGTATGTCCATACGAAATGAATCAGGTAACCAATCTATCAGAGTTGAAGAATACAAACGACCCAAATTTGAAGTGAACTTCAACCCTGTCCAAGGGAATATCCTGCTTGGTGAGCAAGTTCTTGCCACGGGTAAAGCAGTTGGGTTTGCCGGAACAAATATTGGCGGAGCTACTGTTCAATACCGCGTTACTCGCACTGTCCGCTATCCCTATTATAAATGGGGAATTTTCCCTAGAAATAGCCCCGAAAAGGAAATCACACACGGAACAACCGAAACAAATGCAATCGGAGAATTCACCGTGAAGTTCCCTGCATTGCCTGACAAAAGCATTGATAAAAAAACACTGCCGGTTTTCTCCTATTCTATTTCTGCTGATGTTACCGATATAAACGGTGAAACACACAGTTCTAAAACTGTAATTTCAGCAGGGTATGTTTCGCTTGAATTAGACCTTTCCATAGCGAATAAAGAAACGAAGAGACTCTTTATGGACAATGAGATTGAAACATCAAATATGCAGGATATTATTGATAATCTCTCCGGCAATATTTTCATTACCTCTCGAAATATTAACAGTTCACCTATTACTGCTCGAGGTACCCTGTTAATTCAAGAGCTTAAGCAGCCCGAACGCTCCGAAATCCTAAGAGTTCGACACTTACCTGTACCCGACCAATACTTGATTCCGAAAGGAGAATTTATTTCTGCATTCCCCAATGAGAGCTACAAGGGTGACAATATGCCGCAATCATGGAGTGCGGCATATACTGTGGAATCGAAAGAATTTCAAACAGACACTAACGGGCGATTAGTAACAGGAACAGGTAAAAAACTTAACCCCGGAATGTACCGTGTAACAATATCAGCCGTGGATGTATCAGGTGTGCCGATTGAAGTAGTAAAACATATCATCATAAATGATTCCACTTCTTTAAAACCTCCTGTGAGATTTCCTGTGAGCTATATTCCGCTCACAATTAACTGTCAGCCGGGTCAGAACGCATCGTTTATCTATGGAACAAGTTTCAAATCTGCTTCTGTTCTTTATCAAGAAGAATATCGAGGCGAAATTATTGAAGAAAAGCTGCTGGAATTCTCTGATGAACTGCGATATTTTTCAATTCCAATTGAAGAAAAACATCGAGGTGGCTTTAGTGTAAACCTTACAATGGTGCGTGATGGCAGAATGTACTCCACCCATATCAATATAAAAGTCCCGTGGAGCAATAAAGACCTGAAAATCGAAACAGCTACATTCCGCGACAAGCTCGCTCCCGGTGCGAAAGAACGCTGGCGGCTGACTATAAAAAACCATGACGGGAAAGCACCGGTTGCAGAAATGGTTGCTCGGCTTTACGACGGTTCACTCGATGCAATTACTCCGAATAATTGGGAATACTTTGGTTGGCAGCGTTTTTATAATAATATCAGAATTAAGGATAATTCGTTTAGGACAGCCACTGCCTCTGTTTCTATCTTTAACAATAGTTGGAATATTTTTCTTCCGATGCACGACGTTTCATATAGTAGCATTAATCTTTCAATAATAGGTAATTTGGTTAATTCAGCCGGAAGGTTCAATTACTCTGAAAGATTAAGTCCAAGCAGTGCACCTACACAAGGCGAGCTAAGTGGAACTTATCCAAATTCTGATTTGAATGATACTGATGCAGCAAATTCATTAAACCCCGGAGCGAGCAAATCTTCTGCAAAGAAAGAATCGAATAGATTGATAATGGGTTATGGCAGTGCAAAAGTTCAAACTCAAAAAGATACCTCCAGAACATATAAAGAAGACCTCCAATCCGTAAAGACCAGAACAAACTTCAACGAAACCGCTTTCTTTTTCCCAAAGCTTCTTACAGACACCAGTGGTTCGGTTATACTGGATTTTACTATCCCTGAAGCACTCACCCGCTGGAAGATGACCGCCTTTGCCCATACCCCTGATATGCAAACAGGTAAAATAGAACGAAGTGTTGTTACCCAAAAAGACTTGATGATTGAACCAAATATGCCGCGTTTCCTTCGAGCGGGTGATACCATTACTCTACCGGTAAAAATTACAAATCTTACTGATGCTTCATTAACAGGAGCGGTAGAACTTACGCTTTTGGATGCCTATACTATGAAACCCGTCAGTGCGGAATTTGGATTGAACAGTCAAGCACGGCAGTCTTTTACTGCTTCGCAAACATCAGCAGTGAGTATTTCTTGGAAAATAATTATTCCCGATTCGTACCAAGCAGTCGTCTATCGTATTACTGCAAAATCAGGTGATTTTTCTGACGGTGAGGAAGCCCCGCTTCCGGTTCTTCCGAATAGAATGCTTGTAACGGAAACACTTCCGCTTTGGATAAGCAATCCAACCGGAACGCCGACAACGAAAAGTTTTGAGTTTGCAAAGCTCAAAGAGTCCGGCAAATCCCCTACGCTCCGCAATCATAAACTGACACTCGAAATGACAAGCAATCCTGCTTGGTATGCAGTGCAGGCACTTCCAATGCTTATGGAATTCCCACACGAATGCAGTGAGCAAACCTTTAATAGATTCTATGCAAATAGTATCGCCTCTTTTTTGGTAAATTCCAAACCGCGTATCAAACAAATTTTCGACCGATGGAAAGAAAGTCCAGATGCTCTTGCCTCGAATTTAGAGAAAAATCAAGAACTCAAATCATTGCTATTGGAAGAAACCCCTTGGGTGATGCAAGGGCAAGATGAAACAGAACGCAAGAAACGTGTAGCACTGCTTTTCGACCTGAACCGCCTTTCGGATGAACAGGAACGCACCCTCGAAAAGCTAGCTGCAATGCAACAGCCAAGCGGTGGTTTTTCATGGTTCAGCGAAATGACCGAAAGCAGTTTTATCACCAACTATATACTCGCAGGGTTCGGACATTTAGATGTGTTAGGAATTAAAAATGACAATTCAACTATTCAAAGAATAGTATTAAACGCCCTGCAATATTCTGACAGAGCGATGAATCAAGAATATCAGAGATTGAAATCGTTGAAAGACTTTTCAAAAAAGAATGATTATAATAATTATACATCAATCCAGTATCTCTATGCCCGAAGCTTTTTCACTGATACAAAAGTGGATAAGCAATATTCGGAAGCATTCGAATTCTGGATGGAACAAGCTGATGCACATTGGCAGAATAAAGGACTGATGAACCAGGCAATGACTGCACTGGCTCTTCACCGTTTTGGTGAAAAATCAACTGCTAAAGTGATTATTGTTTCATTCAATGAACGCGCACTCCGAAATGAAGAACTTGGAATGTACTGGAAAGAAAATGAAGCCGGATGGATGTGGTATAATGCCCCTATCGAAACACAGGCACTACTGATTGAAGCATTCGACGATGTCACAGGCGACAGTAAATCGGTAGAACAAATGAAAGTGTGGCTTTTGAAACAGAAGCAAGTTCAAGACTGGAAAACTACCAAAGCAACAGCCGATGCGTGCTATGCCCTCCTGCGACAAGGAGCAGACTGGCTGGAATCAAACGAACAGGTTGCAATTACAATCGGCGGGAAAGTACTTGACATAAGCAAAATAGATGATGCAAAACCGGAAGCAGGTACGGGTTATTTCAAAACTTCGTGGAACTCAAGCACAATCACTCCGGCGATGGGTGATATTACCCTCTCGAAGTTATCCAAAGGAATTGCTTGGGGTGGAATGTACTGGCAATATTATGAGCAATTGGACAAAATCACACCGCACACGTCCCCATTATTTCTTGGAAGAAAGATATACCGGCGCACAACTACTAATAACGGATTTGAACTAACACAGATAAGCCCTGATGCTCCTCTCAAAGTCGGTGATGTCATCGTCATTAAACTCGAATTAAGGACAGACCGTGACATGGAATACATTCACCTGAAAGATATGCGTGGGTCAGGATTTGAACAACTAACGCAACTTTCGGCATACAAATGGCAGGACGGTTTGGGGTATTATCAGTCACCCAGAGACGCTTCAATGAACTTCTTTATCGGGTGGATGCCTAAAGGAATTTACTCAATCGAATACCCCTTGAGAGTTACTCACGACGGTTCATTTTCGACAGGAATTTCTACAATTCAATCAATGTATGCTCCTGAATTTTCGAGCCATTCGGCAGGCGCAACTCTTAGAGTCGGGAAATAATTAGAGATTGGAATAGGTATGGTTTATAGATTTAGCTGTATTTTTGCAGAAGAAATCAACTCGCTCTGTCAGAAAGCAGCTCTGCTGGCGAATTCTACCCCGCCTGTTCTATTTTGAATACACATGGAGAATTAAGGTATGCTGAAACTTGCTCGGCACGTGGTTATTGTACTGTTGGTGAATGCTGTTGCAGGCAGTTCTCAACCGGATTCTGCACCTAAAATTAATGCATCTGAACAACAGTCCCAGCGATACACAAGTCGTGACAGCACAGCTGCAATTGCAATTCTTCAAGCTCGTTTAGGACAAATTCTCGCAAGTGCAAAACTCGGTGTAGGTGCAAAAAATTCACTCAAAGTGTTTTCGATGGATTCTCGTAAAACGTATTTCGAAAGAAATCCATATGCCCCACTTACCCCTGCGTCTACTACAAAACTCTTCTCTACGTTTGCAGCTTTTGCAACCTTAGGCGACAGCTACCAGGTTCCCACCAGTGTTTATAGCGATGCCCCTATACAAAACGGTGTCATAAACGGTAATCTTTATCTTGTAGGGCATGGAGATGCTCTTCTCACTACAACCGACATCGAAGAACTGGCAGACCAAATTTCAAAAAAAGGTATAAAGAAAATCACAGGAACAATATTCGGCGACGGTACGTATTTCGACAATCTGACTGAGCGACATATATATAGTGGTGATCGCGATGTTGTAGAAGCAATGCCGCCAATTACTGCGCTCGGTATAAACCGTAATACTGTTACCGTGATGGCTAGTCCGGGCAATCCACCTAATGTTCAAACACTTCCGCCATCTGATGCGTTTAGAATAGTCAGTTCTGCACAAGTAGCTGTTCCGGTCAAAAAGATTGCTGCAAAGAAACATCTGCCGAATAAGATTACTCCTAAACATACAGGCAAGAAATCCATAATTATTCAAAAAAAGCCACTTGTAAAGAAGCAAACTCGTATAAAAGGCAGAGCAATGCTTTTCAATTCAATCTATAATCCTAACGAAGATATTTATAATAGAGGTGATGCTCCACCTGCACCTCGTGGCAGAAAACGCACTAAAACTCGCCGTGCTCCGGCTTTTACTGTAAATTGCCAAACACTTCCAAATGGAGGTCAGCAATTCGTTGCAAGAGGTTCGGTTAGTCGCGGAGGACTCCACACAAGTTATTTTGTGATTAAAAAACCGGAACTAGCAGCAGCCGGAACACTCCGTAACCGGCTTGAATCAGGAGGAGTTGATGTGGTAGGAGGCACTGCCGTTCAAGCTAAACCTCAGTCCGCTCAACTTATTGCAGAATTTAAACGACCGATTGCCGAAATTATCAGTCTGCTCAATAAGAATAGCGATAATTTCCTTGCTGAGCACATTTTCAAAATGGTTGGGGCAGCAGCAGGCGGGCAAAAAGAAACTGCAAAAAAATCTATCGAGACAATTACACGAGCACTTGAAAAGGAAGGAATTTCTACGGAAGGACTGTGTATTAATGATGGCTCAGGTTTGTGTCGTCGTAATTTATTTTCTGCGAATACAGAGGTTGGCTTGCTGACCAAAGCAGCAGAATTGCCATTCTTTTTGGAATTTCAATACTCTTTTGCACTTGCAGGAGTAGATGGAACACTCAAGAAACGCATGAAGGGTACTCCCGCTGAACGTAACCTTCATGCAAAAACGGGAACACTTCGTAATGCAAGCGCACTTGCCGGTTACGTGAATACTCGTGATAACGAACGGCTCGCATTTGCATTTATCTTCAACGGCAACAGTGTAGGAATATATAAACAAACTGAAAATGAACTTGGTGCTTGCCTAGCGGATTTCAGCTTGGCGGATGCCCTCAAAGAAGTAACCTCCAAATCACAACAAAAATAAAGAAACTCCATGCGAATATTAGGCATTGACCCCGGAAGTATTGTGTGTGGCTATGGGGTGGTCGAGATTATAAATAAGAAAATAACCTTGATTGAGTATGGAGTGGTAGAGGCAAAGAAGCAACACTCAGAACTTCCCCGTCGGTTAGAAGCAATTTTTAATCGTATTGGAAGTGTTATTGACCGCGCTCATCCTGACGAAGCAGTTATTGAATCGGTTTTTTTTGCTAAGAACGCACAATCACTCGCCAAACTCTCCCATGCAAGAGCAGCAGGAATGTTAGCTGCCACCCTCAAGCAAATTCCGGTGAATGAATATTCTGCAAAAGAGGTGAAGCGGGCTGTTACAGGCAATGGTAATGCCAGCAAAGAGCAAGTTCAATTCATGGTTAAAACGATGCTTGACATTGAAGAGACACCTGATTTCTTCGATGCTACCGATGCCCTCGCAGTTGCAATCTGCCATGCACTAAAGGCGAATGCTCCTCGTTCACGAGCTAAGTCGTGGAAGCAATTTGTAGAGCAAAATCCTGAAAAAATAGCCAAGAAACAGTAGTACACTTTCTATGAATATCTGTGATGAATCAGCCGTTTAGTCAATTTATTGAATTTCTCAAGAATCGGTTACAATTACCTCTCCCCGGTGTTTATGCGCAAGCTACAATGATGCCGGAAGTGACGGGACTGAAATACCATCCCCTGAAAGAGCCGCCGGATCATGCCCGAAGAAGCGCAATTCTGTGTCTTCTCACTCCATCAATCAATCATCAACCTGAAATCCTCTTTACTCTCCGCAGCAACAACCTTTCTACTCACAAAGGGCAAATTAGTTTTCCCGGCGGGCGGTGTGAAGACAACGAATTACCTCAAGAAACTGCGCTCAGAGAAACACAAGAAGAAGTCGGTATTCATCCTGAGAATATTACGATTATCGGTTCAATTACAAAATTATATGTTCCTCCATCTAATTCATTAATCTATCCTATAATCGGATATTGTAATGAGCACCCGACTGATATTCAAGTTCAGCAGGAAGAAGTTGAAGAGGTGTTTTTCACCGAAATAACTGCTCTTGTGAATAAAAACAATGTGAAAATCACTCAATTAGAACGCAACGGACTAATTATTGATGCTCCTTATTTTGATATTCATCCAACCACAAAATTATGGGGTGCAACTGCAATGATTTTGGGAGAGGTATGCAGTCTGTTTGAGGAATTTTGTGACTGACGGTTACTTCATATCATAGATGACAGTATATAACATCTTTACGTATAATGGTCATTCAGTGGGCTTCTTAGATCGAAGAATCTCAGTTTAGTGGTTTCTCAAGAAGTACACAAATTGCTCTGTAAAGTAGTAGTGCAGATTAATTTTAATTTTATATTTCCTGTCATTCTGAACGTTAGTGAAAAATCTCCGTATGCTGTTACGTCCTGTTTTTGTAGTTCCTTGCGGAGATTCTTCAGTCGAAGACTCCTTCAGAATGACAGCTATATGTGTACTTCAATTTATGTTGTCCTCTTACTAACTCTAAATCTGATGAAATTCATTTCATCCAGAATTTTAATACACGATTGACGTAGTGATTACCTTCATGCCAATAGTCACCCGACATGAGTACACACCTCTCGACGGCAAAACAATCGGAATCGTATGGTTGCCTGCTACCATAATGCTACCGTTCATTTCTTGAACAACCATACCAAGTAAATCTACAATATGTATTGATACTTCTGAGGTCTCAGGCAACTCTAATTCCATGAACGATATACCTGACGCCGGTTGTGGTGCAATGTGAATAGCAATACCATCTCCACGATTTTCATCAATGCCTGTAGCAGCTTCACCCGTTTTGAAACTCCATATTTCCGACCACTCACTCACACCAACCGTTGTTCGTGTACGTACACGCCAGAAAAATTCTGTGAGTGGAGGTAATTCTTTAAGTGGCTTCGCAATCACCAGTAATAATGAATCCTCAAATACTTTTTGTGCAAATTCTACATCTTTTGCTAATTGAAGATGATAATACAAACCTCCGGGTACTGAATTCCACGTAAGTGTGGGATTAAGGTTTACACCCGTTACTTTGTTTCCGGGTGAATCCAATCGCGGTTGAGCAAGCATAGTTGTGAATGACCATACATCCGACCACGCACTTTCAGAACCATCTTTAAAGAGCCACTTCACACGCCAATAGAATGTAGTATAGTTGGATGGAAGAGATGCATAAATGATTGTATCACCCAGTGTCGTTTGATTAAACACTATATCTGAAAAATCCTGCTTGGTTGAAATCTCTACTTGAAAACGAAGCGATAGATCAGGCGAATACCATTTCAATCTGATATTCAACGGCAAATTAACTGCCTTGTCTTCCGGTGATATCGGCGTTGGAGATGGCAAAAGCCGTTTAAAATTCCATACTTGCGACCACTCACTTTCACTTTTATCTGCTCCGATTGCCTTTACCCGCCAATAGTATTTTGTATTACTTTGCATTACAAAAGGAAGGGAGGCATCCGATTTGAATGAATCGTACATAATGGATGTTTTAAATAGCGAATCACGCGAAATCTGCACTCTATATACTTTCGCTCTGAACGATTGATGCCATGTCAGCTCGATATTCTGCTGAATTGTAACTGTTCCATTAGCAGGATTATTGAGAAGTGGAGTTGAAATTGAAGTAACGCCTGTACGGAATGTAAACGCCTCTGACCATGGTGTCCACCCTCGGCGATTATTTGCTCGAACCCGCCAATAATAGTTTGTAATTGACTTGAGTTTCGGCAATTGTAGAAGTGGTGCATCCGTTACAATCGTATCAGAAATCAATTCAGTGAATTTCTGTTTGTCAGAAAACTGTATTTGATATGATTTTGCCCTACTATCATTCCCCCATAGCAGAATCGTATTTAAAGTCACATTTGTATCATTGTTTGCCGGTAAAATTAGTTTTGGAATATTTGGCAAAGCATCTATTATCTCAATATTTCTCGATACAGTTCGGCGAATTGCCCCTGCAGGAAAATTACAGCTAAAATCAGCTGATATTCGATATACGCCATTAGCTGATGGATAGAATACCCCGCTAAATTCATATGCTGATGTATCGTTTTGTCTAAGATTTATTTCAGTTCCGATACTATCGCCGTCCGGAGCAAAAATCCGCACTTTTAATTTAGGGTTTGCATAAAAAAACTTAGGAAGTAAAACTCGAAACGGAACAGTATCGTTTGGCTTATACAACGAGTCGTTTATAGCAATCCTTACTGCAACCTCACTCAAATAAGATTGTACAAATTGAGCTTTTAGGTTTTTATCTGATATGATTTTCCAACGTCCGGGCTGTGGCTGTGCCATGAAATAATAGGATACATTATCCTCAGAAAAGTTTTCATAGCCGATTGCAGAATATGGTAAAAATGGTGTTGTAGGGGATATATCAGTATTAATTACCATTCCGTTTGGTGCAATTAATCGAAACATATTCACCGATTGTGTTCCTCCCGGAACTGCTTGAAATCCCACAAGAGTATCCTTTGGTAAAAATCTTGCGACGACCATTGTATCCATATAGGTATCAACATCAAAAAAGAGCGTGTCGCTCACTTTAGATGTCAATTGAATTTCCTGACGCCGCTCTACTCCCAAAAACCACGATTTCATAATCGGGGAGCGAAGCGAAAGAATCTTCATCGTCGTTTCAAGCGGGATAAATTCCAACTGAGAAGGGGTACATGAAATCGGTAAGATTCGCTCTTGATATATCGAACGACCGTTAGCAACCATTATCCAATCTGCTAGTCGAACTGTTTGTGGTGAACTTGACATCAAAAGACCTACCCCTTCATTGCCGATTGTATATGCTGCAAAATAATTATTAGTTTCAGGGATATTGAGAAGTGAAAGCGGCTCTGAGTTATAGCTGTAAGATTTTCTGGCTACTGTAATCGAAGATGTAAGCGCATTTGTAAACACTGTGAATCCACTTTCCTGAATATCAGGCAGAGAAACTTCCATGATAGATTTGCCCGGGAGAAAACGACTATCGGACTTTATTGTATAGTTCCAGCGCAGCCAGAAACCATCCACTGCCAGTTCAAATTGTAATGGGAGCACAGTCGGTGAATACTCAATACTAAAAAAACCGCGAATTAACTCATTGGAATTGCGAAGCAAATTTTTAGAAGTATCTTCTGAATTAATCGGGGCATGAGCCAAACTCACAGTCGCAAACGGTATATCCCATCTCATCAATCCTGCACCTGCAACCGAAACAACACCATCTTCTTCCGCAGCCGTTTCATTATGAAATACTCCTAGCGGCATTGGTATAGTTCCGGCAATGCTCAAGTATGTTTTATTGATTTCAGAATTTGGATACAAGTTTTTTGGTACTTGTGAATTCAGTCTGAATAAGAATGAACTTGCAGGAGATAATTCAGCTAGCAGTGGTGAATTCTTATCAAGACCTTGAACAAATTGATTACCTACTCCATTCAATTCATCCGAATACACGCGTTTATAGCAGAGATACGAACCGAAATTAGGCGTCCCCAGCATCAATACTTTGTTAACATTCTCTTTATAATCGTCACCTTGAATCATAGCACGTGCTACTAATCCTCCCGAACTATGTGCAGCAATACCTACACGAGTACCATATAAACCGGCAATGATATTTACCGCTTGGGTCAAGAGAACTGCACTACTGTCAATAGGTGCTGTTTGAGCATACAAAAATTGCCATGCATCAATATTATATGGAAATAATTGCTTTGATGTTTCACCCCAGTCACTACCACCCAAACCATTTACTAACACAATCGGTAGTGCGGTAGCTGAACGCACTGACTGTAAGCGATTGGATGGAGGAATCATGCCCACAATAGGAACCTCGGTTGAAGTATAATATTTCCAAGACGGGTACTTTTCCGGTGAAATTTGACCATTCTTGTACAAATAAGCCACAACATCTTTACGAGGGCTACGCGGATACCCTGCAGTAAAGAGATAATCAACCGACAAATGACCAACAAGCGTTTTACCGTCCTGCCCTATCAAATCTATCCTACGCACCATGAAATCTTGAGCAAAGAGGGATGGGAAATCCTGTTCTGTAAAGACCGCATTACCGTCTTTGCTTAATGACTTTACCTTAGAATAATAAAAATTTCCGTTCCACGTAGTTTGTGTATTGAGTGATACGTATCCAACGAGTGAGTCAATGTCGCTTATCGTAATAACAAGTGCTTCACCATCGGGAATGGCAGTTCTGAATTGACGTAATTCTGACCAAACACTTACTCCCCCGCTATTTTCTGCTCTCACTTTCCAGTAATATATTGTGTTTTCTTCAAGTGTCGGCAAGATATAAAAAGTAGTACCGAGATTTCCTTCATATAATACCGTATCTGTACCCTCTTCATCAGTCGTAAGGAGTAACCTATACGATAGTGCATTTGCCGATGGCGACCATTCTAAAAAATTATTAGCAGTAACTATATCCAATGCTCTATTCAGAGGTGCGATAAGCTGAACCGAATCCGGAGGAGGCATCGGTTCATCGAATACAAAGGCAGCCATTGCCGTTGGTGACAATGTAGCTGTCCATAAAAGGATTAAGAATAATAGTTTCATTGTTGTAATGGGATTAGGCGGGTGAATGCCATATATTCAATAATTGAGTTCCGCAAAAATACAAAAAACACTCTGTTTAAAATCACAAAAATGCCCTTCCAATATTTCTTTATATTGGAAGGGCTGAATTAATATCTCAGTAAGAATGTTATAGTTACAAAACTACATTTTACTGCTGCTCGCCAAATCTCTTGGTATCCGGGTGGAATGTTTGCCATGAATGCCAAAACTCTTGATACGCCGGTAATTTTTGAAGTGATTTGCCAAGCTGCACGCCTTCGATGCATTCACCTAATGAATTCCATTTCGATTGGGTTTGTGAATCAGTCAAAACTCCTGTTGATGCATCGAAGCTAAACGTTAGAGATTGTTTTTCAAATTTATTATTGAACGCGTAAAAACCACTACTGTCACTCAATAAAACAAGTGAGAAATCATAATCTGTGACAAACTTGTTTTTTTGAAGCATATTCCAATCTACAGCTATTGTCTTTGATGGTGTTATTACACCTACTACCCATGACTTACGTTGCCATTTTGCAGTCTCCTTGCTTGTTAAATTGCTTCTTCCTTTACCGGTATCGTAATTCTTCAATTGTTCATATTGAGGTTGAAACTCATCATCGGGCTGCAATACAAGTGTATTCGGATATAATGTAATCCACTCAGAAAGTTTCATCTGTGATGAGAATATTTCGTTCATTTGACTACCTTTCAACGGTCCTGCAACAGCTATACCCGTAGCTTGCTGCCACCAACTTTTTGTGGTTTTATCTTCAAACATTGCATTAAACCTGTCCATACCCACCAGTCTGAACTCTTCTGCTTTTCCGTTTATAACCGGACTATATACACGTCCGGTACGGCATACAGTACAGTATGTAACAAATATCGGGTCACCTTTGATAGTATCTGTTACTTGGTGGTGATAGCCGATAATTCCGATTGGATATGCTCGAGCTTCCCCTTTGTAATTCACCCCGATAATCAATCTGTCATCAGCCACTTTATTTTGAGCGGAGGTGAACATAAGTTTATTATTCACAACCAAAAACATCTTTTCAGCCAACATTACAAAATTACACGCGTAGAACAAAAATCCATAAATGACCAGTGGCAATATATAGAGTATTTTCGCCCAAATTTTAGTTTTTTTAAAATCTTTTTTAAAAAAAGGGATGAGTAATAAAACACCTATTATCCGTAATACCCAAATATATTCATCAATAAAATATGCAAGTCCTACCATGCTCGATTGCTGGCTTCCGGGCAGAGGCATGATGAGATAAACCCTGAAGAATTCTACAGCTAATAGGAAGATAACACCTAGAAAAAACAATAGTTTGTTTCTCATATACATCAATAATAAAGATTATGAAACAGTACTTGTAAAAATGGGATGAAGACCTTTCAGATTTCTTCATCCCATTTGAATATATATTATTTACAACATATTATGGTGCTCCGTCGGCACGCCCGAGATTAACTGCGTAATTACCTATATTTTTCCCACATTTCAAGCCGATTTCATTATCAAAACGGTAGTGAATTCCGCCAAGCAATCTCGATAATGCGGCTTCTTCGCTCTGTGCGCTGAGAGATGCGGCTTCGGTCGGAAAAATATACCCAAGTACTGTACTTGCAGCCCCACTAAACGTAGCATGACCTGATGTATAAGATGGGAAATTGGGTACACCTGTTGCAGTTTTAATAGACGGATCCATTTGTGAAGGGCGTGGAAAATAGAAATAATATTTTACATCCCAACAGCAAATACCGGCATCCATAATTGACATATTCATCAGGGCAAGTGTACGAGCAGCGCGAAGCTCGTTCATATTGTTTTTGCGAATAAGCCCTTCTGCTATATAATTCCATTTGCCCGGCGGAGTGAACGTATTAGCTCCGTCAGCCCAATAATCAGCAATACGCCACTGGTCTCGGCTACGATCGTCCGAGATGCTTTTAACTTCTGCAAGTGCGTCTTTGAATTCTTTTGAGTCGAGAGTAGGCGGTGCAATTGGTCTTTCTAAATCAACATTTGGAACTGCCCATGTCTTTACTTTACCCCAAGACGGCAACATACCCGGACGCAAAGTTGCACCGGCAATTGGAATTTCAATGGCTACCCAACTATTTGAACGATGGGGATAACGTACTGTATCTTCCTTTGCGGCATTTCCTGCATTGTCAGTTTTAGCACGAGCAATTGCTTTCGCTGAAATGAACTTACCAAGTGAGTCTCCGGCAGTAATATCGCTCATTACATTCGCACCAATACGAATACGGGATTCTTCATGGCGCATTGCCAAACTTACTAAATAGTCCTTTTCAGCCGGAAAGAAAAACGCGAGAACCTCGCACGATACAGCTGCGATAGCCGAGTGTTCAGAGGGAAATGAAGGGATATTCGGTACGTCGAGAGCGGTTGTAATTGAATTATCTACAAACTTTGGAGCAGGACGGTTCACTTTGTACTTCAAATTCCAAGTAGCTACCAACGCATCATATTGCGCCACACTGAGATAGGAATAAATCCGTGAAGCAATCGGAGGATTTGCAAATGGGATGTTTTTAACAGGATAGGAGGTTTTGCCCGCAGTATCTATTACTGCCACAGGAGCAACATTGTACTTAGCTACAAGTGCTCGGGCTATTTGATTCCATCTGAGTACTGCCCCCGAAGCCCAATATTTGGCATCTTTCAATTGATCGGCAGTTCGCGACGACATAGATGTTTTCATCGAAGCAAGTTCAGCTTGATATTCAGTAGATGTAGTTGCAGTTGCAGCCGGAAGGTTTACCTCATCGGTTGAAGCGATAAGATATGTTTTCCATGAACCGCCTGTTGTGTCATTACTTACGGGAAGTAATGCAGAATACTCAGGAGCAGATATTTCTTCTCTACAACTATTTAACGTAGTTAGAGCAATTACACTTGCCAATAATGAAGACCGAAAAAAATTATTAAATTTCATGGTAGTCCCTAAATTTTGATTTGTTAAGTAAAAGATGTAGTAATATTTTTATTCCCAAAGAGTTAAGCCATAAACTACACCTACCGATATCCGAGTGGATTTACCGACATTACGACCATCAAGCGTACTTGCCCCACCGATACTAACACCTAATTGCTTATTCCATATTGGTAGCGGATAGTATCCGGTAATACCTATTCTTGAGAATGAAATTCCATTTGAAGGGAACGATGCATCAGTCTGACCTATATTCGTTCCGCCTCTGGCTGTTTGGCTTTGATACCATGCATCCAAGTAAAACTCGCTCGTACCATATCCGATTTTTGCCGAAATATCTAGAGCATCAGGAACGTTGGTTTTCGTACTGCCATCTAATTTCACGTGATCGAGAGGAACATCTCCTCGGCGAATGTATCCTGCCTGAACAGAAGCAAACAAACCAAACTCGGTCATAAAATTACCGAGAATACGTACATCCCCGCTTGTAAATTGATGCCCGATAGCTACTGGGGCATCTGCTACATAATTTGAAAAAGGTGTTGTAATTCCGGCAGCAACAATCCCGGAAACCGTTCCGATATTTTCCAGCTTTATTTGGAGAGGTCTCCATTTGAGAGATATAGCACCATCTTGCATTGCCGATTGATTTGACCAATACCCCTGACCGGCCGAAGTAGTAACATATGGGAGTGACGCAATTATGTCCAATTGATCCATCAAACCGACTGCGGCAAATAAACATATACTTTGGGTGTTGATAGTTCCTAAATTCGGCTCGGAAACAAGATTAGTCCCTTTATAAAAATCATCGTAGCTCTCGGTAGAATAGGAAAGAGCAACCACACCCTTCCCTGCCCCACGCATAAAACCGTCTATCATCCCTTGCGCGCTCGTCATCAATGGAGCAAGCATAACAAAACAGCCAAGTATTAATTTTTTCATCATATTTCTTCTGAAATTATTGTGAAACTCATTGATTTTATGTAAACATTGATTTTGTGCAAATTTACAATTGCAATACTTAGTAAACAAAATTTTTATTGAACACAAGAATAAATTGATTTAAATCAATAGACTGAGTGCAACTATTGATGCAGTTTCTGCTCGTAACCTACGATTGCCTAGTGAAATGAGGATAGTTCTCGGATCTTCTTTTAGATAAACCAGCTCTTTAGGTGAAAACCCGCCTTCGGTACCTATTACCACAAGTGTTGATTTTTTTCCAACAGTATTTGATATCTGAATGCCGTTCGTATCTCCGATAATTACTTTCTCCCACTCAGAAGTGTTTTCTAACAATTGTTTTACTGACATCGGATTATGAATAGTTGGAAGTCGCGAACGTTTGCACTGTTTCATTGCAGCAATTGCCTTACTTTGAAGTCGTTCGGTAGATACAGTTTGTTTTTGTGAGAATTCACAGGTAATCGGATAAAAATCTGTTACTCCAAGTTCCACCGATTTTTCCAATGCAAATTCCATTCGTTCGCGGCTATCTAAGATGCCTACTGCTAAACCAACTCTTACTTTGTTTTCACCATAATCCGGTAAAATTTCAATAATTGATACTTCTGCCTCATTCTTTGAAACTCTATGTATACGAGCAATACCGCAGATACCCTCACCATTCGTCAGCATTACCAACTCTCCTTCACGCAAACGAAGTGCCCATAAATGCCGGAACTCTTCACCCTTTATAATAAGTTGTTCTGATGCACTGCTAAATTCCGGTATAAATACACATTCCATTATGCTGTTTCACCTATAATGATTCACACAACCTTCACCACTTTACTTTTAAGATCAAAATTACGTAATTTGAATTCAAGTGAGGGTTAGCATTTAACATTTTTTTAACAAAATGAAACATTTTTCATTTATTTTCATAATTACATTCGGATTGAGAACGTTATTTAGTACTGTGCATAATGAAGATAGAGATATGATTGATTACGAAATTTGTAATGAAGCATTGCTTTATTCAAAAAGTTTCTGCTGTATCTTTCAGAGAATAATGCGTCAACTATTTTCGACTGTATGGGTAAATTCTATGTAATGTGCCAAAGACACAAAAAAAAAATTCACTTGCACTACATTTTTATGCCCTTTGTACATTTCAAATATTGTTGCACAACTTTACATTAAAAAAACTTTTCTTGATAACTCTTTACGTAAATCATATAATCAATTACAAAAAATATAAATTACGTTCTAAAACTTGTATTCATAATTTTAGGAAGCTCTATGCTTGTAGTCAATAATTTGTCAAAATCATTTCGAGGTGGTATTATTGCTGTCAATGACCTCTCTTTTGCTGTCAATGACAAAAGAATATGTGGAATCTTAGGTCCGAATGGTGCAGGGAAAACTACTACAATTCGGATGATTCTCAATATCATTCAACCCGATAACGGCACTATAACACTGAATAATCACCCAATAGCCGAAGAAAGCAAGAATGTACTCGGATATTTACCCGAAGAACGGGGTCTCTATAAAAAAAGTACGATTGAGAATACTCTCCTTTACTTTGCTTCTCTTAAACAAGTTCCTCCTGCATCAGCAAGAAAAATGATTGACCCCTGGCTGGAGCGGTTCAATCTTGGTGGAATGGGCAAACGCAAAGTAGAAGAATTATCTAAAGGAAACCAACAGAAAGTTCAGTTTATAGCGGCGGTACTCCATAATCCCGACCTCCTAATTCTTGATGAACCATTTTCGGGCTTAGACCCGCTTAATCAAGTTCTTTTCAAGGAAGTTGTACTTGAACTTCGCAAACAAGGCAAAGCCATTATTTTCTGTACTCATCAACTCGAAAGTGCAGAAACCATTTGTGATGATATTCTCCTCATTAACAAAGGCGAAGCAGTCCTGAATGGTACTTTGGAATCAGTCAAACAGCAATTTACTCACAATACAATGACGGTTGAATTTGAGGGTGACGGTGGTTTTATTCCCCACTTACCATGTGTTCTTAGAGCAGTTGTAGAGCAAGGAAAAGCGGAAATTGAGCTTGCGGACGGCTATACAACCAATCAATTGATTGCAGAACTTATCCCGTACATTCAAATTATAAATCTAGACAAATCAGCCCCATCACTTCTCTCGATATTTACCTCTGTTGTCGGTGCCGAGAACCTGTCATCTGATTTTCTTTCACAAACTCAAAAGGAATTGAACTAATGACATTATCTAAACTACTCATGGTGGCTCGGTGGGAATTTACCGAGAAAGTCCGTACAAAGGCGTTTCTGGTTGCACTGTTTCTTACTCCTTTGATAACAGTCGCGTTTAGTATTATACCTACCTTGCTTGCAACAAAAGAAAACGACGAATCTAAAACATTTGCTATCTATGACGGAACAAGTCAGCTTACAAAATCTGTTCAAGACGCTTTAACATCTAAATATAAACTCAAAGATGGAAGGGCAACATACCAGCTTGTTCCGGCTGCAGGAGTTGATGTTGATAAAATTATTACAGAATACAAGCAACGTGTATTAAATGAAGAATTTGTAGGAATTTTCATTGTACCTTCAAAGATAGATAAAGAACGAAAACTAAGTTACTACAGTCCGAATGTTGCTAATGTTAGAGAGATAGAACGCATAGGAAATGTGATTGAAAAGATTATTATCGAGGATCAGCTTCGCAAGAACAATGTGGATGTAGGTAAATACCGTGAAATCAGCAAGCCCTTGGATATAGATCTTATCAAAGTTACAAAAGACGGGAAAACAGAAGCATCCGATTTTTTAACACAATTTATGGGTGCTTATGCCTCGCTTTTCCTTATTATTATCTTAATTACTACTACAGGACAAGCACTTGTTCGCAGTTTACTTGAAGAAAAGAGCAATAGAATAATGGAAGTCTTACTTTCTTCCTGTTCTGCCCGTGAACTGATGTTTGGAAAATTACTCGGTCTAGGTGGGCTTGGACTTGTACAAGGCGGAGTTTGGGGGTTGCTGGCTGTTATAGCCGGATCACAATTAGGTTCAGGGCTTGCAATCACGGCGCATCTTCCAATTACTTTACTGTATGCTATACTTGGCTATCTTTTTTACGCTTCGTTAATGATTGGTATCGGTTCTACAGCCACAACAGAGCAAGAAGCTCAGAACATTACAGGTTATGTTATTATGCTATCGGTAATGCCCTTTATGTTTATCATGGCGTTACTGGAAAATCCTAATGGAACACTCGCAAAAGTGTTAAGCTACATCCCGTTTCTAACTCCATCTATTATGACATTTCGTATTTCCGTGCAAACTCCAGAACTCTCTGAAATTCTAATCTCAATTGCAGTCATGCTTGTTTCGATATCAGGAGTTATTTACCTTTCCTCAAAGATATTCACAGTCGGTATTTTATCGTATGGCAAACGATTGACTTTGGCTGAGGTTTGGCATCTGCTTCGGGCAAAGGCATAATCTCCACAAAATTTAGATTTCTATAGAATTTTTATACAAAGGCGAATCAATATTGGTTCGCCTTTGGCTTCTATCCGGGTGATTCTCCTGTAAATTTATGAGTTATCTTTATTTTTTTGAGCAAAATTTCAAATCAAAAGCAATTTCCACAAATCTTCATTCGTCATAACACTTGTTAGTGTGATGGATTTATAAAAATCACTATCGGCTAACACAAAAAACGTTCTTCAATTATCCTTTCATTTTACTATTGTTATGGTATAATTTCTACACATTTTCGGATATAACACTCATACATCTTATGGAAACACTTCTCATGAACGAAATGAAAAATGACGGCTCTCCCAACAACAAAAAGCCATCTCCAAAACCTCCATTTAACAACAATTTCGGCTCCGGTGGTAATAACAACAATGACTCTATGAGTAAAGTACTGAAATCACTTTTGATCTGGGGTGTAGGTGTGATTGGAATATTCGTACTCTATAATTTTCTAAATACCAAAGAACATACTGAACGACCTGTTACATACACTGAGTATATGTATTTTCTCAACAACAATAAGATTGCTTCTGCCGTCATAGAAAAATCACAACTCAACGACTTTGAATTACATGGAATTCTCCGTGAGCCGGTAAAAGTGAATCGTAGCGGACGTGAGGAAATCGTAACCGGATTTACTACAAAACTCGGAGTGGTAGATTCGAAAACTGAGGAAGTTTGGGCTTCAAAAGGAATGACATGGAGCTATAAGGATAGCGAAAATATTTGGACAATGCTCATGTATTCAATCCTTCCCTGGGCATTAATCTTCGGTGTGTTTTTCTTTATGATGCGCCGTATGCAAAATGGCGGCTCGAAAGGTATTTTTTCTTTTGGTAAATCGCGTGCCCGCTTATTGAATGAAACAGGTGTGAACCGTAAGACATTCGCTGATGTAGCCGGATGCGACGAAGCAAAATATGAGCTGCAAGAAGTAATTGAATTTCTGAAAGAACCTGCCAAATTCCAAAAGCTCGGCGGTAAAATTCCACGCGGAGTGCTCCTTCTCGGACCTCCGGGTACCGGCAAAACATTACTTGCACGAGCAGTATCCGGTGAAGCTAACGTTCCCTTTTTCTCTATATCCGGTGCAGACTTCGTTGAGATGTTTGTCGGCGTGGGTGCAAGCCGCGTTCGAGATCTTTTTGACCAAGCAAAACGCAGTGCCCCATGTCTTGTTTTCATTGATGAAATTGATGCTGTAGGGCGTTCACGTGGTGCCGGCTTAGGTGGCGGACACGATGAACGCGAGCAAACACTCAATCAATTACTTGTTGAAATGGACGGCTTTGAACAAAACCTTGGTGTAATAATTATTGCTGCTACCAACCGCCCTGATGTTCTTGATACTGCTCTCCTTCGTCCCGGACGTTTCGACCGCCAGGTAGTGGTTGACCGCCCTGATGTAAAAGGACGTGAAGGTATTTTGAAAGTTCATACAAAAACAATTCCTCTCAGTTCGGAAGTTAATCTTGAAATTATCGCTAGAGGAACGCCCGGACTTTCTGGGGCAGACCTTGCAAACTTAGTAAATGAAGCTGCCCTTTTCGCTGCCCGTCGTAATGGCGAAACAGTTACAATGTTTGATTTTGAAAGTGCTAAAGATAAAATTCTTATGGGTGTGGAACGCAAGAGTATGGTGATTTCAGATAAAGAAAAAGAAACGACTGCGTACCACGAAATGGGACACGCACTCGCAGGAAAACTTCTTCCGCACAGCAACCCTGTTCACAAAGTAACAATCATTCCTCGTGGTCGCGCTCTCGGAGTTACGTCTTATCTTCCGAATGAAGATGCTCATACTTATTCAAAAGATTTCATTGAAACTCAAATTGTAACGCTTCTTGCGGGACGAGCAGCCGAAAAAATCGTTTTCGGACAAATGAATACAGGAGCTAGCAGTGATTTGGAACGTGCTTCTACACTCGCCCGCAAAATGGTATGTGAATGGGGCATGAGTGATGTAATAGGTCCTGTCACATTTGCAAATAAGCACGAAGAGGTCTTCTTAGGACGTGAAATAGCTCAACCTCGTGACCACAGTGAGGAAACTGCCCGTTTGATTGATAATGAAGTGCGGAGAATACTCACAGAGTCTATGGCGCAATCAGAGCAATTACTTCGTGATAATATTGATTTGCTTCATAAAACTTCCAAAATTCTTCTTGAACGCGAAATCCTTGACGGTGCTGAACTCGACCAGATAATTCGCGGAGAAGAATTAGCCCCTAAAATCAATATGTCTCCTATTACCAATGCACCTTCAATCGGTACTAAAGGTCAGGTTGTCTAAACCTATATGACAATATTATTTTTAAGGGCAAGCGTTTTCAAATAGCGATTTGCCCTTTTTTATTGCTCAATTTCTCTATTATAACACTCTATGCACCCGGAACGATTCTCAACTTTTTGGATGATAACAATTGCCATCAATATTATCCTTGATCTCTATGTACTGTATAATTGGCAAAAATTTGTAAAAAGACGCAGGTATTCTTCATGGTTATATAAATCACTGTGGATTACCGGAGCGGTTATTCTTATCGCCTCTATTGTTTCTCGACTCACAACCCTCGAGACAACTAACCCTGCAATCGGGTATGTTGTTATGTTGATATCGTATTTATGGTATTTACCGAAAATACTGATTGTAATTGCATTGTTAGTTAAAGATATTGCTCGTTTATTAATCTTTCTTGTTGGTAAAACTGTAGACTTTATTAGTAAAAAAACAGTGAACAAGCAAAATGCTATCATTTCTAGCGAACTGCCCATTGATACAAACTCTTCTGAAGCTGTAGAACTTGTTCCTCGCCGTGATTTCCTCCAAAAAGTTGCATGGGCTGCTGCAGGAACTCCTTTTATTGCAGCAGCAAACGGGATGTTCAGTACAGCATTTGATTTTGAAACATATAGCCATTATTTGCCTATTAATGGGTTGCCACGTCAGTTTGAAGGTCTGCGAATTGTTCAAATATCAGATATACATTCGGGTTCGTTCGGCTCTACTAAGCCGATGCAGGAAGTTCGAAGAATTATTCAAGACCTTCATCCCGATATTATTTTGATAACCGGTGATTATGTGAATTTCAATCCAAAGGAACTTGCAAGCACTTTCCCAGATTTGAGTAAATTATCCGCACCGCTCGGTGTATTCGGTTCGATGGGTAATCATGATCACTATATGACCCATGACGAACATGAGGTACTTAAGAAAGGTATTCGAGATGCAGGAATACAACTTTTGATAAATAGCAACACAGTCATTCATGTAGATGGCGGCGCACTTAACATTGCAGCAATAGACAATGTGGGTCTCGGTCAAAAATTTGGACGGATAGATGAAGCATTACAAGGGCTAAATGCTTCTAACCCTACAATCTTAATGGCACATGACCCGACGTTTTGGGATAAGCACGTTCGCGGGCAACTACCAATTGATGTTATGCTTTCCGGGCATACGCATGGCGGACAAGTTGGAGTACATATAATGGGAGAGGATTTAAGTTTTGCGCGGATGGTGTATAAGCAGTGGGCAGGAATGTATTACGATAGAGACCAAATCCTCTATGTAAATCGTGGAATCGGAATGGTGGGACCACCGATAAGATTGGCTATCGAACCGGAGATTACACTATTTACATTGACAAGCCCGGATAATAAAGGATAAGATGCCTCAACAATGAGTTATATCACTGAACAATTTGTGAGCAGAATAGTCTAGCTAGGTTATGGTAATGATGAAACAAATGAAATGTTATAGTCTTGCATTGTTTCGACAATCATAATGCATTAACGGACAAAGCCATGTTGGTTACAATAACCAACATGGCTTTAAAATTGGCTAACTAAGTATCGGGACAGAATAAATTGATACATTCAGTCCTGTTATTCTTAACGACTATGAAGAATCACCTATGCTGCTTAAGTTCTTTTTTTGTCGTATCGTATTGCGGAGATTCTTCAGTCGAAGACTCCATCAGAATGACAAATTGAGGGTATTAAATTAATTATGTCCTTCTACTGCTTTCAGAATAGACTACTTACTACTGCAATATAAATGTTTTATACGAGGTGTTTTCCCCTGACATTACTACTGCAAAGTAGATTCCCTTAGGAAGCGAAGCAATATCTATTTCAGTAACAGTTTCTTGATTCGTTACAGTTTTACGGATAAGACTTTGTCCAAGAACATTTACGATAGCTATTGAAGCATTTTGCTGACGATTGAAGGTAACAATCAGATTTTTTTCTTTGGTCAATACTTCAAAATCATGATTATTAATTTTACTTGAATTGTCATCCTTTACTGCTGAAACTGATTGCAAAGGAAAAAATAGACCTGATGCCGTTATTCCTGTTGGAGTTTGCAGCATAGGAAGGGGGGTAGCACCAGGTCTTCGGGGGTTAACTATCAAATATGCAAGAATTCCGCCGGATTGAGCCAGACAACCATCCAGAGCACCAATCGCTAATAATGCGGAATGTTCATTTTCAAAAATTTTAGAATAAAGCATTATATCTTTGCCGCAGAAAAGCTCTCCTGCTTCAATACCGAGGATTTCAGCATCGGTATTATCCCATGAGACTGTTCCGGCAGCAGCCAGAAACGGCTGGGTTGTCGAAACAAAAATCGGGACCTTTTCGATGGTCAGCGGATATGTTGCGGAATGACTGTCCTGAATACGAACAGACGATTGTATTACTCCCTCTTTGGTTCCGCTCACAACCTTTCCGAAGTTCACCGGGACTACCAAAAGATCGGTAACTGTAACGTCACCGTTTCCGTCACAGTCCGTATACGTAGCTTGTGCTGAATCCCATGCAAGAGCAGTTTGCGGCGACCAATATGTACTACCGGGTTGCCGTTTGAACCCTCTAAATATTGTTAATGAGTCATTATTATCGACAAACAGACCGATTTGTGACGCATCGCGAGTATCAACGAGACCGTTATTATCAGCATCGCCGGGCCACACATTAATAAAACTTCTTATTGCAAGCGGTGCAGAACTGCTTGTGAGTTGAACAATCGTCCCGCTGTCTTTATTAATAACTGCCTGTGCATTGACAAAACTAAATACACTGGTTTGATTGTGTACCGCATCAGGCATTACTACAAAATCGAAATGAACTATTATTGGGTTGTCTATACCGCGAGCATATGCAGGGTCACCGGAAAGAGACCCGACACTTATCTTCCCTGCTCCGGTTGAGAGGTTTGTTTGATTTACTTGTATAGTCCCACGTGAACCGAACGAGCCGGCACTCCATCCTGAGAACCTAACAACAGATGCATTCGTATATCGCAGTTCAAAAGCTGCACCTGTACAGCCGGGAGCATCTTCGAGTGTAATATCAATACCAAATCGAAACGTTGCAGTTATAAAGTGGGCACGGCTGGAGTCTACATCTGTGCGCACAATACGTATGGATTGAGCAACAATATTTACACTTGTAAATATGGCTAATAATAGAACTATGCTTAAAAATCGTTTCATTATTGTATACGTAAAATGCAATGTGAGATATAGTCCTTTGGGAAGCTAATCTACAGTAACTTTGTTTATATATGTGGTTTACCTATAAACAAGTCAGTGTTGCCATTATATCTGCAACTATTATGCCAAGTTAACATAGCGAAATTTGACAGCATCAATTTCATTGATAACAGCGAATTAATTATCATTATGGAAATTTAGAAATCTTCCCCTAACATATCTATTATCGGCACATCATAATAAATCAGAAGGTATGGTTGTCAATTCGGATTTAATTTGGTAATTTTGACTGTACTTTGCTTACTAAAAGGATATTATAATGTCATTATTGGATACCATTGGCGGAGCGCAGGAATTCGCAACACTCCCAATTGTTGCTTCAAGAGTACTTACATTACTAGAAAGCGAAACTGCCGATTTACGAGAGATTACTCAGGTTATAGAAACGGATGTATCGCTTACACTGAAAATCCTTCAAATGGCAAATTCCCCTCTCTATGCTGTTCGGTCATCAGTTACTTCACTCAATCAAGCTGTGCTTGCTCTCGGCTTGAATCGCATTGCAAACATAGTACTCAGCGTTTCCATTTTCAGTAAATTTATGATGCTCTCCAGAGGTCAAAGTGCATTACATATGGAACGATTTTGGCATCACTCATCGAGTACAGGAATGGCAGCTAAGTCACTTGCGACAAAGATTAAACGTTCCTTTCGCGATGTTGAATTTATCGGCGGTCTATTACACGACATCGGGAAAATGGCAATGATTCAGTTCGACCCTGAACGTTATGAAAAATCAATAGCATTCGTTGAAGAACATCACTGTACTGATCTCGAAGCTGAAATTGAAATATTTGGGGTGGATCATCAAACAACAGGCGAACTCATAGCCCGGCTTTGGAAATTACCAAAAGAACTGCAATCAATTGCAGGACACCATCATCATCCGGAAGACCTTACAGATGCACGCGAACTTACAGCTGTCATCAGAATAGCTGATATGCTTTGCGAATTATGGGGTGCAGGAGTAGGTGAAGGAATTGAAGAAGTTAAATTAATTGATCAACCGTCTTGGCAAATACTCTGTGAAGCTATACCCAATCTCAAAACTTTGGATATTGAAATCTTTACATTTGAACTTGAGGATGAATTTAACCGTGCTTCTTCGTTTTTGAAACTTATAACTCAAGATGCCGAGTAACCTTGGCATTCTTATCACAAAATTTCATTTTTTACCCTATAGAAAGCTAACGTATGTATCCCGAAATCGGTAAGATAGGTCCGATACCAATTCACAGTTTTGGTTTGATGGTTGCTCTGGCGTTCCTAACTGCCAATTACTTATTCACCAAAGAAGTAAAACGCCGTGGCTATGGTGAGGAAACTGCATCGGTAGTTACATTTTTGGCTTTTATTGGCGGACTTGTCGGAGCAAAACTCTTTCATTTACTGGAAAATTTCAAAGAATTTTTAGCAAATCCTGTTGATGCAATATTCAATCCGGGCGGACTTACATTTTATGGCGGATTAATTCTTTCAATTCTTTTTATCGTTATTTATGCCCGTCGAAAGAAAATCAGTTTTCTCGTTTTGGCAGATGCTGCTGCCCCTGCATTAATTTTGGCGTATGGAATCGGTAGAATCGGATGTCAATTAGCAGGAGACGGTGATTACGGCATCCCCACTGACCTTCCATGGGGGATGGGATACCCCGATGGGTATGTATCTACGTTATCTGCCAAGAATTTGGAACTCGTTGAATACTTCAAGCAGATTTTCCCGGGTAGACCGATTCCAACTGATATTATGGTGCACCCTGCCCCAGTCTATGAAACACTTACAGCGATATTCTGTTTTGTAATTCTCTGGCGGTTGCGGAAACGTCCTGCTATGACCGGATGGCTCTTCGGGCTATATCTAATCTTTGCAGGAATAGAACGTTTGGCTGTAGAATTTATCCGTATTAACCCTTTGTACTGGGGTCTTTCTCAAGCACAATGGATTTCAATACTTATGATAATTGCAGGTGGAATTATGATGTGGAGGCGGCAATTGAAAACTCAAGCCGTGCAACCATAATAGGTATTTATTTCAAAAAAGTGAAACACATTACATATGTAAGTGATAGGACTAAAATAACCGAATCATTAAATTCAGTACATTATTTGTTTGAAAAAATTGGCAAGTACTAGATGCTTCGACTACGCTCAGCATGACAAACGAGATCAAG
>CAZGNO010000013.1:0-61492 GCA_964527785.1 uncultured Chitinophagaceae bacterium
GTGTTCAATTACTTGTCAAATTATGGATATTAGCCGCAACAATTATTTTTGTCTCAGCACTTAATAGAAAAGCCGCTCCAAATTTGGAGCGGCTTTTTTAATGAATATCACTTAAAACTCAAATTATTATTGGGCAAAACCCTCAACCAACAAATCTTCAATTTTACGTCCTGTCGCTTCGTTCTGTGCTTGGCTTGGAGAGTTTGCATACAGTTTTTCATTCAACGTTTGCATTACATAGACAGTAGATTCACCTTTTGTAATGAAAAATGTAGGGAGTCCGCTAAGGGTAAACTTACTCGCCATAGGATGCTTCGTGCTGGTAGATTGCATTGAATACACTACAATCATCGAATCAGGAATTCCTGCCGCTTTCAACACCTCGATTGTGTGAGGAAAGGTCTTCTGAGTACCGGTACAGCTACAGGTAGGGCGTACATATACATACACTTTTTGCTGATTTGTTTTGAACGCATCTGCGATTAGTTTTACCTTTGCCGCATCAACACTGTCTTTATATACATTTCTTTCAGTTTGGAACCAACTGTAACCAATTGATGTGCTCAATTCTGAAATTGAAATTTGCTGCGCTTCTGTATCTTCAGGTGCTGTTGAGCAGCCGCTAAAGCCAATTGCTGCAATACATACAAAGGCAAAAAGAACTTTGGAAATTTTCATAGAATGACTCCTTGTCAAGTAATAGAATTATAAACTGACCGCTACTGCAAATTTAGCTGTTTTTTCGATATTTGCAACTATGATTTTAAAGGATATAGTTTATTTCTCGGATTGTTCTTAACTGATTGCTCGTGCGGCATGGGGTTGTATATAGTGGTGTCATATTTTTTGGAGAAAACAGGAACCTGTAAAGTTCATTCAAAACATAGTCCATGGTTTCAACCATGGGTAAATAATTTCAGATTTCCAACGAACGGTTTTAACCGTTTTCAGCATTTGAGGTGTCCATCATAAACAGGAAATGGTTAAAACCATTAGAATACGGACGATTCATATTTACCCACGGTTGAAACCGTGGGCTATGTATAATCCCTTTTCAATACTCACAGCGTAAGTTTATTGGTTAATTCCCCTCGCAAGACCTCCCCACTCTTTCTATTTTTTACAGAGAGTTACCCCCATTTCTCCCCGATTTTCCCTATTTTCGTACTAAAATTAGAGTATTTACCCATTATATTTCTATGCTAACCGTATGCTCGACCTCAAATTTATTCGTGAAAACCCTGATGCTGTCCGTACAAATACAGCCAATAAGAATGAATCCGCCAATGTAGATGCAGCCCTTGAACTTGATAATCGCCGCCGCGCAATTATCCAAGAAGTGGAAGCCCTTAAAAACAAAAGAAACGTTGTATCGGGTGAGATAGCCGTTATGAAACGCGCAAAAGAAGATGCGACCATCGCTATCGAAGAGATGCGTATTGTTTCGAATACTATCAAAGAATTTGATGATGAACTTCGCAGTGTAGAGGCGGAAATGGAAGACCATATAATGCGTATTCCGAATATGCTTCACACTAGTGTACCGATCGGTAAAAGTGCTGCTGATAATATCGAAGTACGCCGTACAGGGGAATGTATCGAAACCGGCTACCGTAAAAACCATGTGGAAATTGGAAAAACACTTGGCATTCTTGACTTTGAGCGTGGAGCAAAAGTAAGCGGCAGCGGGTTCGGGTTCTACGTAGGAAAAGGGGCAACTCTCGAACGTGCTTTGATAAATTTCATGCTTGATTTCCACTTGGAGAAACACGGCTACTCTGAGATTTTCCCGCCGTTTCTGGTAAATTCCGCCTCAATGCGCGGAACCGGTCAATTGCCGAAGATGGCGGAAGATATGTACCATTGCCAATTGGATGATTTGTATGCAATTCCGACTGCCGAAGTGCCCATCACAAATTTCCATCGTGATGATACGCTTTCAGTTGAAGATTTACCCAAAAAATTCTGCGGGTATTCTGCGTGCTTTCGCAGAGAAGCCGGAAGCTATGGCAAGGACACTCGCGGGTTTTTGCGCGTGCATCAATTCAATAAAGTGGAACTTGTAAAATTTGCTCACCCAACAACATCCTACGATGAACTTGAATTGCTTGTAAATGATGTTGAGGATATTTTGAATGCACTCGAAATTCCATACCGTGTCCTCCTGTTATGTTCAGGTGACACCAGTTTTTCAAGTGCCAAAACATACGATTTGGAAGCATGGTCACCATGCGAGCAGAAATGGCTGGAAGTATCGAGTTGCTCCAATTTTGAGAATTATCAGGCAAGACGTGCAAATATCAAATTCAGAGAAGCAAGCGGCAAACCTGATTTCGTACACACGCTCAACGGAAGTGGTCTGGCAACTTCACGGCTGATGGTTGCAATTTTGGAGCATTATCAAACAGAAGACGGGCATATCCGCGTACCTGATGCTTTAAAACCATATTGCAGATTTGATGTAATTTGAGAAGTATAATTATGGAAACTGTTCCCCTCTTCGGTGATTATTCCTTCCGCTTGCTTTCATGGGATGAATTGCGCCCAATGTTTGAGGAACAAAGAGTAAAGGTATTTAACAGAAGTCTATATTTTGATGTTATCGCTTCGCTTTCTGAAGCCGAACGTGAAGCAGGTCAATTACTAAACCAAAACAAAGGAGACCTGTACCGGTTAAGTATGGGGATTTATCACCAAAACGAATTTATCGGCTGGCATTTTGGAGTGCAGGGAAATAGCGATAAATACAATATGAGAAATACCGCCCTTTTCTCCGAGCATCGTAACCGCGGAGTGTATTCTGCGCTGTTGCCCCACGTACTTACCATTATCAAACAAAAAGGTTTTCAGGTTGTTTACAGCAGGCATCACGCTACAAACAATGCTGTTATTGTCCCGAAACTCAAGGCGGGATTTATCATTTCCGGGTTTGAAATTACTGACAAATTTGGTGTGCTGGTTCATTTGTCGTACTATTTCAATTCTTTGCGTAAAAAAGCCATGCAATTCCGCACAGGAGAAATACGCCCTGACGATGAAATACGCAGATTAATCAATCTCTAATTGTGGATATATTGTGCTCCATTATTATAAAAAACAATGCCCTCACGCCGAACTTTTATCAAACAATCTGCACTGGCTTCTACGCTTGTTGCTGCCGGAGGATTTACTATGCCCGAAGAACTGATTACCCTACCCAAAAACCCTAAAGCTGTAATCTCAACATGGCATTTCGGGATTCAAGCCAATGTAGAGGCATGGAATATCCTTTCAAAGGGTGGGTATGCTCTCGATGCAGTCGAAGCCGGAGTTAAAGTTACGGAAGCCGACCCTAAAATCCAAAGTGTGGGCTACGGCGGATTCCCGGATAGGGACGGACGAGTCACTCTCGATGCGTGTGTTATGGATGAAAAAGGAAACTGCGGTTCGGTAGTGTTTTTGGAGCATATCCTTCACCCTGTGTCGGTAGCGCGTGCAGTAATGGAAAAAACACCTCATGTTTTGCTTGCCGGAGAAGGTGCGTTGCAATTTGCCCTAGCCAACGGTTTCAAGAAGGAAAACTTACTAACACAGGAATCTAAAGAAGCATGGGAAAAGTGGTGTAAAGAACACGAATACTCCCCAATGAAAATTGACCGTGATAATCACGACACTATTGGGATGCTTGCTCTCGACGAATCAGGAAATTTATCAGGGGCTTGTACCACAAGCGGGCTTGCATGGAAAATGCACGGACGTGTGGGAGATTCGCCGATAATAGGAGCCGGGCTCTATGTAGATAATGAAATTGGAGCAGCGACAGCAACCGGAAAAGGTGAAGCTGTTATAAAAATGTGCGGCAGTTTTCTCATCGTGGAGCTTATGAGAAACAGGAAATCACCTGCTGAAGCATGCAAAATAGCCGTAGAACGGATAGTTAAGCAGCAGCCGGATTATAAAGATTTTCAAGTTGGGTTCTTAGCATTGAACAAACGCGGTGAGACGGGTGGGTATTCCATTGCAAAGGGATTTCAATATGCGCTTTATCAGCATGATGAGAATAAATTGGTTGATACGGAGAGTTATATTAAAGAGTGAAATAAAAATTGCAAAGAAACTACACCTATTGTTAATTTATACAGAAGTAACTTGTCGGCATTAAATATCTGTTAGTAAAATATGTATAATTTTATTGTAAGACGACAACCAAAATCATTTAACAGTTGGAGAAATGCAACGTATTCTTCAAAAGAGAGTTATAAGGCTGATATTAAAACTTCCTTTATGCAGTTTCATTTGGAACATAAATATTTGAATGAAGATTTATATGGGATACTATATTATTTTTTCAAAAGAGATGTTAAAGTTGATGCAGATAATTTGAGCAAACCTCTTTGGGATTGTTTAGCAGGTTTTTTGTTTGAGGACGACAAACAAGTCAAAATTAGAACAGCCGGCACATTTGATCTTTCTAAAAATGATTTTAATATTTTGGATTTTTCCGGATTATCAGGAGAAATTGTTATTGAATTACTTGATGCCTTTGAAAGAGAAGAGCATATTATTTATGTAGAATGTGGGTATTTAAATACCTCGATGTTCAAATTTAATATTGAAACCAATGGAAATTAAAAAAAGATACTTAGAGAAATACCTTCATGATATTGCTATTGAGCAAATTGCTGAAGAATATCAACAGAAAGGATATAAGATTTCAAAAGAAGAACAACTTGGAAGCTACAGAGCCGACCTGATAGCAAGGAAAGGTAATGAAACAATTGTAATTGAGATAAAATCAGGCAGGATGACACCTGAGAGGAAGCTACAAATTTCTGAACTTGCCAATTATGTCCGTAATCATAGCAATTACAAATTTCTCATTGTTATTGCAACGCCTCCTAAAGATAAAAAACTTGAAATTTCAGATATTAAGGATTTACTTGCTAAAAAAATCAATATTGATTTCCCTAGTATTTTGGACGAACTTTCAACTCATTCTAGACTTGAAGAGGTCACAGATATTAATATCGACGAAATAATAATTAATAGAAATACAATTTTTGTTTCAGGTGACGGTGCAGTAAGTCTTGAACTTCAGTTTGGTTCTTTTAATGATCAAAATCATGATAATGGCATTAAAAATTACGATAGTTTTCCGTTTGAATTTGAAATAACTTTAGAATATAACTCTGAAAATAAATTACAAATTACAAAGGTTGACAAACTGGAGTTTGACACCTCTTCTTATGACATAGACGTTAAAAAAGAAAACAACACTTAGACTTAGACAACCTATTTTAATATATACTACATACACCTTATGTCATTCCAAGCATACATTGACAACATAAAAGCTAAAACCGGAAAAACACCGGAGGATTTTTATAAAATCGCAGAAGAAAAGGGTTTGCTCAAGCCCGGTGTTAAAGCCGGTCAGATTGTAGCTTGGCTCAAAGAAGACTTTGGCTTGGGGCATGGGCATTCTATGGCTATTTATGCCGTCTTCAAATCTTATATGAAGGGTAGTGTGAAGTTATAAGTAGTAGGACAGATTAATTATAATTTTATATTTCCTGTCATTCTGAACGTTAGTAAAGAATCTCCGCAAAGCTGCTTAAGACATTTATGTGTATTGCTTTACTGAGATTCTTCGGTCTAAGAATCCCTCAGAATGACAGCACTTTGGTTTTTTCTAAATTAATTTTGTCCAAGTACTTAATTCAGAAGAGCCACGCATTTCTTGACTTTGTAACAATGATCTCATTGACCATCAAAAACTTTCGCGCAAACTTAATTACCATGTTGGGTATCACCAACCCATCAACGGATGTCCAATACCGCACAATATCAACAGAAGGCAAAGGGGCATACGACCAACTATTAATTGAATATGAAGGATACGAAGAAGATATAATCCCCGCCTATTTATTAATTCCCAAAGGGAATGGACCATTCCCTGCCGTGCTCATTCATCATCAGCATAACAGTGAGTGGCATCTTGGAAAAAGTGAAGTGTGTGGGATAAAAGGTGACCCGTATAATGCATTCGGACCTGAACTTGCAAAAAACGGAATTATCGTACTTGCTCCCGACTCCGTTGGTTTCGAGGATAGACGGAGAAATCAAAAAGGGACAGATAAGAATGAAAAAACCGACTCGCTGCAATATTTTAACGGTATGGCATACCGGATGGTGCATGGGAAGTTATTAATGACAACCGTTTTGAATGATGCTGTGAAAGGTATTAATTTGTTGAATTGTCTATCTATGGTTGATGCAAACAACATAGGAATTATGGGGCATTCCTATGGCGGTAATACAAGTATTTTTCATGCTGCTATTGATGAAAGAATACGTTTTACCTGCGCCAGCGGTTCGGCGTGCAGTTACAAAAACAAAATTGCAAACGAGACTGGAATCGAGATGTCACTCATTATACCGGGTATTCTCAACTCAATGGACATCTCTGATATTGTAAAGTGCATAAGCCCAAGGAAAATACTCATAGTGTCTGCAACTGATGATATCTATTCGAAAGATGCAACTGACATTGTAAACAAGGTTCGTAAAGAGCTTAAAGAGTCAAATGAAATTGACAATGTGGAGCATAAGCACTACGAAGGTAGCCACGCACTAACTGCCGAACGTTTTGAATTTATTATAGATTGGGTAAGAAAGCAAGCATTGGTGGGACGATAATACCCTGCAGTAAATTATACACACAATAATCTGCGAAGTGCCTTTTCTGTAGGACAGGGTTTGCAAACCCTGTCCTACGGAAAAAAGGAGCAAAGCTATTAAATATATTAAATGACTACAGAATTTCTCCATAACTTCATTTCAAAGCATAAGTTTGCAGTGTTATCAACTGTTTCAGAGGATAATTCTGCTCAAGCGGCAGCAGTTGGCATTGTAGCTTCCAACGACCTGAGAATCTTTTTCGACACAGTAACTACTTCCAGAAAATACAAGAACTTGTCAAGCAACTCCTCGATTGCGTTTGTAATCGGTTGGGAGGACGGTAAAACCATACAATATGAAGGTATAGCACGAATTCCAAATGAAACAGAACTTCAAGAATTTCTTGAACTGTATTTCAGCGTTTTTCCTGATGGTATAGAACGAAATGAGCAGTGGAAAGACATTACATACTTCTTGGTTCAGCCAAGATGGATACGATTTTCAGACTTTACTGCCACACCACAACACATAGAAGAAATTACCTTTTAACATAATTTATCTTGCTCCTAAAGTCTTCTCTGCCATTACTCGTGCTCAACCGAGCGATGACTTAAACCTGTTAAATAAATACAATGACAACCCACACATATTCAAAAGCAGAAATAGACCTTTTGGTTGAGAAATTTAATGATCTGACTCTACTCAAGTCGGAATGGACTCACAATGCTCATCTGATAGTTGCTATATGGTACTTGCGTGCTTATCCTTTTTATGAAGCAGTATGTAGATTAAAATCGGGTATAATACTCCTTAATCATTCGCAACAAACTAAGAATACCGGCGAATCGGGATATCACGAAACCCTCACTGTTTTTTGGTCAACTCTTATTCATGCATACTTACAATTACACAAAGATTTTTCAATCGAGGAACTTGTAAACGTTTTTTTGAATTCTACGTTGGCTGAATCAAACTTGCCCTGCGAATTTTATGAAAAACAACACTTGATGTCTGCACCTTTCAGAACTGTTTATTACGAACCGCCTGTAAAAAAGATTGATGAATTGACAATAAAAGAGATTCTTATCAGGAACAAAACCCTGAAGTATGTAACGGCAAGTTTATGACAAGAGACTTGTACAAGAAACCATGCATCTCAATCAGTATAAACCTCACGCTTTAATTTAACAAAACTAAACGAACAAATTTAATACTCTATGAATACTCAAAAAATCATTGATTTATGCTCCAAGCAGATTTCTGAAAATTCCATTATTGATTTGCCGGAAAATGTTTTTGCTGCACTTACACTAGAGCAAGCCGAAGCAATTGTCGCACATTTCCGAGGGAAAGCATTTTTACGACTTCCGGAAAAGGAACGCAGATTTTTCGATTGGCTGAAAATTCATGATGAACCTGTATGGAAAGACCTATGGGGAGACGATTCGATTGAACCGCCATATATAGTTTCTGTTGTTTTTCTACCTGTTCTTCTGGATGATGTACGCGGATTCCCTATTTGTGACCTCCTTACGGAAGATAATTATTACTTTACAAACGATCACTTTTTGAGTGATGAAGCAGATGTTTTAATAGAAGCTGCCAAGGATCGCTTCTTAGCACAACATACACTTACCATTTCACAATTATTAGCTTTGGAAATTAGTATGGCTCCCATTGATATTTGGAGATTTGCATATCACCATAAGATTGACCTTGCCCATGCCAAAGGAGCAGTCCAACGATTAGTTGACGAGAAGTTGCTTATTCATCTTAAAAGTTCTGAAGATTTAGCCGATTTTGTTGAAATTGACTTAAAATGACTATCCATGTTATCATTTAATTAAAATCCTTATTTTTTTGTTATTTTTTCTACTCTTAATTTGCTTAGGTTTCTGTAATTTGCGATTCGATGATAATAGTTAGTGTACTACACCTGTTTCTGCGAATAATTTCACTTCGAAAGTGAGGCAAATATGAGAATCTTTACTCTCTTACAATGCGCTAGAATATTCTTTACAATTGTATCAGCAGTTCTCTTCACAGCGACACCTTCCTATTCCCAACGGTGGGAAAAAGTAGTAATTGATGAACCCTACGGAAGTAACTATTGGCTTGACATCTATTTTTTGCCAACAAATCCACAACTCGGATGGGTATGCGGTGATAAAAGTATGGTTCTTCGTACCGTAGATGGTGGACTTTCTTGGCAAGGGTCAAAAGTTGACGTTACAAAAGCTGCTAAATTAGAAAGTATTCATTTCCCGACTCAATCTGTGGGCTACACCTCCGGCAGCGAAAATATCTACCGAACTGCCAACGGAGGTGTTACCTGGCAAGAAGTAACCCCTGCATCAGGAGGAGCAATTTGGGGATGCTACTTTATAAATGCCGATACAGGTATGGTGATTGGAAGCGGTTGTGGTAACTACCAACTATTCTATCGCACAACCAACGGCGGCTCTTCATGGACTCTTACCCGCGATTCCGTTACAAACAGCGGATTAACCGATCTTATTCTCAACCCGGCAACAGGGCTTGGATATGCAGTCGGCAGCGGCTGGCTATGGCAGACGCTGGATTATGGTATTACATGGCAAACATTTATGCCGACAGGAACAAAAACGTGGCATGAAGAAATTACACATCTAAGAAGCTCATTCTTACTTCCTACTGCGGGAAATACATGTTCGGGCACAGGCGACGGCGATGGAGGAGGGATGCGATTCAGTACCAATGATGGTGTAGATTGGACAAATTATGGTACACCTGAACATAATTACGGTGCATTTTTACTCAACGACTCAACGGGTTGGGTGTGCGGATTAGGGTCACAAATGTATTATACGTCAAATTACGGGCAGACATGGGATTTACGAAACTGTGGAATTTCCGGTCATCTTGACGACACTCATTTTATAAACGACACTACCGGGTGGGTAGTAGGTGATAAAGCAGTTTACCGTTTGTCTGCCCCATTCCGCTCAATAAATAAAAGTTCGTTGAACTATGGTGAAGCGTGTTATCCAGGAGTTAAGAACGATACAGTTTATGTAAAAATATCCTCCTTTTTCCAAGTGTTCGGGACTATTCAACTCACGGGTGATAATCCCGATGAATTTAAAATTCTTCAGCCGGGATCAAGTTTTATTGCTCCTGCTTGCGATTCAATGCTTGTTGTCATTCAATTCAAGCCCACATCAGATGGAGAAAAGACAGCCAATGCTATCATACGGTTTACAAATCCTTCAACTGAATTAACTCTCCCACTTGTCGGAAAAACAAAACGAGTAGCATCATTAACCCAAACAGACACACTAACCTTCAAATCAGCACCATGCGGATTTACCACCATTGATTCTTTGCTCTTCAATAATCCAAGTGCCGATACGGAACGCATAGTATCCGTAGAAAGAATAACTGGAGATAACCCTCTCATGCTGATTTCACAATTACCTCTGAAATTACCGCCTAATGACAGCAACAGTTTGTTTTTTCAAGTAGTCCCGACTGATACGGGATGGATTACGACACATCACTTGGTATGGCTTGGTGTATGCAGTAAATTAGTAACCGTTAACGCATATGGTATTTCTCCCATTATTAACGCACCTGCTACCCGCACCATGCTGCTCAATTGCAGTACACATATGCTTGATACAATTTACATAACAAACACCGGTAATAAGCGGCTTGAGATTCCTACACTGCGGATAACAGGCGTTGATTCATCAGATTATAAAATTGTTGGCTATACAAGTGGCTCATCACTGCCACTTTCAATTGCTCCGCAGAAAAACGTCGGCGTTATCATACGTTTCGGACCTGTGGCAGCAGGACAGCAGAAAAATGCAGTGCTACGCATAGAAAACAATGACTCTACTCTGACTCGTGGTCGTATGTCCCCATATTATGTAACACTAGTAGGACTTCTTGGAAGCTCTATTGTCAGTGTATCCGATACGGTAATTAATTGCAAAGAACTATGTGTTAATAGTTCTAAACAATTTAAGTTTAAAGTTAAAAATATTGGTACTGCTCCTGCGAAAATCAATACACTCAGCAATTCAGAGCGTACATTCAGTTTTTCAGCGACCGTCGGGACAGAAATTCGTCAGGTAGATTCTGTGACAATAACTGTTTTTGCAGCACCTGAACGTGAAGGAATCATTAATGATACTCTTCGATTTACATTAGAACCTTGTGGTGAACGATTTGCTGTAGCTTTGCAATGTAACGGAGTAAAAACTTCACTGGAAACTGTTCCTGCTGAAATTCGAGAAACGATTGCAAGCAACCGTATAGTAAAGCGAGGTGTTACTGTTAAATCTACCGGAAGTGCACCTGTGATTATCACATCCATTACGCTAACCCCAATACGACCTGATTGGAAGTTAGCGGATATACCACCCCTCCCCGATACGTTGGACGTTGGTGAGCAACTCTTAGTGAATATTGAATTTTCAGCTACAAACGACACTCTTTTTACCGGCAAAGTCTGTTTTAATGCCACACAAATTTGTCCGGTACAAATCTGCGTTCCCATTCAAGTACAAAGTATTACTTCGCGCTTGGGTTTCTCTGTTTCAGAACTTGATTTCGGCGAAAGTCGTTGTATATTACCTAATAGTCGCAAAACATTTACTGTAAAAAATGACGGAACCGTTAATGATACTATTAAGATAGCACTCATAAACGGCTCACCGGTTTTCACTCTTCTTAATCCCACAAGCGGTTCGCTCGAACTTGTCCCGGGTACTTCGGGCATAGTTGAAGTTGAATATAAACCAACTATAGAGGGAACATATTCGGGTGAATTGTCTGTATGGTCAGTCAAGCAAGATACTGTTCGATTCTCAGTTCCGCTTCGTGGTTCATTTGCCAAAACAAATACATCAATGACCTCAAATATTTCTGTAAAAACACTAGAACCATGTAACGAGCCGCAGAGCGATACGGTAATATTCCAAAATACAGGAACACTTACCGACACTATTACTATTTATGCAAATAAGTCAATTACAGGGTTTAGTATAGTACCAAGCGACCGGCTAATACTTTTGCCCGGTGTCCCGCAAACAGTAATTATAACAACAATCCCGTCAGCTTTTCCGGCAATCGGTGATTATTCACAATTGTATACATTTACAGGTAACTGTTCGAGTAGATTTGAAACACCAATGACTTGTACGATCATTCGCCCTAAGCTTACCATTACACCAAACGCGCTTAACTTTGGACGCGTTTCTCAGGGTGATACCATCACAAAGATAATTACCGTAAACAATCCTACTTCTATTTCTAAAGAAATCATAGGTTTTGACATAGAAAACGGCACCCCGAATTTTTCAGTGGTAGCTCCTTCTCTTCCGAATAGAGTTGATGCCGGGGGCACACTCTTGCTTACTGTCAAATTTATTGCAGATTCGAGTGCTAATACATTCGGAAAACTACGTATTATAGAGCAATCCGTGTGTCTCGATACAACGACAGTGGATATGCAAGCCGATGTTTTTCGCGATCATTTCATCTCTACAGTAAAGATAAATGAATATTCAGCAAAATATGGAGATTTTCTGACCATCCCGATACTTTTAGAGCAACCGATAATAGGAGCCGGAATTGAAAAAATTACCACAGAAATTGAATTTGACAGTAAATTAATTGCAATTCTTTCAATAGTACACTCAGAAGATTCTCTTCCATTTACATTTACCAACGGAATATTACATATTGAGCAAATCACAACTCCGGATAAAACACTTGGTGATAGCGGCGATGTATTTACCATAAAAGCACTTGCACTGCTCTCAGCACCTGATACAACTACTCTCCATATAAGACAATTTTCAGTTGTGGCACGAAAAGAACTGGAAATCACAAGAAAAGACGGATTTTTGAGAATAGACGACGGCTGTCATATTGCAGTTGGGCTAAGGCAACAGCCGATACTTACCAGTAGAGTAGTTTCGCCTGTTCCAATCCGTGAGAATATATCACTTGAGATGCAATCCACAGATGAACAGACTGCAAGAATTGTTTTGAGTGATATGATGGGTGATACACGATATACCTCAACCACTCTTGTTAAGCAAACTCCTACACAATTTTCAATACCTACTGCCGAACTTCCCTCAGGGATGTATTTTATATCCGTTAATTCAATGGGTAAAACCTTTCGACAGAAAATTGTATTAGTAAAATGAATTGTAAGTGACAATTATAATTTGTTTAATAATAGAATACTTGTGTATGTCATTCTGATGGATGCTTCGACTGAAGAATCTCGGTTAGATGGAATATCATGTAGCACGAGTATATACTTTATATAAACTCTGTGGAACCCTGTAATACTCTGTGAAACCCTGTGGGAACAATTTGGAAAAGAATTTCCCGCAGGGTTTCACAGAGTTTATCACAGAGTTTCACAAAGCTGGATATATTTTAAGGGATGTCATTTACAGTTCAAGATAGCCGCCAAAGCCGACTGCAAAATAATGCAACAACATTGGAAGAAATATTTGTAATCGTCACCCTGAACTCGATTCAGGGTTTCCGTTGCTGATTGGTCATGTTCGTTTTGACGTTCTATTTCGTAATACACGCGGAGATGCTGAATCAAATTCTGTATGACGGAACACAAAATTACACTAGCATTTTAAGAGATGTCATTGACAGCGTAACGAAGAATCCTCGTAGCTCATCTGTTGTTCAGGAATCAATACAAACATTACCTTTTATTTTACTTCGATTCAATAAACAGAAAAGTCCGATGAGAACTACTCTCATCGGACTTTTGTATTGATACTAATAAACCAAAGATTCTATTCTTTAATGATTTTTCTTACCCATTTTTGATCGCCGGCAGTTACTGTAAAAATATACGTTCCTGCTGCAAATTCCTTCAGAGAAATATTCTCATGGATTGCAAGTCCGTTTGAAGGGAATTGAAGAGACTGCACTGACGCCCCGGCAACATTTGTAATTTCAACTGTTACATTCATCTCAGATTGCAGTGTTAAATCAAGCGTCACCATATTTACTGTTGGATTCGGGAATATTTGCAATGACTTCGCATCTAATTCTTTATCAACAACGGAAGTTCCTATCGTCCATTCTTGTGAAAGAGTACCGCATCCACCGGCATTGAATACCATAACGGTAGCTTTTTTACCAATTTCAGATGCTGCAGGAACAAATTTCTGCAAAGTAGCTCCCACAACATCAACACCACTTACTTTCCATTGGTATTTAGCAGCAGCAGTTGCTATGAGGGTATCATTACTTGTAGTAATCGTTGGTACAGCGGGAGCTAATCCGGCTTTAACGGTATATATAGCCGATGTTCCAACACATCCCGCTTCATTTGTTGCCGATACGGTATATTGTCCCGGCTTAGTTACCGTTATTCTGCGTGTAGAATCACCTGTGCTCCACTTAACTTTATAGGAAGTGAATCCAAAGCCAATATCCAATGTAATCGGCTTGCCTTCACAAGCTGATGAATCGGCTACATCCCCCTTGATAGAAGGGGTTTTCTTGTTGCTTACCGTAATGGTGGTTGAGGTTGAAGACCCTGCACATCCGGTTCCATCTGTACCTACTACACTATAATCACCTGCTTGTTTTACGAAGATTGACCTAGTAGTTGCACCGTTAGACCATTTGTAAGAATTGAAGCCGGAGGTTGCGGTTAGTTTTACACTGTCGCCATCGCAAATTGCAGTTTTACCTCCGTCAACTGTAACAGTAACTGCCGGGGCGTTACAATTCACCAGATTTCCCTCCCACAAGCCACGACCATACGTACCGGCACGTACTTTACTTGCTCCATAATGAATTTCGAGTGCAGTAACAATCACATTCGGTAGTCCGTCATTATATGGTAACCATTGATTTGTAGAATTATCTCTGTAATAAACTCCTGCTTCTGTACCTACGTATAATCTATCAGGAGAGTTTTTTTGAAACACTATGCAATTAGCAGGGATAGAAGGTAAGCCGTCAGAAATATCAGACCAAGAATCACCAGAATCCATTGATTCAAATACAGCTTTACCATTATATTGGCTAGATGTCATCCAAATCCTATTAGGCGTTGTAGGGTGAATTGCAATGCTACTTACATTACCGGCAGGCATGGTTACATTTTCCCAAGTTGTCCCTCCATTTGCAGTTCTTCTGAATGCACCTTGAGTTCCAGCATACATATACATATTATCTGAAGGTGCAATAGCTAGATGAATCAGGGTTCCGCCAAGATTAAAGTTTGATATTCTAGACCATTTAGTAGTAGACGGTACGTACTTCCATACATTCACATAACCAACATATACAACCGCAGGAGTTACAGGGTCAAGAACATAAGGAGTAACCCAAGCTCCTTGCACTCCGTCTGTAAGAGAGCCATTCACAAATCCGGAAAAATCATTTCCTCCGTCAAGTGAGCGAAATATGTTGCCAAATTGAGTAGAAGCGTACATAGTATTAGGATTAGAAGGGTCAATTACTGCATTCATTCCATCCCCACCTGACACCTGAGCCCAAGAGCCATTCTTCAATCTGTTTGTCCCGTTATCCTGTGCACCGCCTATGATTAAATTAGCATTTCCGCTTGCAGAACTGAACCGATAGAACTGCATAATTCCCAATCCATTACTCAAATCAGACCAGGTACTCCCATTGTTTTTTGTTTGAAATATTCCACCGTCACAGCCCGCAAAAACAGCTGCTCCATTATCGTCGGTTGTAGTCAAATCATGAACATCGGCATGGACATAGGGTTTTCCGCCGGCTCCTGTCCAGTGAGCATTAATTGCCCACGAACTTCCTCCTGTGGTAGATTTCCATACATTCACACCACCTATATACACTATATTCGCGTTTGCAGGAGAAGCTGCAATTGACAGGTCGTACCAACCTTGCTGAATTCCATCATTATTATCCGATCCATCTAAATTTCGACCCAAGATATTTGGTGTTGATGCCTTCAATTGCCAATTTTGTCCTGAATTTGTAGAGGAATATATGCCTCCGAAACTTCCACGTCCGGCTCCCGCCGCCCATCCTCGTGAACATACTGCATACACTCTTTCCGGATCATCGGGTGTAACTGCAAGCGCAATTCGATCAATTGCATTATTGGATGACGGAATGCCTGTAGAGAGTGCTTGCCACGAACTACCTTCGTTTGTAGAACGATAGATTATATTCGTTGAACTGGCGTAAAGGGTTGTCGGATCCAGCGGTTTATATTCAATATCGTAGAAATTTCCGTTCTGAACGAGAGACCATGTGTTACCGCTGTTTATTGTTCTATAAATTCCTTGACTTGTTGCAGCAACAAGTATTTCAGGATTAGTCGGAGAAACAAGCAAACGGCGAATAAGACGCGCATTTGATGTTTGCCAATTAAGCCCTGTCGGTTGCCATGTTTGCCCCCCGTCACCTGACCTCATTACACCTACACTGTAGCTTATAGGTGTTTGAACACCTCCGGCTGAACCGAACCCATCGCCGGTAGCAATATAAATAACATTTTCATCCGAACTTACAGTTGCAATATCTGTAACTCCCAATGAAGGAATACCATTCGTTTTACAATCCCATGTTAATCCTTTGTCTGTACTAAGCCATGCTCCTCCGGCAGCACTGCCTATCCAAATATTATTTGGAAAATCAACATTCAAGTGCACACGGTTTATCCTGCCTGCTCCGCCCCCGCTAACCGGGACAACCGTAGGTCCAATTTCTTTCCAATTAGCTTCTGTGGGTGATAGTACAGCCGCTCCTTGTTTCTTTAACCGACGCAATTGATCAGCTTTTGCCTTTGCAGTTTCATTGTAGATGACCATCGGGTCAGGGAACTTCCCATCCGGAGTAACCCTTTGCTGCCAGAACCATTCCCAGCGTTTATATTGTGCACTTCCTCCCGCCTCTGGCAATTCCTTACCTTCTTTACCAACGGTTTTGGTGTTTTTATAGAACTCGATAGCTTTTTTTTGAATTTCAAAGAAATTCGGCTCTGTTGATTGTTTCTCTTGTGCTTGCAATATCCCTAAACACTCTGCAAACACCAAAGAAGCAATCAATAGTTTCTTTATATTTTTCATAACAATTCCACAATTATATTTATATATCCTCTATTACTTAATTACATTTAATTCTATTCTTAATCACTATATTAATACCTCACTGATTAACCCTATACCTTCACAGGAAGTATTACTACAGGGATACCTTCAAAATAAAGTCTGCGCTGAACTGCAAATACTGTATAATTATGCAACCAACGTGAGAAAATTGATTCCTTGGGAAACACTACTTGCCCTCCGAAAAATATAGCATTAGGGAACTTCTTGACAATAACCGGTGCTATATCACCAACTATATTCACTACATCTGTTCCTACCGCACAAGAACTTTCTGCGTATAATCCACTATGTTTCATAAAGTTAACATATTTCTGCGATTCACCCTCTATATATGCTTTAAGAGCTTCGACTTCTTCCGTACCTTTAAAATTTCCTGCATCAATAACACCGGCTTGAACAAATACAAAGTTTTTAAATACCCCGTCAAATGCTCTCATTACAGTAAATAATGTATGCAACCCCAAACCGCTAAAACCGTTAACCAAAAACACGGCTGTTTTTGCACGACGATCAGGAACCCTAAGATGTTCGGGTAAGTTCTCTTCTTTAATAGGACGAACAGATGCGTCATCTATTACTGTAAGTACTGTATCATCTAGTCTTTTTAGTAATTTTGAAGTGTTCGTATAGTGCCGCTTGAATGAGATAACTAATGCAGCCAGCCCACCTGTCAGTAAGAGAGTTATCCACCCGCCTTCTGTAAATTTTATAATTATGACCGATATTAAAATAAAAGTGGTCAATACCAAACCAATTCCATTAACGGTAATTTTCTTTTTCCAATTCTTGAATTGCTTACGAACCTGAACCCAGTGTTTCACCATTCCAAGTTGCGAAAGTGTAAATGTTATGAACACATTGATTGAGTACATAACTACAAGTTGATGCACCGACCCTCCGGTCACTATCATCATCGCTGCTGCAGCAATTCCCACCAACAGTACTCCGTTTTGAGTTACCAACCTGTCACTAAATGTAGCAAACCGAGTTGGGAACCATCTGTCCAAAGCCATATTTGAGAGAATTTGAGGCCCACCTAAAAATCCTGTTTGAGCAGCCACAAATAACAGCACTGCTTCTGAAATCAACACTATCAAAACAATTGTATAGCCGAGTGTACTTCCCCACCCTGCCGTTATTTGTTCGAACAGTACGGCATTAAGTGTTTTACCTTGTATATGTTGCACATTAAAGAGGGCATAAGAAATCATCAAACCCACTGCAACAAACGCCAGCGACCATGCCATATATCGCATTGTCTTTTTTGCAGTAGCTACTCTCGGCTCGCGCAAAATTGGCATTGCATTACTTACAGCTTCAATCCCCGTATATGTTCCTGCGCCCATACTGTATGCTCTGAGCATTAACACAACTGTTCCCCACAGCCCTAAATTCGATTGCGCGTCATTGAAATTGCTCATTGTTTTGGCGGCAACAGCAGGAACATCTCCTAAATGTGATCCGATTACGTAAATAATAGCTGCTACGTGCGTTACTACAAACACTAAAAATATCGGTAATAGAATTGTTACTGATTCTTTCACTCCGCGTAAATTAAGAATTATCAACAAACCGACGCCAAACGACCCTACAATGAGTTTATACGGTGCCCAATGGACAGGTAAAAAGCTAAAAACAGCATCTACCCCGCTTGCTATGGATATGGTAATTGTAAGAACATAATCAATCAGTAATGAACATCCCGCTACCATCCCAATATTTGGAGAAAGTAGTTTGCTTGCTACCAAATATCCGCCCCCGCCGGTCGGGAACAACTCGATAATTTGTGAGTAGCTGGCACTAATTACAAAAATTGTTATTGCTGTTCCAAAAGCAATAAACAAAGACAGATACGGATATTGAGACAGCGCACGAAATGCTTCTTCAGGACCATAACAGGAGGAGGATAATCCATCGGCACCGAGTCCAACCCATGCAAAAAATGCTACGAGTGTCAGCTTATGAAATACAGACTTATCATGGACACTTTTCCCCTCACCTATAACTAGGTTTTTAAGACGTTTGATTGTAAATGACACAGTATAGAATTACTAATTAATAAACAAAATTCAGTTCAAACATAGGGACTTCACATTTCTCTTGCAAGGAAATGATAGAATTTTAGAGGTAATTCGGTTATTACTGCATCTCCCATAATAATTTTGAAGGTTTGATTTTATACCTTTTACTTAATTTGAATCGCTCACCAACTATTTTCTCAATATAGTTTGCAGCTTCATCTACCGAATCGGTCAAAAGCACCAAATCCAAATCCGAACGGTCAATAGTACCTGCATCCGCCATAGCAGACAGCATATCCTTGAGCGGTGTATAATACTCAACACCCATTAGCACTACAGGAAAATCTTTTATCTTTTTGGTTTGAATAAGTGTAAGCGTTTCAAACAGCTCATCCATCGTACCAACGCCACCCGGCATTACTACAAATCCATACGAATACTTAAAAAGCAGATATTTCCTCACAAAAAAATACCGAAATGCCACCCACTTATCCATATAAGGGTTGGGTGTATTTTCAAAAGGAAGAATAATTGTTGCACCTACCGACTGTCCCCCTGCCTCACGAGCACCGCGATTAGCTGCTTCCATTATTCCGGGTCCTCCTCCAGTCATAACTGCAAATTTTTTCTTAATCAATGCTCCGCCGACTGCTCTCGCCTGTTTATAAGCAGGATGCTCTTCGCTGAAACGCGCTGAACCGAAAACTGTTACACAAGGACCTATAAAATGCAATACTCGAAACCCCTGAAAAAACTCCCACATAACTTTTAGCAAAAAGATAAATTCACTGAATCTCGACTTACTGCCTTCCAGATAGTAACTGTCATCGGTAACAGGTTCTGTAGCTTGAGTGGAGTGGTGCTGATGACTATCTGAATCCATAATATTTTTTCCCAGTAATTGATTTGCTAATGTTTTTTAGCCGTATAAAATGTTTTTCACGACGACAATTTACCTAATATTCAAATAATAAAAAAACCAATGAGATTCAGAGTCTTTATCAGAAAAAGAATTATGTTGCTTTCACTAATACAGGCAAAATTCTGAAATGGAATAATCAAATGTCCACAACCCGCAAATCCCACAAAAACGGATACTACTATTTTCTTTTCATAGAAAAGATGTCTACTGTATAGTTTTTAACCATAAAATTGTATTTTTGTGAAAAAGCCACGCAACTATTATTTTCAGACCGTTTATGGGTGTTCTACTTTCATCTTCACAAGGAAATATTGCTCGCATTATTCTCAATCGCCCGGACAAACGCAATGCACTTAATGCTGAATTGCTAAAAGCATTGCGAGCTGAGTTTGTACGGCTAAAATCTGACGACACTATCAAGGTTATTATTCTCGAAGCAAATGGCAAGGCATTTTGCGCAGGAGCCGATTTAGAATATCTGCGTAAAGTATCAGAATTTTCCGCAATGGAAAACCTTGCTGATTCTCAACTGCTTCAAGAAACTTTCCATGAAATTTACACATCACCCAAACCGGTTATTGCTAAAGTTCATGGTGCTGCTATTGCAGGAGGTTGTGGTTTGGCTAGTGTTTGTGATATTGTAATTGCAGCCCAAACAGGTGCAAAATTTGGTTATTCCGAGGTAAAAATAGGATTTATTCCTGCAGTAGTAATGGTCTACCTTCTCCGAAAGATAGGAGACACTCAAGCACGTCGGCTTTTGCTTTCGGCAGAAACGATATCGGCACAAGAAGCTGCAAGACTTAATCTGGTCACCTATTGTGTAGAAGACGAGAAGCTAGAGCAATTTACTGTAAGTATTGCACAAACTCTTGCCGATAATAGTGGGTCTTCGATGACTCTTGTCAAAGAAATGATGGCTAACCTGCAAGGAATGTCACTTGAATCAGGTCTTCGCTATGCTGCCTCAATGAACGCCTTTACCCGTATGACAGACGATTGCAAAGCCGGAATTGCCTCTTTTTTGAATACATAAATTAATATGATTCTTATAATTTGAGTTTTTTTGATTAGTCTTTTTAGGAATAACGAATGAAATCATTAACCGTTAAAATTATATTTCTTACTGCACTTTGTATTGCAGTTAGCGGAAATATTCATGCTCAAACAAAAGTTGTAACGCTGTTGCAAGGAACTCTTACCGATGAAGCAACTGGTAAGCCGATAGCAGTGGATTTTGAAATTACCGATCCGGTCGGTGCAAAAACCCGCGGCAAATCTGCATCTAACAATGGTTCGTACCAAGCAGTTCTCGAGCCGGGCAATACATACACTGTCTCGTTTTCGAGTTTTGATATCCTCCGTAAGACTGAAACAATAGTACTGCCTTCAAGTGAGAAATATTCAATAGTTGTTAAAGATTACAAAATACAAAAACTTCGTTCGGGTATGGAGTTGAATGCACTTCATGCTTTCAAAGCAGGTCAATCAAACCTTTCAACACAAGCAACAGAATATCTGAACGAGCTGAAAGAAATGATGCGTCGCAATCGCAGTTTAACTGTTATTATTAATACTTTTGGAGATGAGCTTCTGAAACCACCTACTCCAATAGTCATTCCGGTAGATACTACGCCGGTTATAAAGCCCACTGCTAAAAAAGGGAAATCCAAATCGAAGAAAGTAGAACCACCTCCTCCCCCGCCGCCGCCTCAGGCACCTGTGGAAGTTATCCCTGCTGAGCCGCTTATAGACCATTTATCGGTTCAGCGTGGAGATGCAGTGAAATTATACCTTCAAGATGTTAAAAATGCCGAGAGCAGGATAAAAATCATTACCGATACTCCTTTCCCGAGTGGAGCAAACGGACTTTCGCCCGAATTTAAGAATCTTATCGTAAAAGTAGGCGAAGTTAAAAGTTTGTTTGACTAAGTTGTTCCATAATAGTGATTACTGCGGTAGAATATCTATATATTCTACGTTGAATTTCAAACCTTGTATCTACTTTATATATTCGGAGTGCACATGAAATTGCGAATACTCTTTTTTATTGGTTTACTCATCAGTTGTTGCTCACTAGCATTAGCCCAAAACAATTCAGATTCACCGCGTACACGCTACGGGCTTATGTTTCATCTGGGCATAAACTCTCATTCGGCTAATTTTCAGAAATTACCGAATGTACCCAGTTGTTGCCCACGATATGAAAGTGGAACCGGGTCAGGAATCAATATAGGAGGGTTAGTAGAGTTTCCTCTTGCCGATAAATTGATGCTCTCAGCACGAGTAGGATATTCTTCATTAAATGCAACACTTACAACACAAGAACCCCTTCCGGTAATAATTGACGGGCAGTTGACAAATATTTTCTCCGAGCATTCAGTAGCTGCTTCTCTTTCAAATATTGGAATAGAGCCATTACTTGGGTATCGCCCCTTTGGGGACTTCTCACTTCATGCAGGAGGAAGACTTGGCTTTACAATGCAAAAAAAATATGATCAAAAAGAAATGATTATGCCACAATATGGTGGAACGTTTGGTGATGGTCGTCGTATCAATAATGATCTGCAGGGCGATATCCCTAATGCTTCTTCAATTGTTGCAGCCCTTCTTGTAGGAGCAAGTTATGATTTACCACTAAATTCCGGCAGAACATTCTTACTTGCACCTGAGATTTTTTATTCTCTGGCTCTTACTCCCGTGGCTTCAGATTTGGAATGGAAAGCAAATAGTGTACGCTTCGGAATTTCATTGAAATACTCACCTAAACCGTCTGAGAAAATAATAGCACCACCAGTCAAGGAAGCAGAACCCGAACGAAAAGTCGAAGAAAAGGAAAAAAAATATGCAATTTCAGCTGAAGTTAGTGCAGTTAGTGTAAGCGAAGATCAAAGCGAAACCCCTGCTCCAAATTTTGTGGTTGAAGAATTTGTTTCTACTCAAATGACACCTCTTTTGAATTACATTTTTTTTGAAGAGAATTCAGCAGAACTTCCTTTACGATACAAGATACTTTCTAAGAATGAAACAGCAAAGTTCCAACCCGAGAAGCTTTTTGACGCAACAACCATAGAAGTCTATTATAACGTACTGAATATCGTTGGGCAGCGTTTACGTGACAATACAGGAGCTACTGTCACACTCGTGGGTAGCAACTCTGATGTCGGTAGCGAGAAAGGGAATACCCCTCTTTCTAAAAATCGTGCAGATGCCGTCAAAAATTATCTGGTAAATGCTTGGGGCATTCCTGAATCAAGAATTAAGGTAGAGTCACCCCGTAATTTACCGGAAAAGCCATCAAATCCTGACAAGCCGGAGGGAGCAGCAGAAAATCGTCGAGTGGAAATCCGCCCTTCTTCACCGGAAATTACAGAGCCGGTCATTATTGCAGATACCATTCTCACGGCCACTCCCCTTTTCCGTTTTCGCCCGAAAGCTATTGCAGAAGCAGGGCTGGCATCATGGACACTTACGGCTTCTCATAATGGTAAAGTTTTAAAGCAGTTTGCCGGAAGAAACACTATCCCTTCTGAATTAGACTGGAAAAGTGACGAAAATCGCCTTAACTTTCCGCGCAGTTCCGAACCAATCCGATATGCCCTTGATGTGCGCGATGCAGTCGGACAAGCAGCCGGAGCTACAGGTGATATTCCCGTAGAACTTATCACTGTTCAGAAAAAGCGAGACCAACAATTGGCAGATAAGATAATTGATCGGTATAATTTGATTTTGTTCGATTTCGACAAAGCAGAACTTAGTGGAGCTAATACAAAATTGGTAGATTTCATCAAGCAAAAAATTTCACAAGATGCTACTGTAAAAATAACCGGATTTTCCGATAACGTAGGGGATGATGACTACAACCTCCGGCTTTCAGATTCTCGCGCAAAAGCTGCTGCAAAAGCACTTAACATTCGGAGTGCTTCAGCGCAGGGAGTAGGCGAAAGTCAACCACTTTTCAACAATGATTTACCCGAAGGACGTTTTTACAATAGGACAGTAGAGATTTTAGTAACAACTCCGGTGAGAAAATAATAACAAACAAATGACAGAACATACTACGAGCAATACACCTTGTTCATTTACCAAAAGAATATTAATAATACTGATACCCACAGCATTAGTTTTGGCTTTCAACCTATCTGTTTCAGCACAAAGAATTTATTCTACAATTGCAATTGAAGATACCACTTCTCAGCATCTTACTCCAATTTCACCATTGATGTATGGTGGTTTTATTGAATACATAGATGATGTTGTTAATGGTCCACATTCTTTGGCAGCTCAAGAGTTATATAACCGTGGTTTTGATATGACCGATAATCAAGGAAGCGGATTATCTCAACAATGGAAATCATGGAGTGAGTCAGAGAACGTCAAGGGTATATATTCTCTTAAAATTGGTGGTTATAATAAGTTTGGTAATTACTATCAACAAATTGAAAATAAAACTAAAGGGAAATTTGGGATTGCTCAGGACGTACATCTCCAGAGCAAGGTGGGTACAGACTGTTATGTATATTGCAGGAGCGACAGCTTTACAGGTGATATTTTTGCTGCGCTAGTCAGTTTAGACGGTAAAAATATGTATTCCTCAGTTTCATTAGGGAAATGCTCTACTCAATGGCAAAAGAAAGAAGCAACATTTCCGATCTTAAGTGCAACATTTCAGGTACAACTTGTTTTTTACATTGATACAATCGGTGTAATAGAACTTGATGAATCTTCACTTCTTCCTGAGGACAATTTGTTTGGTGTAAGACGTGAACAATTTGACCTCTACAACGCATGGAAGCCAACAATACTACGGTTCTTCGGCGGATGTTTTTCTGATCAACCTCCCGGTAAATGGGAACACTCGATTGGCGCCATTGATCAACGCCCTTCACCAAACTTAGACTGGGTTGGTGTTTATCAGCGGATTGATTTCGGTACAGAAGAGTACATGGCATTTTGTAAAGAAATTGGAGCAGAGACACAATTAACAGTAGGATTTGGCAATGGTACCCCCGATGATGCGGCAGCATGGGTTGAATATTGCAATGGAGACTCTTTGACTAAATATGGATCACTTAGAGCAAAGAATGGACATCCATTACCCTACCATGTAAAGTATTGGGAAGTAGGAAATGAACAGTATGGAGATTGGGAAATTGGGCACACAACTGCAGCAGAATACGCAGAACGATACATTGATTTTTACAAAGCAATGAAAAAGAAAGATAGTTCCATTATAATTATGATTAATGGCGATTTATGGGGATTCAATTGGAATGATACTATCATTAAAATCGCAGGGAATTATATTGATCTTTTTAGCGTACATAGCGGCATGGGTTATGAACTGACTCCTGACTATTCAAAAGATAGCGTATATAAAATCCTGATGTTCAATCCATTTTTTTTTAATTATTGGATGAATACTATTGAAAAAAAATTGCTTGAAAGCGGACTCCCTTCTAAAACCAAAATAGCAATTACTGAATGGATACAATTGTATGGTGCTGCTGCAAAACAACACTCAGAAGAATCCGCGAGTTTGCAAAGTGGTTTATGGAACGCTCAGTCATTTAATGTAATGCTCAATCATTCATCATCAATACAGTTAGTCAATAAAACTGTTTTTGTTGGTATAATGCAAAGTGGTGTAATACCCGCCACAGGCGAACGGGTTATCTATGGAGACCCATCATACCACATTTTGAAACTTTTTCGCAATCAATTGCGGAAAAATGTAATTTCAACGAAAATCGAATCAAGTCAATACGATTACAATGTTTGGAAAAACGTCCCATGGCTTAATGCTGCTGCAACTTATTCTCAGGATACCATTGTTTATTCGCTCGTTAATCCTCATCAAACTGACTCTATGGAAGTAGCCCTGTTGCTACCATTTGATTTGAATAACCAAGAAGTAACAATCACTCAAGTATATAGCGATAACTATACCGATGCAAATGTACCGAGTTATCCCGATAGAATTATTCCTGTAACATGGAAAAAACCTTTTACAGGTAAGATTGTTCTGCCTCCTCATTCATTTTCGCTTGTAGCATTGCCGACGAAGAAAGCTACTACAGTAGAACCAATACCTGAAATAAGCGAATATCATTTGGATATAATACCAAATCCATCTGAAAAACAAATGAGAATTGTATTTGATATTCCAAAATTGAGTGAGATTAGTGTAGAAATATTTAATAGTATTGGAGAAATAAAACATACTATTCCTTCGGCTTTCTACCCAAAGGGACAGACTTCAATTCCGATTGAACCAACTCAATTTTCGATTGGTTCGTATTATTGTAAAGCAACAACTGCCGCCGGAGTTATGACCAAACAATTTGTTATTGCTCATTAACAGGTAGACTTGGTTGTTTGCATTATAAAAAGTGCTAATTTTGAAATAATAAGTATAATTTGAACTAAAAATTACTATAGCAACCTGCTATTCAGTAACATTCATTTGATACTTGTAATTATTAGTATTAAGTAGCAGGACAGATTTATTTTAATTTTATATTCCCTGTCATTCTGAACACCAGTGAAGAATCTCCGATTGCTGTTCAGCCCTGTATGTGTGTAGTGTTTTGCGGAGATTCTTCGGTCTAAGAAGCCCTCAGAATGACAGCACTCTGACTTTTAAATTAATTCTGTCCTACTAAGTAAGGGGACAAAAATAATCGTATTATTCGAATAGCTGTCATTCTGATGGAGTCTTCGACTGAAGAATCTCAGCTATGCACTACAAAAACTGGACTGAACAGCATACGGAGATTCTTCGCTGCCGCTCAGAATGACTGAACTAAATTTAGCGATTTAATCTGTCCCAGTACTTACTTATTATGCCGAGTTTACATTATGCTGTGTCAAACAGCATTATAATTAATGAATCTCATACACCACTTTACTCTGATAGATATATGAAACACAATCATTTTCTTATACTTGCTATTTCTATCATAGCCATGACTATAGCGGGATGTACACGTCCCGAGCGCATTATTGATAATTCAGTAGATGAATGGAAGATTCTTGCCACAACTGATGCAGCACCTTCCGCCCTTGCCTTACTTCGTCAACCGGATGGCGAGGTAACATCTTCAGATGTTTTTGCAAAGACTAATGGTTCACCACTTCCGGGTAAAGTAACAAAGATTATTGAGTTCCGAGAAAATTTGTATTTGCTCATTCCATCCGCCTTTCAAATTATCGTCGTAAATAGAGACTACAAACAAGTTGCTTCTATTGACTTATCAACCTCTCAGAGGATTCCTTCCGATATTGCGTTCGGTAATGCTACAACAGCATATATCGCACACGAGAATGACACGACAGTCAGTGTATTGGATATTGTTAATTTTACAGTTGCTCGTTCAATTACAGTTGGGAAACGTCCGATTGCAATTGCAGCCATCGGCAACCAAATTTTTGTGGCTAATCAAGCAAGCAATACTGTTTCACAAATTGATACTCGGACAAATACGGTTGTAGCTACGCACCAAGTACCTACTGCACCAACCTTTATACAGCCAAATATTAAAAACGGTCACGAAGTACTCGTACTTTCGTTGGGTGCAGGTAAAATAGACAGTGAAGTAAAAACTGCTGCTGCGATTTCGTTTATTGATTCGGCACGAATTATTACAAAAGTAACTACGTTAGACGATGTATTAAATGGCGGCAGTATTGACGGTCACCCGGTAGGCATGGCTATATCAACACAGGATTGGGCATTTATTGCAGTACAAAACGGTGTAATACGTTTTGATATCAGAGATCAAGAAACGTATACACTTGAGTTAGATCAGAAATTCACCGGTATATTTTATAATTTCAGACGTGATGAACTGTTGCTTTTGAATAATACGGAAGGTACAATTACCAATGGCTTGGGAGAAAAGAAAGAAGTAACATTTACTCTCCCGTTTACGGTCACTTCAATTCTTGGTTTGTAATGGCTGTAATCAATATTGAAGTCTTTTGTAATTATAACAGTACATTTATTTTCGACAATTTTTGATATTTTATAGAGTTATGTCCGCTCCGCTTCAACCTTACAAAGCTAAAAATACTATCAGAATCGTAACTGCCGCCTCGCTTTTCGACGGACATGATGCTGCAATCAACGTCATGCGAAGGATTATACAATCTACAGGAGTAGAAGTAATTCACCTGGGTCATAATCGCTCGGCAGAAGATGTGGTTGACTGTGCAATAGAAGAAGATGCTCAGGCAATTGCACTTACCAGTTATCAAGGCGGTCACGTTGAATATTTCAAATATATGTACGATCTCCTGCACCAAAAGGGTGCCGGTCACATCAAACTGTTCGGTGGAGGTGGTGGAACTATCCTGCCTGAGGAAATTAAAGAATTACACGCTTATGGTATTTCACGGATTTATTCGCCTGACGATGGCCGTACACTCGGATTACAGGGAATGATTAATGATCTGGTACAACAGTCGGATTTTGTAGCACCCATTACATTTGGTAGTGAGCTTCTAGAAGAAGTCCTTAAGAAAAATCCGGTGGCAATCGCGCAAGCAATTTCAATGTTAGAAAGCGGACAATTAACTCCGACAAAGAATAATTCATCAATTCCTGTTTTGGGTATTACCGGAACCGGCGGAGCAGGTAAATCTTCACTTACCGATGAGCTTATTTTACGATTTTTGGAAGACTTTGCCGACAAAACAATTGCCGTTATTTCTGTTGACCCTTCCAAGCGTAAAACAGGCGGTGCGCTCTTAGGGGACAGAATCCGCATGAATTCTGTAAGTAGCTCTCGTGTATATATGCGCTCGTTCGCTACACGTGAAGCAAATATTGCACTCAACAAAAATGTTCATTTAGCTATTGATCTTCTTAAAAGCGCGGGTTTCGATTTAATTATCGTAGAAACTGCCGGTATCGGACAAAGCGACTCCGAAATCACAAACATTGCCGATATTTCGCTATACGTGATGACACCTGAATATGGTGCCGCAAGCCAACTCGAAAAAATTGACATGGTGGATTATGCTGATATTATTGCCCTTAATAAATTCGACAAGAGAGGTTCTTTGGATGCTCTCCGCGATGTTAAAAAGCAATATCAGCGCAGTCATGGATTATGGAGCCAGAAACCGGACGAAATGCCTGTATATGGAACAATTGCTTCGCAATTTAATGATCCGGGAACGAATGCACTCTACCGCGCGATTGTTGATTGTTTAAATAGAAAAATGAAACTTGATTGGCAAAGTTCAATTAAAATTCCTACCGAAACAAGTCAAAAAATCTATATTATCCCACCTGACAGAACTCGATATTTAGCTGAAATTGCGGAAGAATCAAAACGGCATACAGTTTTTATTCAACAGCAGAAAGCAATCGCCCGCAAACTTTATCATCTCTCAGGTGCAGTTGAAATCATCGAAAAAACCGTAATAGAAGAATAATATCTGCTCCGTATGCTCACGATATTTTTGAATATTTTGCTAAGATGTGCGCTTTTCGGTTAATAGGTACACTTACCATTCCGTCTATTAATTTCCACAAGCTGAACGGCAAAATACGGGTCATAAAATATGAACGTAACAGGATAAGTGCTTTATTACCAAAAGTACGATATTCAAATTTGCCTCTTATTGGAGTATAGCTGTTTAATTTTTGCGCATCGAAACTATGCAGATGTGCATTACGAGGCGTCTCGCAGTTGCAATGAACGCACGTTTCCATCCTTATTACCTCTTTGTATGGTGTCGTTACAATCAACACCCCATTTGGCTTTAATGCTTGAAACAGACGTGCTACGAAAAGGGAAGGTTCAACTGTGTGTTCTATAACTTCACTGGCAATAATACAATCAAGACTATTCTCTTGAATCGGTAAATTCAATGCATCACCGACTACCCCTGTATGATTTGAGTATGGGAATGTTTGCAGGGCTTTGCTCACATTATGCAGAGTAATATCGAAAGAAGTTACATTTACTCCTTTTGGACAAAAATGTTTGGCTACCCATGCACCACCTGAACCAACATCCAAAATATGTTTTGTATGCTTAGGAACCTGACTAATAATGTACTCATGTACTCGGCGTTCATCGTCTGCTTGGGCATGGCAAATCAGTTCGGCAAAATAATCGCTGCGTTCATGCTCAAGGGTATAATGTTCCATATATTCCATCTTGAATGTATTTTCATTTGACGACTGAGGAAGCAAGACAGGAATACCATTCACGATAGGATACATATGCTGATTGCTCATAAGCTGATTACCATCCAACGACAGCGGCTCGTGGGAATGTGGGCATTTCAGAAGTGAAACAAGGGTTGAGTGCATTGTCATTTTGTGTATTCTCTACGAATTTATAGATTGTTTTTTAATGGACAATTAATATAGATTTCATCCACAGTATTCCCGCTTGTTCCACAACTGCCATATAAACGCCATTATCAATTGTGGAAACATCAATTTCACATTTCTCTTCCGTACTATATTTACTTACAACCTTTTTTCCAAGTATAGTAAAGAGCTCAATTCTGACTATACCTTTATTACCGAACAATAACAGCTTATCGGTGGCGGGATTCGGTACTAATGTATAACTTTCATCATTCGGAGTGTATTCCAGGACACTGACAGGTGTAACCGTCAGATTTACCGAAGTACTTGTATCAGATCCGCATTCACCTCGAACAATTACTCTATATTGCCCGTTGTTTTCGCTGTTTACTGAATCAATTGTATATTCGGCACTATCTGCATTGCTGATTTTTATACCGTCATGTTGCCACTCGTATCCTACGTTAGCACCTACGGCAGTTACTTTGAATATGTACGATTTACCTGACTCTACACTTCCACCTTCAGGTTGTGCTTGAATTGAAGTGCTTGGTTTTACCGAAAGAGTCGCAATAATGCTTAGGGTTGGTTGGCATCCTGCACTTACTTCTACTGAATAATTACCCCTATCTTTTTCCTTTACAGATTCAATTACAAAACTATCTTTTGTTTCATTCTTTATTTCATCGTCATTAAAAAACCATTTATAGATTAGGTTAGTACCCTCACCTTTTACCCTAGCACTGAAGCGAGAACCCACACATACAGAATCTCCTTTGGGGTGTTCAATAATTTTAGCCGGAATACCAATACTAAATGTCCCGTCACTTTCGTCACTAATATCCGATGCCGGATGATAAATTCTAATTTTATATAATGCTCCTGATGGTTGGTCAGCCGGAATTTTCCATTGATATTTTGCTCCGCTTACGTTTCTTGCAAGTACATTCCACGCTTTTCCACTATCGGCTGATATATAAATATCTATGTTTTCGTTTACCGCTAAGCCATCGTATTTAGACCATTCAATTGATGCAATTCCGTCAGGACAGAATACATTTCCACCATTAGGCGCAGCAAGTGCCAGTGAACCGAATGCAATTTTTGACACAAACCCATCGCGGTTTCCTCCAAATTCTTGTCGGTATTCACCATTTACAATTGATAAATCACTCGATAAAGTATATCCGGCAAAGACAACATCACCTCTTGGTGTTGCAGTAACTGCTTTTATGACGTCTTCATTGCTGCCTCCAAAATAAGTAGAGTAGGAAAGGCGGTCAATACTGCTTGACAAGCGAGCTAGAAATCCATCATTTACTCCGCTTAAAACTGTCTTTTCCGGTTGCTGGTTACTGCCGCCGATTGCTAATGGAAAGTTTGAGGATTTCGTAGTACCGGCAGCAAACAATTCACTGGTATTTGAGCTAAATGCTAACGCAGAAACACCCTCGTCTCCGGCACCACCAAACATGAATGACCCAACAAGCGCACTCCCAATCTGATTAAATTTTGAAATGAAGCAATCAGTCCCGCCACTGCTTTGAGTATTGCCGTTCGAGACAGGAAATCCCTTAGTTCCCAGACCTCCTTCTGTTTCACCCCCTACAGCTATATCTCCAGACGAAAGAAGCACTAACGAAAGCACCTTGTCATTTTTTGAATCGCCAAGGTATGTTAGAAAATGTTTGTCATATTCAGCGAATAATCCTGCGCTCGACATTTTCCCCACGAATCCGTCGTAAAAATTTCCATCGTTAAATTTATTATTGTATGGAGAAATTGATGATGAAAGGGGAGGAAAAGCATCGGCAAAGCCGCCGTTGGTTTCACCGCCAATATATACATACACCCCAGCGGGGTCACAATCAACCGCATTTACCCGATCGTTACCACCTCCTCCAAAATAAGTCGAGAACACTATACCCGTACCACTAGAACGAAGCTTTGTTATAAATCCGTCGTACTGACCTGCAAGAATACTTTGGTGTGCATTTGCACCACTTGTAGGAAAATTACTCGAATTAGTCTCTCCGCAAATTGTTGCAATACCGGCTTCGTCTACACAAATCCCAACCGCTCTCTCATTTTTACTGCCACCAATATAGGTAGAATACAGTATAGATGCTCCGAATGCATCTAGGTGAGTTACAAAGACATCCGACCCCCCGGCATAATTTAATTTCCAAGAAGCGGGAGTTACCGGAAGATTATCGGATGCAGTTTCACCTGTTATATATATGGTACTATTTTTATCAATCGCAAGAGCATTTACAGCATCATCAGAACTGCCTCCAAAATATGTAGAAAACAGCAACTTCATCGTTCCTTTTTCATATTTGGTTACAAAGCCATCTCTACCGCCTACAGATTTCTGGAACCCAATTACAGTGGGGAAATTTGGTGAATCAGTCACACCTGCTGCTACTATATTTCCTGCGACATCTAATTTTACACAATTGACTTCATCTATTCCTGCACCGCCCAAATACGTAGAATACACTAATGGGTCAATAACAAGTATTTTAGTGTTATCATACTTCCCTACAGCAAACTCCACTACATCTCCATGCAGCTCAAACACGCACTCCACAGATATTTCTTTTCCGTTAATCTGCTGATAGGCATACATATTACTATGTACAATTTCACCGACTCCTGTTGAAAGTTGAATGCCCCTTCCCTCATTCACATGGATAGAGTTCGCACCCTGAAATCGTAAATTAATGTCGTTTGGATTTGCTCCGGGGTGAATTATAAAATCATAACGGGGTTTATTGTCCTGAAAAGAATAGACAGCATCAATACCATTATATACCTCCGGTACTGTCACCTTGGTGAAGGAAGGTACATTCGCGTACCAAGCATCTCTGTTATTACCTATAAAATAACTGCGATAACAGGATTGCTGCCCGGTAGCAATCATGGCACTTTTTTTTGTACCGACGAGCTCCATCGAAATCACTTGTGAGGTTCTAAGATATGGTTGTGTTACTTTATTTTCACGCTCAAAAACGGAACTTGCCCTTACATTTGTCGAATAAATATCATACACCATCCCTTTATCTGTAATCCACACGTTCATCCCGTTTACTTGCGCCATAAACTTAACTTCAGACGACCATTGTCCTTTGTTTTCAATAAATGCACTCTGATTTTTTAGCTCAGTATTTTGTTGAATAGTATTTTGTCCTACCATTCTACAATGTAGGCAGAACATGAATACGAAAAAAATGAAAGAATTCTTATAGTGGCTCATATAATGTTTTGCAATACATATAACAATCAGTACCCTATCGGTATTATACCGTATTTATAGATTTTAAGTCAAATCATTGACCAGCAGTGTATACTAAGGCAAATATACAACAAGTTGTTAAACTCTCTATAGATTCTTTGGTGTATGCTAATATCTGCTATTTTTTTAGAACAATAGCAGTATGAATACAGTAATTGTGATGCACTTCTGATATAAGTGTAAATATGTGTAGTTCAATAGAAATTTCGGACAAATTAAAACGAGATAAGCCCACTGTAAGTTTTTAATTTACAATGGGCTTATATTCTGCTCCGACTCACAGACTTGAACTGTGGACCCTCTGATTAACAGTCAGATGCTCTAACCAGCTGAGCTAAGTCGGAATTCATTTTAACCGAACACAAAAATAAGGCGAAGTTTCAAAACTTCAAAACTTTTTCTTACTTTTTTTCAAATTTTCTCAAAAAGAATTATCCCTGATTGTATGTTTCCTCAAGAAAAACCTGTAAATTTGCAACACAATCACTTCATTCAACTAAATCGGAATCAATAATGAAATTATCACGCAAGCAATTATTTATCAGTGCGTTTCTACTGTTTTTCACTTCACTTATTGTTGTGGTCCAGGCAGGGAAACCGGGACCTAAACGTGAAGTTCTTACTTCAAGTGCAGGAAAATTTCGTGTTACATTGCCCAGCGGTTATACAGCCCCAAAACCGGACAGTCAATTTATCAATACAGACTTTGGAGAGACAATGTTCTTTGCATATCTCATGGATACAAAGAAAAGCAGTTGCATGGTAGGTTATTATGACTATTCACTCGATTCTTTGCAGGGTAAGGACATTTCGGCTGTTATTGATACAACCCAAATGCGTATCATCGGAAATATGGGAGGAAAACTTACTCGTAAATATAAACTTATGCGTGACGGCTTGCCAAGCAGAACATCTTATTTTACTACTGTTTCTCGCGGGGACACGACTTCCTATTGGAGATTTGAACTGGTGTTTGCAAAACCCCGCGTGTATCAATTCGGCTTTACATCCTCCAATAAAGCGCTTATTGAAGCGCCCGATACCAAGGGTTTCTTTGATTCGTTCAAAGTTCTCAAATAACAATTTAACAGAGCAAATTCTCAAGGGCATTTTCCAGCTCTGTAAATTGAAATCGGTAACCATAGTTCTGTGCTACATCCGGCATCACGCGCTGCCCGGTAATTACTATCCATGCTTGCTCACCTAGAATGAGCTTTAAAACAAATTCAGGGACAAGGCACCACGAAGGACGATTGAGTACTTTACCTAAAGTTGCTGCAAATTTCTTCATCGGAACCGGATTAGGGGATACTATATTCATTGCTCCGCGTACCGATGAGTTTTCTACTGACCACACAATCATCCCTGCAACATCGGCAAAATGCACCCACGAAAGCCATTGCCGACCACTACCCAGCCACCCGCCGAACCGTAATCGAAATGGAAGCAGCATCTTGGCAAGTGCACCTTCGCGCTCGTGTAGCACCACTCCGATACGTCCCCTCACTATACGGCAATAATTTTCAGCAGGCAATGTAGCTGCTTCCCATTCCTTGCAGACAGTTGACAGAAAATCAGTAGAAGAAGGAGAGGTTTCGAGTTTAACTTCATTGCCGCCATTTCCATAATACCCGATAGCAGATGTTGAGAACCATACCTCCGGTGGGGCAACTGCCTTTGCAATGGCATTGGCAATCGCCAGCGTCCCCTTCTTCCTACTTTCCATAATCTCACGCTTATAACTTTCTGACCAACGTTTGCCTGCAATGCTAGCCCCTGCCAAATGAATAATTGCTTTACTTCCCTCAATTGCAGATTGCAACTCAGGGCTTTCATCGCCGTTCCAATTCACATATTCGTCAGCATTGCCTAGCATTTGTCGAGCTTTTTCTGCATCACGTGAAAGCACACAAACAGCATAACCCTTTGCAACAAGTTCGGCAATGATATATTTACCGAGGAAGCCGGTTGCACCGGTTATCACTATTTTAGAGCCGGTTTTCATTCAGTTAGTGCCTCTGCAAGAAACACCAATAGTGGAGCTATCGTAAGCGATTTTGACTCAATAATATCAATGATCTGTTCCGTTGCGATTTCCTTTTCGCTAATTTTTGCGGAAGCGCCGAACTGTTTTAATTTCAATAAATCTGCAGCCGGATGATCCTGCGCATAACCGCGAGGAACACGCTGCAAGGATTCACCTCGTAATCCTTTTGGAAATTCACTGAGGAATTTAGGACTTTTAGTAATTGCTTCCAAATCTTTCCATTCATCAGCAATTCGTTCGCGAATTGAACGTAATTGCTCAGGCATTGGCATATGCAAGCCACCACCGATAAATATTTCATCAGGATCAATATGTAAATATACGCCCGGAGCTTCGACAGGACGATTATCCAAATTTTTATGCGAAAATGGAAAGAACAACCCGATATTCGTTTTGTACGGGTCTTTATTTTTACTGAAACGAACATCTCTGTATATACGGAACATTGATGCCTTGGGAGTAGATATATACGGCACTCCCAAGTCTGCAAACCTCTCGTTCATAGTTGCAATTAGAGCTAGAGACGGCTCCTTGACATATTTTTCATAGTCGGATTTATGAGCATCGAACCATGATTTTACGTTGTTGCTTTTGAGATCCCTCAAAAAATTAACAGTCGCCGGGGTAAACCCTGAAAAATGGCTAGCCATTGAAAAATTCTCCTAAAAAATGATAGACTTAGTTATAATAATCCATTAAATTGCTTCGCAAATATACTGTTTCTTTTGGTGAATAGTACTTTGATGTTGAAAAATAAACAGTACAAAACTCTATCTATCAAAGGCAACGTAATCCAACCGTGACCAAAGAATTATCACAAAAGAAGCAGAACTGCCTCAAGTATATATCTCCTTGGCTATCTTTATCATAATCAACAATGATTTTGTTTGTTAAAAAACAAGTAACAAACCTTCTGAAATTCTCTTCTACATCTACTGTAACATATAATTATTGAATATATTTGAACGGAAAATACAGATGCAATTCAAGGTGTAAAGCGAAACCGAAATTATCTAAAAAATCACACCTTATCTACAAAAGGCATGATTTTCGCGGGAGACAACCAAAATCATTGTCAAAAACAACCAAACTGCTACGTATATAGATAAATTCTGACAAGTATATGAGTACATCATCCCGTTACGGTATTGCTATTTTTCATGGAATTGGCGACATCCTCAATTGTACACCGATTGCCAAACAACTCAAGATTAATGAGCCGAACTGCCATATTACATGGTACACCGCCTCTAAATACCGTTTTATCATCGAAAACAATCCGTTTATTGACGAAATTATAACACTTGAGGGTGAAGTACTCGCACTTGACAATGAGATGCCCCGGCTACGCAGTGCCCAGCCATGGACACGTTTTTTTACACCCGCACCGTATATGAATTACGATGTGTTGCCCGGCGGTTCATTATTAGATTTAATCAAAACTGCTGCACAACTTGAATGGACGTTTCCGTTTATCCCTACATTCGCCCTCACTGAAGTAGAAAAACAGCAAGCCCGAAATTACTGGCAAACACTCCCCGAAGGAAAGAAAATTCTTGTAGAAACTGAATTTTATTCAGAACAAAGCCATTGGAAAGACGACTATGCTTTTGAAATGCTCGCTGCTTTACGTGAAGTAAATCCTGTATTTGTATTTACGTCGAAGAACAAGCCGCCCTTTTTTGATGAATTTCATTTGAAATATCCGCAATCGGTATGGTGTGCTGAACCATTTCGCCTTAATGCTGAATTTTTCAACCTTTCCGATGCATTTATCGGGGTTTCGTCTGGGATTTCGTGTGTTACTTTTAGTGACTATTGTCGAACTGATGTACCGAGAATAGAAGTATCTCGCGGTGAACACTGGAGTGCCGCCGGTTATGCCCATCTTTCGGAATTGTATGTATGCTATAATCGCAAACGTTTTCAAGAATCGTTACGATCGCTGGCAGTTCGTCTTTCGAGTAATAATGCAGCACTTGATTTCTCCCCGCGCTTCGAGCCAATGAGTGCATTGCCGAATGGTAAAGAGCGGGTTGTGTGCCTTAGCTGTGGTTCACGCCAAGCAATTGCAGTTCGCGGTGACGATATTGTAAAATGTAATGACTGCGGCTTCCATTACCTACGCGACCGAATGACCACTAAAGCGATGGAGGAATATTATACAAATGTGTATGCTGTTGATAATCCGCAAGCTGCACCGATGGTACGTGTTCCACCCTCGAAAGAAGCAGTGGACAGCAAACCTGAGTTTGTTTCATCACAGCGTAAAGAACTATTTAATCAGGCAGTTTCCACCTATGGAAAAGATATTCACGGTGGAACGCTTGTAGATATTGGGTGCGGCTGGGGAGCATTATTGCATAATGCAAAACGCGAAGGAATGAATGTAATCGGATTTGAATTTACTGCTCCAAACGTTGAATTCGGAAGAAATGTATTGGGGCTTGATATTCGCCAGCAACAATTTATAGATGCCGATTTGCCGGAAAATTCGGTGGATATTATTACAATGTCCCATGTTTTGGAGCACGTCCCGTTTCCATTTGAGTTTTTGCAAAAAATCGAATACGTCCTCAAACCCGGCGGAATATTTACGTGCGTTGTTCCAAACTTTGGCAGCTTAGCATCCGAGGCAATGCGGGAACAGTGGGCTTGGCTTGAGCGTGACTGGCATTATTCACAGTTCACTCCCTTAGTTCTGCGTGAGATGTTCGCTCAAGCAGGATTTTTTGTTGAAAATTGCATGACCGCTACCGGGGACTTCGGAACGGAAATTCCTCTTGCAATTTTAAAACATATCCAGCCGAACGGCACACCGAAACAACTCGAAGATGCCTTAGAAAAAATTAATCAATCGGGAATGGGTGAAGAAATTCGGATTATCGGACGCAAACGTGGCACATCAAAAGCACGATATACACCAAAAGGTAAAAACCTGTTGTGGGTTCGTACCGATTCCATCGGGGATGCCACGCTCTCCGCTTCGATGTTTCCTTATATCCATGAGAACTATGAAAATTCAACGATAACAGTAATTTGTCAGAATCATCTACGGGAATTCTATCTTGCAAGTCCATTTGCAGATATTGTCATAGGATTTGACAAAGACCACGCATACCGCGAAGAGCCGTATCGCAATGACCTTGCTCTCAAGTTGCAGAAAATGCACTTTACCATTGCTCTAAATTCCGTCTATTCGCGTGAACCGCTCACTGATTTTTTTACACTAGCTTCCGGTACACAAAAAAGTATTGCGCTTGATGGCGGTCTTGATAATATGACTGATATAATGCGAAGCCAAAACAATGCACAGTATTCTCAAATAATTCCAAGTGAAGGAGAGTACAAACCGGAATTGGAACGGCATCAGGACTTCTTAGATGGGTTAGGGATTAATCCGTCTGCACTTTTACCTACAATTTGGATTACCGATGAAGATGAACAGTTCGCTGAGGATTTCTTCCAAAGGAACAATCTTTCCGCTCAGAACACAATTGCGTTATTTGCAGGAGTGCAGGTAGATATACGCCGTTATGAGCATTACGGCGAAGCACTTGCACCACTGTGTAAAGAATACAAGTGGACAGTATTGGGCTTCGGTTCAGAAAATGAATGTGACTTTGTTCAAAAACAATTAGACGACACAGGCGCACAAACTATCAATCTTTGCGGAAAAACTACAATCAGACAGCTAGCCGCCTTGCTGAAGAAATGCAAACTGACTGTAGGAGCGGAAACCGGAGCTGCGCACATAGCGTGCGCTGTAGGAACTCCAAATGTGATAGTGCTTGGAGGAGGTCATTTCGGACGATTTATGCCCTACTCTCCTCTTACATCTGCCGTATCGCTCCCGCTTGAATGTTTCGGTTGCAACTGGCAATGCCGATACAAAACACCGTATTGTGTCCGCTCTGTTTCATCGTATGTTCTTACGGAAGCAATCAAGCAGACCACTCAGAAATCATCATCCAAACCGCGAGTTTTCATTCAAGAATCTGACGATTGGGATCCAAAACCTAACGAGCCGGAATGGGCGTGGTTCTACCATCTGGTAATGCCGAATGCAGTGGAAGTTATTCGAGTAAGTAAAGAATCGTTGGGACAACAGGATCATGAGAAACAAGATGAAATAGTAGTAACCGCTGTTATTTCAACCTATAATTCCGAAAAGTTCATTCGTGGATGTCTCGAAGATTTGATTCGCCAAACATTGTACAGTGAAGGCAAGTTGGAAATCTTGGTAATTGATGCTTGCTCTGAGCAAAACGAAGGGGCAATAGTTCATGAATTCCAATCAAAATTCCCCAATATTCGCTATGAACGCACTGAAACGCGGGAGCCGCTCTATGCCTCCTGGAATTTTGCATCACGCATATCACGAGGAAAATACATAGCAAATACAAATGCCGACGACCGTCGCCGTACAGACTGCCTAGAAAAACTAGCAAGCGCACTCGAGTTATCCGGCAAAGGCATTGCCTATTCAGATTTAGCATTCGGCAAGAAAGAGAATGAACCCTACGACAAAGCATCAATTGGTGAATGGCATTTCCCTGACTTCGACCCTAAACTTGCAGTATTATATAATCTTGGATGCTTCACGCTCTTGTGGAGTAAAGCCGCTTGGAAGGAAATCGGCGGCTTTAACGAAGAATATAAACTTGCAGCGGATTTTGATTTCTTTACCCGTGTTGGATTGCAATGTGGTGCATCGCGTGTAGCCGAAACGCTCACAATGGCACTACTGCATGACGGGCAGCAATCAAAAAAAGAAGAGCAGATGAATATGGAGTCGAGTGCAATCCGAGCTGAATTTGCCAAATTACCGCTCGAACTCCTCTTTCCTTCCCATAATTTGGCTACCCCCGAACAACGTGCTGCTGCGTGCATCTCTGTTGCCAATATTGCAATGACACTGCGCGAGCCGTGGTTTGGAGATCAAGTAGTGACCAAGCCGCAAGCCGCTGCCCTCTGGTATCAGCGGGCACTCGATGAGCAGCCCGAAAATATCACAGCAAATTATAATATATCCCTGCTTGCGGCAATTGTCGGACAACGAGCAGCAGCACAACAGATGTTACATAGAATAAAGGGTAAAGTTTCCGAAGAAGAATTCAAATCTGCTGAACACTTTATCCAAAAGGCTGCGCAAACGGTTAATCAAGAGCTATTACACCAAATCCCAATTATGGAACCGGTGGTACAAGAAACTCCTAAAACAACTATTCACACAAAGCCACCCCATACTGCAAAAATTCTCTTTACAATGTATGGTTGGAATGAATCCGGCGGCGGGACAACATTCCCCCGTTCAGTAGCAAAGAAGCTGGCAGTTTTGGGTTATGACATCGCAGTTTTCTATGCAGCGGGTAACCACCCAACTAACAGAACCTCATATTATTTTGAAAGCAAATTAGAAGATGGAGTTCAACTATATGGTGTTTATAACCGTGCAACAACTTTCTTAGATGCAGAGAATCCTCTCAGAGAAATTGAAGATGCTGCCTGTCTGCTACACTTCAATCAAGTTTTAGATGAATTTCAACCGGATATTGTGCATTTCCATAACTTTTTGGGATTGTCGTTTGCAATTGCCGATGCAGTAAAGGAGCGTGAGATTCCAACGGTCTATACCCCCCATAATTACCATTTGATTGACCCGACACTCTATCTTTTCCGTTCGGATTTATCCTTGTGGAATGGAACGGATTTTCTTGAAAATTCAGAATTGATTGCAAATCCCAAAAAACGAGGTGAATACCTCCGACGAGAACAAAAAGCCAAAGATTTACTATTTGAAACGATTGACTATACCCTCGCCGTATCAAGTCGTCAAGCTGAAATTCTTTCAGATTTCACAGGTGACAATACTCATATTACAGTAGTAAATCAAGTTCCTGAAAGTGCGATACGCTCTGAATATTCCAAAAAATCATATTCAAAACGCCCGCTTCGTTTTGGATTTATCGGTGGGGTAATGCCGCACAAGGGGTTACATGTCTTAGCTCAAGCGGCTCAAGTTGGAGAACGTTCGAAAGTGGAAATTCACATCTATGGTTTCGGGGGCAATGAGTATATAAACTTGCTCAAATCCATTGACCAGAAAGGAATTCTTCAGTTTCATGGTGAATATAAAAGTTCTGACTTACCATTAATTGCTAAAGAGTTGGATGCGGTAATCCTGCCAAGTGTATGGGAAGATTGCGCTCCGCTTGTCATTGCCGAGGCACTTGCCCTTCACTTGCCTGTTATCGGGGCTGATATAGGGGGTTTTAGTGATTTTGTCACGAACGGATATAATGGACGGCTGTATCGGTACGATTCTGCACAAGACCTTAGCCGAATCATAAAAGAAATCATCGCTGCCCCTGAACTTCTCGAAACATGGAGCAAAAACGCTCAATTACCCTATACATTTGATGATTATGTCCAATTCACGGTGGATTTGTACAAACGGTTGGCAAACGGTGAACGACCTAACCCAAAGGATATTTCGCTGACATTCAAACAAAACGAAACAAAAAATATTTCTCAACAATCAGTACCTGCTATGACTTCCGAACCACTAAATCGTGTTCAATTTACAGAAAACCTGCGAGGCGGTTTTTCAAATAAAAATGCACGTGGGCAAATGCCGAATCCGCTTCCATCCCCTCTATATCTCAATCTCGGTTGCGGACGTGACGTTCGTGACGGTTTTGTTAATATTGACCTATTTAGCGATGACGAGCGGGTAGTAGCGATGGACATCCGGCATTTGGAACTCCCTGATAATGTTGCCGACGGCATCCTCGCAAGTGATGTTTTGGAACATTTCTCCCACCGTGAAACAGATTCTATTCTGGCGGAATGGGCGCGCGTTCTGAAACCGAACGGAGAAATAATTATTCGCTGTCCTTCATTGAGATTGCAAATTCAGGCGTACCAGCGCGGTGTTTGGGATGCGGATATTGCCTCCTATATGATTTTCGGCGGACAGACCAATCCCGGAGATTACCATTGCATTGGTTTTGATGAACAGTCCATCAAAAAGCATTTGGAAAAAGTTGGTTTTGAAGTTCTTTCATTCGAGGAAGTTGATACTCCCCAAAGTGCAGGATTCATTAATCTGAACATGACAGTACAAGCACGAAAGAAAGCCCCTCAAACAGTTCAACCAAAACCAAAAGTTGCGCCATCGGAAGCTATACCTCAAAGCAGAGGAATATCTTCAACCAATGAAGCTAGAGTACATACAGCGGGAACACCTTCGATAAACTTGGTGTGGGAGGGATCACAGTTCGTTTGGCATTCATTTGCGCTTATCAACCGTGAGCAATGTACTAATATTATCAAATCAGGTGTGGCGGAAGTAACAATTATCCCTTACGAGCCCGACCAGTTCAGCCCAGAAAACAATCCTAAATACGAACTCCTCGCTTCCCATGATATTCGCTTTAAGCCGGATACCGACGAACAAACCAAAAAGCTCCCATATGTGTGGGTACGTCACCAATGGCCTCCCAAAGCGGAAGAACCGAAGGGAGCTCTATGGGTAATTCAGCAGCCGTGGGAATTCAGTTCGCTTCGCAAGGACTTCGTAGAATTATTCAACCAAGCCGATGAGATATGGACTCCGTCCAATTATTCCCGCAATGCTTTTGTAGCGTCGGGTGTTGAGTCTAATAAAGTACAAATCGTACCAAATGGTATTAATCCCGAACTCTTCACACCTTCGGGCAACCGTCAGAAATTTGCAACCAATAAGCGTTTTAAATTCTTGTTTGTAGGCGGAACAATTCTCAGAAAAGGAATTGATATTTTGCTCAAGGCATTCGCTACAACCTTTACTGATGATGATGATGTATGCCTGATAATCAAGGACATGGGCGGCGATTCCTTCTACAAGGGTCAGACAGCTACTGCTATGATTGACCAAATTCGCCGTTTGCCCGGTGCGCCTGAAATTCTCTACACCGACGGCAGTATGAGCGAGCTTGAAATGGCTGAACTCTACCGTTCATGTGATGTATTTGTATCGCCGTATCGCGGTGAAGGGTTTTCCCTTCCTGCTTTGGAGGCAATGGCTTCGGGGCTGCCGGTGATTGTTACTGAGGGTGGTGCTACCGATGACTTTGTGGATGAAACGGTCGGTTGGCTCGTTTCTGCCGGAAAACGTTCTATTGGTACTGTCATCAGTGGACATGAACTCACGGAAGAGGGATTTTTGCTAGAGCCGGACGGTTCTGAATTATCGGAAATTATGAGATACTGCTTTGCAAATCCAGCTGAATGTTTCCATAAGGGAATCGCTGCAAGTGAACGTGCCCGTACAAACTGGACATGGAATAGGGCTACACTCAAGGCACTGTCACGTCTTGACGCACTATGTAATACGACTATGGCTATCGAAGCAGAAAAAACTCTGCACGATAAAGAAGACAGTACCCTTGCCTTGGCTTTAGCCGAGCAAGCAGTAATCAACGGTGATATTGACGGGGCTATACCGCTCTATCAAGCTGCAATAACAATGGGCGGACTCCCTACACGCTATAATCTACTTGCAATCCACCGTTTAGCGTGGCTCTCGGCGGCAGATGGTGATATAGAGCTGGCACGCCAATTTATCGAAAAAGCTGAGCCAATACACGCAGACCATCCCGATTCAATTTATATTCAGTCGTTGTGTTTCGCACTTGAAAGCAATTGGGTGGAATCACTCGAATTGCTCAATGAGCTATTAGATGGATGGAAAGCATTTCGTTTTGACGTTTCGCTTGGTATTGCACTCGACCAATTGCTCAGTGAATCAGCCCGTGCTATGCTCGAACTCGGCGATCTGGAAAATGCACATAAAATTTACGAGCAAGCCCTGAGACACAATCCGCAGAACGCTGATGCCTGCTACGGTGTTGCACTCTGTTTCAAAGCAGCCGATTTGATGGAAGAAGCGCGGACAATGCTTGGGTGGGCAATTCGTTTGAACCCGGAGTATGAAGAGGTTGCTGGGGATTTTTGATGCGGTTCTACAAGACCTTGGAGGTTTTCGAAAACCTCCAAGGTCTTCCTTTGTTTACATTAAATCATAGCCCACGGTTTCAACCGTGGGTAAACATTCAACACAAGAAAAAATCGAGCCCTCTCTCAATCATTCTCGTTTCTCTACGTCACTACTACATCAAAAACAATTTTTATCAATTACCGCTTATTATTGCAATCAAATTATGGCAGCACAATCAACGGATGTACAGCAGATACAACACCTTGCGCAGTCGGTGGCAAAGGTTCGCTCGGAAATCGCAAAGGTTATCATCGGACAAGACGATATTATTGACCAACTCCTTATTTCACTGTTTGCCCGCGGACACTGCCTCTTGGTCGGCGTTCCCGGTCTTGCGAAAACGCTTCTTGTTCGCACTGTTGCACAGGCGTTAGACCTCAGTTTCAGCCGCATACAATTCACTCCCGACCTTATGCCGAGTGATATTACCGGAACTGAAATAATTGAGGACAATATTTCCACAGGGCAAAAGCAGTTCAGATTTGTGAAGGGTCCCATTTTTGCGAATATTCTTCTTGCCGACGAAATAAACCGAACACCACCCAAAACACAAGCTGCGCTCCTTGAAGCAATGCAGGAACATTCGGTAACTGCTGCTGGAACTACCTATCATTTAGATGAACCATTCTTTGTGTTAGCCACTCAAAACCCTATCGAACAGGAAGGTACTTATCCCCTGCCCGAAGCTCAACTTGACCGTTTCATGTTTAATCTGTGGCTGGACTATCCATCATCAGACGAGGAAATCAGTATTGTCAAGGCAACAACCACTCAATTCAAACCCGACGTAAAAGCGGCAATGAATGCTGCCGAAATCAACGCCTTCCAAGATTTAGTGCGACGTGTACCGGTTGCTGATAACGTAATTCAATATGCAGTGAAGTTAGTGCGTTCTACTCGTCCGCAGAATGATTCAAGTAAGATTGTAAAAGATTTCTTGAATTACGGAGCGGGACCTCGCGCCTCCCAATACCTGATACTCGGAGCAAAAACACGAGCAGCATTGCAAGGACGATTCTCACCCGAAATTGAAGATGTAAGAGCCATTGCCGCTTCTGTGCTTCGTCACCGTATAGTGGCTAACTTCAATGCGGAAGCTGATAATATCAGTCCGTCGGACATCGTAGCGAAGTTGATGAAAGAGATGTGATTGGTTAAAAAATAGTTTTGAAAAAGAAGCGAACTTTACGGTTCGCTTTTTTTATAGCCGGTTCTCTCAAAAAAGTAACTGTAATAGCCATTTATGAGGTCAATTTTGTGTATTTTCGTGTGGATTTACATTAATTCGCTTTATGACGTATTCACTCTGTACTTCGATACTTTTAAAAATACAGATGTGGAAACCTTTTATAAAGGAAGGTCTTGGTAATATACAGTAAGTCCATACTCCAAATTGACACGCATATGATGAGAATTAACTGTTTATTACGCATACAACTTCTACTGGGCTTCACGCTCATTATTATTCTTTTTCCTGAGTCATCTTATGCACAAGAGCATCAAGTTCCATTTGATTCAGCAGGAAAAATCCTAGTTATTTCTCCCCAGCACACTACATTAACCCCACTATTTTCTGAATATGCTGGATTCAAAGAAATTCTTCTTTTTCAGCAAATTGATTCATCCTTTTTTCTCGAAATATCAACAATTAAGGATGGGGTTCTTCAACGAAGAAGAATCTCAAAAGATCAACGGGAGATAGATTCACTTCGTAAAAATGTAACCCGAATTATCAATGAAAAATCTCCTGAATTGGGGCTTGACCAAAGCGGCAGAGCCGAGTTTCTGACCTATACATTCCTTATTTCACTTGCATATTACGGACCTATGCTTGTAGTTGCAACCAATCCAAATGAAGTTTCTACCGGATCGCTGGTATATCTCGTTGGCGGAGCAGGAGGGTTTTTCCTACCGTATTTTATTACTTCAAAATCGAATCTTAGCAAAGGGGCATCTGCTCTCGGAATAAATGGAAGTGCAATGGGAATTGCAACCGGATACTTACTCTACGGAGCAGTAAATGGCTGGAATGATTTAAGTACCTACGGTCGTTATAATTCCCAAACCGGCAGATACGAAGAGGGTGATGATGCAAAATACCGAACGATGGTAGGTCTTAGTGTGCTTACAGGAGTGGCGGGAACAGTAGCCGGAGTTGCCATAGGCAATAAATATAATATCAGTGCAGGTACCGCCGATGTTATTTCATCGTCATGGGCCGGTGGTCTGGGGTTAGCTTTCGGATTAGATTATCTTAGCGGATTATTGGAAAAAGAAGATACGTGGCAAGGTACTTCTGCCTATCTGTTGGGTGCATCGGCACTCAGTATTTATGCAGGAGTAAAATTAGCCGAAACGCAGCATTTCACTAGAAGTGATGCTTCAATCATGATTATACCTGCTTATATCGGTGCATTTGTCCCTTTGTCTGTTACTGCTGCAATCAGTTCCGAAGGTGTTGATGGAAAAATCCTTGTCGGAGCAACTATGGCAACATATATTTTGGGTCAATATATCGGCTGGCATACTGTAAAAGGTAAAGATTTCAGCGAAAGTAGTGGTATATTTACATCTTTGGGTACTGTTGGTGGAGGGCTTATAGGGGTTGGATTGGGGATAGCTACTGCCTCAAAGTCAGATTACCGTATAGTCCCATTGTTGGGGGTATTAGGAGCCACAGCAGGATATTCACTCATGATTTCTTCATTCATGAAGGAAGCTGATTCTGAATCAAAATCACATTCTTCCCTTCGGTGGGATATATCCCCGGTTGGACTTGCACTTATTGCCTCAGGTGGTTCCAGTAATTCAGGGACTGCAACTGTTCCAATCGGATCACTTCAATGGAAATTTTAAAAAATACAGCTATTCAATTCTAATCATTATTTCGAAATTTAGTAAAAAACATGAGCAAAACTGACTCATCTTCTGAAGTATCAACACCACGTAATGAATCCTACGGCGCATTTGTAAAACGGCAATTCCGTAAAAAACGACTTGGTGTTCTTTCCGTTTATTTTATAGGTTTCCTTGTTTTTATCGCCGTTTTTTCTGATTTTTTAGCAAATGAGAAGCCAATAGTTGCCTCGTATAAAGGCAGTGTCATATTCCCTATTGTAAAGCAATATGGAGTGTCGCTCGGCTGGACTTCATTTGAAAAAGAAATGGCACTTGCCAGCTGGAATGAACTCAAATATGATTGGGCAGTATTCCCGCCTGTTGCCTACTCGCCGGAAACCACCGATAAAAATATTTTCTCTTTGCAAGAGCGTAAACCCTCCGGCAAACATTATTTCGGAACTGACGATATTGGACGGGATGTTCTTTCTGGAATTATCCACGGTTCGCGATATGCGCTTGCTATAGGACTTGTGGCTATGAGCATTGCCCTTACGATTGGAATAATACTTGGGCTGCTGGCAGGATTTTACGGTGGAAAGATTGATATTGCCATTTCCCGTTTGATAGAGATTGTAATAACCTTCCCTACCTTCTTCCTGATAATAACGATTGTTGCAATGGTACAGCAAGGAAGTATTTGGCTTATCATGGGATTAATTGGTTTTACAAACTGGACGAGTATAGCACGGTTTGTGCGTGGCGAGGTGCTAAGAGTTCGCGGTTTAGACTTTGTGACGGCAGCAACAGCCCTCGGATATTCTCAGCCAAGAGTGATTTTCCGTCATGTATTACCGAATGCTATTGCACCGGTGCTTGTCTCTGCTGCGTTCGGGATAGCTGGAGCTATTCTCACAGAATCTGCGCTTAGTTTTCTTGGGTTTGGAGTACCGCCTACGGTTGTTACGTGGGGTTCTGTATTATTCCGTGCCCGGTCGAGTTCCGCTTCGTGGTGGCTGGCGGTGTATCCGGGTGTAATGATATTTCTTACAGTTTCCGCTTATAATCTAATCGGGGATGCTTTGAGGGATGCTACTGATCCGAGATTGAGAAATTGAGCAAGATTTAGGTGAGTAAACTTTTGCTTGAATAGTAAAAAGGCGAAGAATCTATTGATTCTTCGCCTTTTTACATACTAACAATATTTCAATTTATCACCCTATCAATCCGAGTTCCCGACCCACCTCTGCGAATACTTCAAGGATTCTATCCAAGTGTTCCGGCTGATGCGATGCCATGTAGCTTGTACGCATCATACTCATATTGGGAGGCACTCCCGGAGGAATGAACGCATTAACGAACACACCTTTATCATACAGTTTACGCCAGAACACCAGTGCTATATCCACTTCACCCACAACTACAGGCACTATTCCGGTTCTGCTCTCAATCACATTAAAGCCAAGCTCTTTGAATCCTTTGCGCATTCTGTCTGCATTGCTGATAAGCATATCTACCAGTTCCGGTTGCTCTTCGAGAATTTCAAGGGCAGCCAGTGCTGCGGCACAGCTTGCGGGAGTAGGGCTTGCACTGAAAATAAGCGCAGGCGATACGTGCTTCAGGTAATTGATAACACGCTCAGGTCCGGCGATAAATCCGCCGAGTGAAGCAAATGTTTTTGAGAATGTTCCCATTGTCATATCAGTCTTGTCGGTCAAGCCGTAGAAACTTGAAGTTCCCCGTCCGCCTACTCCAACAACTCCTGTAGCATGGGCATCATCTACAAGTACACGCGCTCCATATTTTGAAGCAACTTCGAGCATTTCAGGAAGATGAACAAGCTCACCCGAAACGGAGAACACACCATCGGTAACTACGAGTTTTCCGGCGGAATCGGGTATGCGTTTGAGCACCTTTTCCAAATCATTCATGTCATTATGTTTATAACGAACGAACTCTGCGAAACCACCCTTTGCCAGCATTGCCCCGTTGATAATGCACGCATGATTTTCCTTATCGGAGATTACGTAATCGCCTTTGGATACCAATCCTGAAATAACACCCAAAGCAGTTTGATAGCCCGTACTGAATAAAAGTACGGATTCATATCCTAAGAATTTAGCAAGACGTTCTTCAAGTTCGATATGGAGATTGATTGTTCCCGTCAGGTAGCGCGAACCTGAGCAACCCGTTCCGTAACGGTGGATAGCATCAATAGCAGCTTGGCGTACTTTTGGGTGAGCAGTTAAACCAAGGTAATTATTCGAGCCCGCCATAATAACTTTACGTCCTTCGATACTTACGATAGGTCCTTCATTTTCTTCAATTTGACGGAAATAGGGGTACAGTCCGAGTTTTTTTACTTCGTCGGCTCGGGTAAATTCGTGACATTTTTGAAATAAATCCATTCTAATTATTCCTTAGAGTTAAAGCATAAAATTTGTCGAAACAGCTCGTCATCAAAAACACAAATTACGTAATCATCTCCAAATAGAAAAGGGACACACCTTATGGTATATCCCTTTTATAGCATACTAAACAATTACTTTTCATAGAACACGAGATAAAATCTACTCTTGTTCCATTGTAGCGCGAACTTGGCGGCGAATAGCTTTCATTCTGGACAACCGCTTGTCTATAGACGGCTTCACGAAGAAAGTACGTTTTTTAAATTCACGGAGGACACCACTGCGTTCGTATTTTTTCTTGAAGCGGCGGAGAGCGCGGTCAATAGACTCGTTAGCTTGAATTGTTACACCAATCATGGTAAATACACCTTAAAATTGAAATAGTTGAATATAATTGACGATTATTGGAAATATTCCTTGTATTTGTACCCGGAATATCAGAGCATATTCTCTATGAGCTTCTTTTCTTTAATCTTCTCGAACTGCACGATAATTGCGTGGCCACCATTCGAGGTTGTTTCTTTGGAGAGTACTATTCCTATATCGTCCCATTTGGTGTGATAAATAACATCACCAATTTGATACACATCGGTTGTAACATACTCTTTTGAGTCTTCGCGGGAGAATTCTTTGATAATCGCATCTTTTTTATCGCCTTGCGCTTCGAGAATATCAAGATTCACCAATTGTGAATGTCGGCTGACTGTACAACGTGCCCATTGGCGGCGACCGTTCTCTGTTTCCATCGGATCACCAATCAACTCGTGTTTGGTTTCCTTCATCAAGAAAGGAGAGTATAACTTGACGTACTTCGCTTTTTTTGTTTTTCTAACTCGTGCCATAATTTCCTTCTAAGGGTTAAAAAGTGGCGGGACTTTATTCAGCAAGGCACAAAAATACGAATTTTCTCTGAAATTACAAAATAGTAATATTTAAGCACCAATGATTGCCTTCAAATTTGATGTGTTTTCCGACCTCATTCGTTGATCTGATGCTCTGAATTCAATCAGAAAAATATTAAAAATTATTAAAATTTAATTTGTAAAAGAACGAACGTTCATTTATATTTGTAACCATTATGAGAACAAAAAATGAAATCAAAGCTGCCGCTATCCGTGAGAATGCAATGAAAATGATTGTAGACGAGGGTTTCGACGGATTCAGTATGCAGAAACTTGCTAAATCTGCTAACGTATCACCGGCAACACTGTATATATACTACAAGAACAAAGAGGATTTACTTAACCAGCTCTTTAACGAGGTTCAGCAAACATTCTCGGATGTTGCATTGGCAGGATTCAATCCCGATCTATCGTTTGAAGAGGGACTTTGGTTGCAGTGGAAAAATCGTTTAAAATTTGTAATGAGCTACCCTATCCATTTCTGTTTCTACGAACAGTTTCGTAATTCTCCTCTGGTTAACAATAGTGGTATTCATTTGTCGAGTTTCAAAGAAAATATGAAACTCTTTGTAATGAACGCAATTCAACGAGGAGAAATGAAAATGATGCAGCCGGAGATATTTTGGTCAATTGCCTATGGTTCGTTCTATTCATTGGTTAAATTTCACTTGCAAGAAAAATCAATAATGGGTAATGAATTCAAGCTAACAGAACAGACATTAAAAACTACGTTTGACATGGTTGTAAAAGGTTTAAAGCCATAAACACATAGATATAAATAGATTGATTACTACTACTATTTCAAAAAATGATATGCCGCATATACTTATTTTCAGGACAAACATTCATTCTGCATCAGATATGGAAGCAATTGCTCCTCATCTGGAAAGCCCGCACATTATTCGGTGGAGCGTGGATCGCGAAGACATAGACAGAGTGCTGAGAGTTGAAGCAACACACGACTCAACTCATGAAATAATAAACAACATACAGCAAGCAGGATATTTCTGCGAGGAATTACTCTAAATATTTAATTATATGACACAAAATAATCAGGCATCCGAAAAGTTCACTTCGGCACAAATATACGCGGTAGTTATTCTCGCTATTACTCAATTTACGGTCATACTGGATTTTATGGTTATGTCTCCACTTGGGGATATGCTCATGAAGGCAATGACCCTCTCAACAACACAATTCGGATTTGCAGTTTCGAGCTATGCCTTCAGTGCAGGGATTTCAGGTTTGCTCACCGCCGGCTTTGCTGACCGTTTCGACAGAAAGAAACTGCTGCTGTTCTTTTACGTGGGCTTCATTGTGGGTACTCTGCTTTGTGGTATTACAACGTCATACCCTATGCTGATTATGGCTCGGATCTTCACAGGTTTATTCGGTGGTGTTATCGGTTCAATATCAATGGCGATTGTAGCCGATCTCTTCCCAATTCAAAAGCGAGGTCGAGTAATGGGGTATATGCAGATGGGATTTGGAGCAAGTCAAGTACTCGGAATCCCGATTAGCTTATATATTGCTAATATATGGGGGTGGCAGTCTCCATTTTTGATGATTGTAGTGTTAGGAATAATTGTTTGGTTCGTTGTGTTGGTTAAAATGCCGTCAATTGCAGAACATTTAAATGTAAAATCTGAACGTAAAGTACTCATGCACCTTTGGAAAACAATATCCTTCGGGCAATATCGAGCAGGGTTTCTTACAACTGCCTTATTATCATTAGGAGGATTTATGATGATGCCTTGGGGAAGTGCATTTGCTATCAACAATCTTCACGTTACTACAGACCAGCTGCCGGTTCTCTTTATGGTAGGCGGGGTAAGCTCGCTTATTGTCATGCCGCTTATTGGTAAATTTAGCGACAAAATTGACAAGTTCAAACTATTCGCATTTGCATCTCTGTGGATGATTGCAGTTGTCGTGGTCTATACCAATCTCACACCGGTTCCATTCGGGATTGTGTTGCTGGTGAATGTAGTGATGATGATCGGTATAATGAGCCGTATGGTTCCTTCTATGGCACTCGTTTCTGCCCTCCCGAAAATGAACGACAGGGGCGCGTTCATGAGTATCAATTCTTCTCTGCAACAGATTGCAGGCGGTATTGCTGCAGCAATCGGAGGTATGATCGTAGTTCAGCACGACAAATTCGCCCCGATTGAACATTATGATACATTAGGGTATGTGATTGTCGGGATTACGTTTGTTTCTATTTATATGATATATTATATCAGCGAGCTTGTGAAGAGGAATAATGCTGTGGCGGCAGCGGCGGCTCCAGCACCTGTACATTAATCGAAATGAAATACACAGTTATTATAGAAAAAGGCGACAACAGTTTCGGAGCATATATTCCCGATTTGCCCGGCTGTGCAGTCGTGAGTGAAACCGAAGAGGAAACAATGGAACTTCTGAAAGAAGCAGTTCAGATGCATATTGAAGCCCAGTTTGAAGATGGAAAAGAGTTACACGTTTCTAAAGAGCGTGACACTGCATACTTAGAAAGTATTCCGGATATGGTTGATTCAATAGTAGCCGCTTCGAAAGAAGATTTACAGGATTGTTCCAAAAATATTCAGTTATAATTGATAGCTTTATTTCTCTATTTTGAAAATGTTTTGACAGTCTTTTCATTATCTACTGTATTCGCTTACTATTTGAACCATTACAAAGTAATTATATGAAACTCCAAGTCATAATTGAAGAAGATGAATCGGGTTACTTCTTTGCGGAAGTTCCTGCACTTCCAGGATGTTTCTCTCAAGGAGAAACTATTGAAGAAGTGTCAAAGAATATAAAAGAAGCTATTACCGGATGGGTGGCGGTTATGAATGATAAAGCAAAGAAGAGTGCAATGCTGACTGTAGAGATAGCAGTTTGAGTCAGAAACTAAAATTATGTTCAGGTGCAACAGCAGTCAAAAAATTCACAAAGGTTGGGTGGGTTATTGACAGGCAGGTTGGCTCGCATCTAATGTTAGTGAAAGATGGTTTTCCATTCACTTTGTCCGTTCCACAACATAAAGAGTAAGGGATTGGCATTCTTAAAAAATTAGTGAAACTGTCCGGCCTCAGCAACGAAGAATTCAATAGTTTGTAATTATTTTTTTACAAAGCTTCTGTCACACACATTCTTGCAAGCTATATACAATTAATAAATTTAGAAATCAAATTAAAATTAAAGTCCGTTAGTCTGTTTTTGTGACACTAACGGACATTATTTTTAATCTCCAAGCCAGACCCTCCTACACCCTAACCGTAGCCATAACATCCACCTCAGTATCCGAAGGCAATTCCGTAAAGCTAATCACACTTACCATCGGGAATGTACTGCGTATCATTCGATAGAAGTACGGACGTATTTGTGCCGAGCATATCACCACCGGTGAATATCCCGACAATGTAACATCATCAATCGCAACCGATAAACTCCGTTGAACTGAGCGAAGCACATCAGGAGCAAGACCAAGCGTTTGGCTTGTAATTGCTTGTGAGCCGTTTTGCAAAGCGTTCGTCATAATTTGCTCCAATTGAGGTTCAAGTGCAATTGCATGAATTACCCCGTTCTGGTCTTGGAACAGTTTACGGATACTTTCACTCAAACTATGACGCACGTATTCAGTCAGAACATCAATGTTTTTGGTTACTTTCACGTATTCCAAGAGTGATTCGAGTATCAGCGGCAAATCGCGAATCGGAATTGACTCTTTCAAAAGATTCTGTAGAACTTTCTGGATAATTGCCGTAGGCAATGCCTCCGGTGTAATTTCGTCCACAAGTGCAGGATAGTCTTTTTTCAGCCCTTCAATTAAGTGTTTAATATCCTGACGTGTCAATAGTTTATCCGAACTGCGACGTAGAAGCTCCGTAAGGTGGGTTGCAAGCACTGTTGCAGCTTCCACCACCGTAAAGCCCATAATTTCGGCATTCTCACGGTCGGATGAATTTATCCATGTCGCCGGCAGACCAAATACCGGTTCTGTTACTTTTACACCATTTACTTCGCCTTCCGCCATTCCCGGATTCATTGCAAGTAACATTCCTGGGTACAAGCGGTTGCGGGCAATTTCATTACCACGTACTTTTACCACATATTCATCAGCGTCAAGCTCAAGATTATCACGTACTCTCACCGGTGGAAGAATCATTCCGAGCTCAGTTGCAAGTTGACGGCGAATATTAGTTATACGTTTGAATACATCACCGCCTTGCGATTCATCCACAAGCGAGATAAGTCCTATTCCAAGTTCAACTTCCACAGGGTCAATACGAAGTAATTCTTCAACAGGTTGCTCAGGTGGCTTGCGTGTGGCAATATCGGCAGCAGACATTTCTTCTTGGAGCGATAAAATCGCTTCTTTTTTGGCAGTTTGGATTCGGAAGAATGCGACACCGCCTGTGATAGCACCCATCAACAAGAACGGGAACATCGGGAATCCCGGCATAACTGACAGTAGCAGCAACGAACCTGATGCTAAAGCAAGCGGCTTGGGTTGCTTCGCGAATTGACCGCCTACTTCGTCTTCCAGTTTTTCACCCGATGCCGAACGGGTAATAACCATACCCGATGCAACTGAAATTAATAGTGCAGGGACTTGCGAAACAAGCGCATCACCAATCGTAAGAATAGTATAAATGGACAACGCTTCCGAAACATCCATCCCACGCTGCGCAACACCGATTGCAAACCCGCCAATAATATTGATTGCCGTAATAATCAATGCAGCTATAGCATCCCCTTTTACAAACTTCGCCGCACCATCCATCGAACCGAAAAACTCCGATTCCCGTGTAAGTCGTGCACGTCGTTCGCGTGCTTCTTTTTCGTCAATGAATCCTGCGTTAAGATCGGCATCAATACTCATTTGCTTGCCCGGCAGAGCATCCAACGTAAACCTTGCCGTTACTTCGGCAATACGGGTAGAACCCTTGATGATAACAATAAAGTTGATAATTATCAGAATGAGAAAGATGATAATACCAACCACATAATTCCCGCCTATTACAAAGTCTCCGAATGCCTTGATGATATTCCCCGCGTGCCCTTCACTTAAAATAAGCCGTGTAGTGGCAATATTCAATCCCAAACGAAACAGCGTGGTGATAAGTAGAATAGTAGGAAATGAACTTATATCGAGAGGACTTCGAATATAGAGCGAGGTCATCAATATCAAAATGGACACTGTGATATTTATCGCAAGCATCACATCCAATAAAAATGCTGGAAGCGGCAGCACTAAGAGCCCGAGTACTATCAGAATACCGATAGCAAGCGCAATATCCTGATTGCCTGAAATGGTTGCAAGTATTCTCCTCGCCGGAGGCGGAATCTTGAGATTGGATGTAAGTGATGTATTTGAAGCCATAGTTTTTTCCTGAAATAATTACTGTTTAACCACCCCGTCCTTCGGACACCCCTCCATCGGAGGGGAATTTGGACAATATTCAATCTTCGATTTCATATTTCACCTCTCGTGAGGTGAATATGACCATTCAATCTTCAATTCCATATCCCTCGCTCGGGAAGTGAATATGACCATTCAATCTTCAATTCCATATCCCTCGCTCGGGAAGTGAATATGACATATTCAATTTCTACCCCTCGCCTCTGAGGTGAATATGACCATCCAATCTTCGATTTCATATTCTCCTCTCAGGAGGTGAATATGAACATATTCAATCAGCATTTTCATATTCACCTCCCATGGAGGGGTGTCCGAAGGACGGGGTGGACTCTGCGTTTACACTGTTTATAATTATGCTACTGTCAATTTCTTTTTTTACTGCGATAGACAAATGCCAAAACCTGCGCTACTGCCTTGAAGAGATTTTCCGGTATTTCCTGATCTACTTCTACCACTGCATAGAGTGAACGGGCAAGAGGAGGATTCTCTACTATCGGAATATTCGCGTCCGTTGCTATTTCACGGATTTTGGCAGCAAGGAAATCCACCCCTTTGGCTACTACGACCGGCGCACCCATGCTTCCGGTTTTGTATTGCAATGCAACTGCATAATGCGTAGGATTTGTAATAATCACGTCTGCTTTGCGAACGTTTTGGAGCATTACTTTTTTAAGCCGTTGCCGTCCGATTTGCTTAATTCTTGCTTTTGTCTGTGCATCGCCTTCCGTTTGTTTACTTTCTTCTTTTACTTCTTGCTTCGTCATTTTCTGTTCTTCTCGGAATTTATATTTCTGGAAGAACCAATCACCGGCTGCAATGAATGCGTATGCAAGCCCTACTTTCCAAATTAATTCATAACCGATTCCTGCGATTGTTGTTCCGAGCTGTTGATACGGCAGTCCCGCGAGTGTAATGAGTGAATCTAGATGCTTCTTGATAACGATATAAATAACAATCCCGATAATGAACATTTTAAGAATGCTTTTGAGCAGTTCTACCATCGAGCGAGTCGAAAAGAATATCCGTTTGAGCCCTGCCCCAATTTTGAAGATTGCTCCAAAATTTAGACCTTCGGTAAATTTCTTACTTGCGAATTTTAAACCGACCTGAGATACTTCCGCAGTAAACCCGATTGCCATAATCACCCCTAAAAGAGGCAGCATAAACATTCCGATTACTAAGAATAATTCACGTGAATAATGGGCAATATTTTGGTCTGTCAGTTCCACTAGCGAAGCATTCACCATAAGCATTCGCATGAATTCCATCAGCTTTTTCATCATCTCACCACCGAACATATATACCATCGTCCCGCCGAAAAGCAACACTGCCGCTGAAGTAACATCCGTACTTTTGGCAAGCTGCCCTCTATCGCGTGCATCGGTCAGTTTCTTGGCACTGGCATCTTCGGTTTTCTGTTGCCCGTCGGAATTTTCAGCCATTGAGTTTTGAAATTAGTCGAAAGTAAATATCAGTTACCGTTTTGGATTCAATGCCATCACTACAGAAAACGCTTCACTCTGAAATGATGACATCGCATTTTTAGTGACCACAAGAAATAATGGAATCGTAATAAAAAGGATTACCAATCCTACAATCACTTTGAACTGCATAGACAGAGTAAAGATATTCATCTGCGGAGCAACACGGGCAAGCAATGCCAATGCGACATTCATAATAAACAGTGAAAGCAATACCGGCGCAGCAAGTTTGATTGCGATAATTGTCACTGTAGTAACCAATCGAACAAGCAATGTTATTGAAGACTCGGTAACCGCAAACTCGGCTAGAGGTACTGCCCGGATACTCGCAAAGATTGCTTCAATCATATAATGATGCCCGTTCATTCCCAGAAAAATCATCAGCGCAATCATATTTTTCAATTCACCGATAAGGGTTGGCACATCTGCATTTTGGTCAAAAAGAAGTGCTGTTTGGAAACCTATGTCAAAGTCCAATAGTCCTCCGGCAAATCTGACTGCGAAAAATATCATATTCATTGCAAAACCAAGAGCCGCTCCCACTAACAGTTCTTTGAATGCCAAGCCGGTCAATATCCACAGGTGCATATCAATTGATGGCTGCTCACTCCCAAATGCAACAGTCATCATCACGGCAATGATAATTGAAAGTGCAATTTTCACAGTCGGCTGCACCGAAGAATGCGAGAATATCGGTCCGATAAAAAACATCGCAGTAATGCGAATGAATATCAGCGTTCCGATAATGAATTTTCCCGAAAGCTGGTTAATTGTTACTGAGTCGAGCATAATTGTTTTCGGTTAATACCTGCTATTTCAGCGCAGGTATCATATTAAACAGCATGAGAGTAAACGTTTTAATGTTCGACAGCATAAACGGAAGCGACAGCACCGTAACAATAAACACCAGAACGAGCTTCGGTACAAATGTCAGAGTTTGTTCATTGATGGATGTCGCTGCTTGAAAAATTGAAATCAAGAGCCCGACGATAAGTGACAACAGCAAGAGAGGTCCTGCAATAATCAACACATAATAGAAGGCATCACGGACAATTTGAATAACGGTAGCGTCTGACATAGTTTTTAAATGAATATTAAATAGAGTATTATAGTCGAGTCAGGTGTTACACCTGACTCTAATCATCTGCCATACAAGCGTTTAGTCTCTGATATTCTTGTCTGAGTTCGGCAAGTGTTTTAACATTTCGACAAGCTCAATGTGACAGAGCAATAAAAAATGTTGACTCGCTATGTTCCACCGGGATTCATAATACCCTTCATAAGCGACGAGATTATCAAATTCCACCCATCCACCAGAATAAAGAGGAGTACCTTCACCGGCAACGAAATAAGTTGAGGCGGCAAGAGCATCATACCGAGGGACATCAGAATACTGGAAATAATCATGTCAATCACCAAAAACGGAATAAAAATGATAAAACCAATTTGAAAGGAAATACGCAGTTCGGATATGCTGTATGCCGGGATAATAGTCAGAGTGCTGACATCGTTAATCGAAGCGGGTTTCTCTGTTCCGGATAGTTTCACGAACAGAGCAAGGTCTTCTTCACGTGTATGCTTTAACATAAATTCACGGAAGGGTTTTACTACATTAGTGATTGCCTGTTCTTGGGTAATCTGATCTTTAAGATATGGCTGCAAGCCATTATTATTTGCCTCATTAAGAGCAGACTGCATCACAAAAAAAGTGAGGAACAGTGCAAGTCCTGTAAGAAGTTGAGCCGGTGGTTGTGTCTGAGTACCAAGTGCTTGTTTAAGAAAATGGAACACTACTATAATTCGTGTGAAACACGTCATCATAATCAAAAGTGACGGCGCAAGTGTGAGAACAGTCATCACACCAACAATTTGCAGAGTAAGAACCAAGTCTTTGGGGGACGTTGATTGATCAACCCCTACCGACAACTTCGGCAATGGAAGTGGTGTTGTGTCTTGTGCAAACGATGGTAATGAGACTGCTCCAAAAAGCAGAATGATTACACAGAACAGCTGCCACCATTTTGGTGTGATAAAATTTGAAATTAGTGCGTTCATCTACAAGTTTGAATATAAAAAATATGCGCGTGCGAGGTGGATAGTACAAGCGAAATGCCAAAGGGTGGATTTTAAACTTGGCGAGAGGTGACGGGTAGGGTACTTTTGACGTTTTGTAACGGGTATTTTCTGGTTAAATTACAAACATATTACTATTATAAAGAACTTAGAGATGGAGGTATGTTCGGTGAATTATCTTTTGAATTGATAATTAAGAACTTTCAGGGATTGCTTTTCAAATCAATTCCGATGCTTTATGCGCCGAATATCCAACAAGTGCGGATTAATAGCCACAAATTCAGAAATAAAAAGGGTGCAAGTTTTATACTTGCACCCTTTCAAAAAATCACACAAAAAACGAATTACCTTACAACCATAAACTTTCTGCTCACTTTGAATCCATTTGCAGTATTAATACTACAAATATACATTCCGGCAGAAAACTGAGCAGCCGGGATTGTAAAACGATAATCTCCGCGCTCAAACCGCTCATCGGCTAAGCGCAGAATTTCATTGCCCACAATGTCATAAACTGCCAGTACAACTGTGTCGGGCGAGGATAAACCGAATTCTACAATGGTATTATCAATCACAACATTTGGAGAAACTTCATGTAAGTAATTTGAAATATCTATTCCATCTTCGATACCGTTGACCAGTCCGGTTACTTCAATTTGCAGAGTATCTCCTCCTGTATATGTAACCTTGTATGATGTAAGTGAAGAAGCGGCGGGACCCTGTATTAACGTTCCACTAGCAGTAAATGCAGAACCATGACATGGACAATTTAAACGCTTGGAAGTAGTATTATACACATCTACTGAGCAGCCGGAATGAGGACATACGTCTGAGCAAGCTACAATTGTACTGCTTGAGGTTCTTGTAACAATGGCTGTTCTAGAAGAGGAACCTGTTCCCGTAAATGTAATTTTCACTGAACCGAAAACTTGATTTAGTACCGGATAATCCACCAGCTTGACAGTAAAAACACCTAGAATACTATCGCCATCGCCTGTGAACTCAGGCATAATTTTACCGAGAAGACCGTAAGGTGCTGTTGTAGCAAATACACTTGCCGAGACAGCCGCCTTTATAAAATTACGTCGTGAGGAAGAGTCCATTACAATCTTTTCCAGTTTAAAAAATTAGTGATTAATAATTCTCGATTTACAAACACTCAGTTCATCATCGCTTGTAGCAAAAGCCGTGCTTGCTCAGCCGGCTTATAATTTGGATTACATTCCAAAGCACGGCTGTATTCGGCAACTGCTTCGAACCATTTGCCCTGCCGCTGATACACACGACCAAGATTAAGATGTGCAAAATGACGTGATTCGTACCTGCGCGCTTTCAACGCTCTTGTAAACCATTCTTCTGCTTCGGGGAAGTTTCCCATTCGTGTAAGATATGCACCTATATCATTATACGGGCTTCCATAATCGGGGTCAAGAGCTACTGCACGCTTACATTCTTCAACGGCACGTTCAAAATCACCATCAGCACTATATGCCCATCCAAGATAGGTGTACGCTTCCGGGGTCGCGTGAATTTCAATGGAGTGTTTATAGAGTGAAATTGCTTCCGGAAGCCGACCGTCTTGTTGCAAACGGTAGCCGCGTTCAAGTAGTTCTTTGGCTTTATATTGAAATTCATTACCTGAAAAATGTGCCATAATCCTGATATTAATTGAAGTGTAAAGGTAAACAAGCACTATTGATACTTTATTATCGGCGAAAATAAGAAAATCCATAAGTTTATCATCAAGAATTTTCTCAAGATTGCACTTTATGACAAGAATAAATATTGTTTATCTATGAATTCTACTGATATGAGTGCTGGGACAAAAATAATTATCATAATTAATATCCATAATTTGGCAAGTAATTGAACAACGACGGGCTGTAAATGACATCT
>CAZGNO010000014.1:0-61030 GCA_964527785.1 uncultured Chitinophagaceae bacterium
GATGTGCATACGGAGATTCTTCGTTGCACTCAGAATGACGGGCAATGTAAGAGATATCATTTACAGCGTAGTCGAAGTGAACAACAATTTGCCAAATTATGAGTTTACTTATCACGATTATTTTTTGTCTTAGCACTTACTTATAAGCACCTACTAGTTCGGTATATCCACAGATTCAGTTCATTTTTGCAGTTATTATGAAGATACGGTTTTGTACGCTTTCGGTTATAATACTTATAATTCCCTTCTGTATCTCTGCACAAGAGTCTCTTGCTCCGCGTACATTACAATTAATTGATTCCTCGCTTTCACTTCTTGATATGAAACGAAGTGATTTCAAGATGCCGTGGGATGCAGTTCGTAATGACCTGCATCGTCTGCAAGTAATTCGTTCACTCTTCGACTCACCTCTCCACAGTTTTGATGCTACAGCATACCATATCGAAAAACTCCGTAGCATTAATGACTCAACAGTAGATGATTATGCAACAGAACTCATGCAGCAACTTGAGCTTGGTGAATATGTTTCCGCATACTACGAAACAGGTATTACTGCTAAACAGCTTGATGCAATGTTAGGAGTGGATTTAGACTCGCTTGCCGGGTTTGTTGGTGCAAGTGTCATTAGGAAATATGTTTCACCGCTGGTTCAGGTTGATAACCGTACAAAAGCGGCATTAAAAATAGTGATGAATTCCAAAATCCTGATAGAAGAAGCAGATTCTCTGTTGATGCTATCAGAAGAAAGCCAGAATGCCAATCTCTACGAACTAAAAGCAGAAGAGGAGCGAGGCAATGAACTAATGAAACGCTTTTTTAACGAAGCTGCAAAAACGCAGTTAACCACATTATATTCTTCAGGGTTTTCACTGTACAGAACATACCTGCATTTTCTAACAGTGAGCAAGAGTGTATTGCCCCTTTATCGAGATAGCATTCGTAGCATTGTATTAAATACAAAATTAGGAAGAATTGCACTTGGAGGGAAGGGTAACGATGTTTATCAAGGTAATTTTTTAATGATTATAGATATAGGTGGAAATGACCGATATTTGCTGCCGGAGCTTACAAAAACAGAGGCAATGAAATTTCCTGTTCAATCAATTGTGGATTTGGGAGGGAATGATATGTATGCCGGCGGGGATTACTCGTTGGGGGGAGGATTGTTTGGAACTAATATAGTGCTTGATTTATCGGGAGACGATACATATTCAAGTGGTAATTTTTCTTTGGGATGCGGGATTTTTGGAATAGGAATTGTGCATGATTTTGCAGGAAATGACCATTATATAAGCAAAACCTCGACACAAGGAGCAGGTTTCTTTGGGGTAGGTCTGCTTGTGGACGAAATCGGAAATGACAGCTATGAGGCACAGGCGCATTGTCAAGGATTTGGTTCAACCAGAGGATTCGGTGCAATTGCAGACAAACAAGGGAATGACATTTATGTTGCATCAAGTCCTTTTCAAGACTTTTTACGGTACGAATCACATTTCGAATCTTTTGCACAGGGGGCGGCACTTGGGTTTCGCCCCATTGCTTCGGGTGGAATAGGAGTTGTTGCGGATTTTAAAGGAAATGACTCTTATATATCGGATATTTACGGTCAGGGGACTGCATATTGGTTCGGACTGGGAGCATTATACGACGAGGATGGCGATGACAGGTATCAGTCCTACCAATATTCTCAAGGTGCCGGTGTACATTTAGCACACGGTATATTATGGGATAAGAAAGGTGACGATGTCTATATCTCGCATGGTGTTTCACAAGGTTGCGGACATGATATAGCATTTGGCGCATTGCTGGATGAGAATGGTGACGACTCTTATATGGCTGAGAGTTTATCTTTGGGCGCAGGAAATGCCAATGCAGTGTCCTTATTCATAGATGAACTCGGTGATGACGGTTATATAGCCCGGAATGCTTCAAATACGATGGGATTTTCCGATTTTCGTCGAAACTATGGAATGATAGGAATATTTGCCGATGGCGGTGGTAAGGATTACTATGGCGAGACCAAGAGAAATAATTTGACGGTGAAGAAATCTACTTTTGGTATATTTGCAGATGTTGAATTGAATAAAAAGCAGGAAATACTGAATAATGAACCGGCTCTTACACCGATTGATTCATTAAAAGAGCCGCTTCGCAGTACCATTGACAGTTTATTTATTCAGGCATCGGCAGCACCGCAGAAATATCAATACAATGTAGATTCGGCTAGAAAGCTGATAATAGAAATGGGTGTGAAAGCATTGCCGTTTTTAGCAGACAAATTATCTACAGAATCGCCACGTGAACGGCTGGCGTTGGATGTAATTCTTCCGAAAATGTTCGATAGAGATACAGTTGCATTTAAAACATTGCTTTTAGATTCGTTGCAATCACCGATATATGAAACTGTAGCAATGAGTGCCGTGATTTTGGGTAGGAAGAAGGTACAAGAAAGTATGCAGGTATTTCTTGAACTGTTGAATGATAAGGAATGGCGGGTTCGAGCGTTAGCAGCGCAGCAATTAGGTGAACTGGGGTATAAAGATGCCGCTCCGATACTTGCACTGGCATTGCAGGATGAACATTCGTATGTACGTGCACGCGCAGTATTTTCAATTGTACAGCTGCTGCCCGATAATGTAGTTGATTTAGTTAAATCTGCGTTTAAAGATGAGAATCAAGTGGTGCGTAACAGTCTTGTGCAATCACTTAAAAGACAAAAACTCACGAGTGAAACATTAGAAACGGTATTCTCAGCGAATGTTCCGGAAAAGGTACGGGTAGAGTTAGCAGGTTTGTTTACAGGTATCGAATCGTGGATAGACTCAACCGACAAAACTGCGCCGCAGGAAATTGCAAGGATTATTGATAAGCAGCCCAAAAGTGTTCGTTTTGCTATTTATAGATCAGTGCTGTTGTCTACAAATCAAATATGGGAAAATATCCTTGCCGAATGCAGAAAAAATGAAACTGAACAGGATGTTTTAGAACTGTTACCGATTAAAGTACATAAGAAAAAGAAGAAACAAAAGAAATAAAGAGAATGCTTCACTTGAAGTTATGAAAGTATGGATTGTCAGGTTTCGGAAGGAAGTACAATTGAAAGTGTGAAATAAATTACACAACTGTTTATTATCTCTGACAGACATCATATATTGAAAACACACGTAACGAATGCATCCGCCGGCAGTGCCAAATGTGTAAATAGTATGGTGTTAAAATCATGAATATCAAAAGAAACTTGTAATCCGGTTAGAATTCTAATAAAATTCTTGCATGAGTTGACATAGGTGGTGTAATTAATAATAGATTCAAGAAGTTATAACCTGTTTTTAAGTTTCTCCGGTTAGGAGAATGATATCAATGAAAATTGAAATATATGCTGTAGGTCAAAAGACGATAAAATCTACGGATTAAAACAAAATTGCTGGGAAAGAACCGAATCAACAATGACTATAAGTAGTGTGATTTAGCGTGAAATTTGTAGTCGGATGTGTAGGACGAAAAGAGATAATATTACGAGAATGATTGCTTGGAAAATTACTTGAGTGTACTAAAAGTAAGGAAGCCGTAGCAGGAGGGTGTGTCTATTCGCTTCGGGAAAAATAATACTGTCAAACATAAACTTGTTTTGATATTAGCAATAATTTTAGTAAGTTCACGCTGATTTAGAATACAATAGATTATTAAACCGTAGAATGCCGGGGAAATGTTTTTTTATGGATGATTCAGATAGGATTACATAAGCCCTTTTAATCTACGATACTATAAAAATTCTGGATAGATGAAACTCTAATAATACAAGTATAGATTGTAGTTTCATACATTCGAATTGTGTGATTTCTAAAAATTGGAATAATTATTGCTGAACTGAAATGGTTTGGTAGTTTCGTGTATGTAGCTCGGTTTTTTTAGAAAAAAATAAATGCAACAAAAAGAATATAATATAAATGGTTTTTCAACATCTTTTAATAGTAAGGAGATAGCAATGAAAAGTTTTGCCAATAAAACGCTTGCAATGCTACTGGTAGCGTTGGGATTGACTACTGTAGCTAGCATGACTGCATTTGCACAAAAGCCGGTAGGCAATGAGCAAGTAAAGTGGTCGGTAATATCATCCGGTGGTATAGTTAACTCTTCAGGCAGCAATTATAGAGTGTCGGCAACAGTCGGTCAGCCGTCAATTGGAAATTTGAGCGGAAACGGAAAGAACTTTGACATAGGTTTTTGGGCAAGAGTTGTTGTTAATGGAACAACAGGTGTAGATGGTGACCCTACAGCACAAGCAGATATGTCAATTCTGTCAAATTTCCCTAACCCATTTGTTGGAAATACAACAATCCATTACAATCTTCCCGGTTCCGGAAATGTAACCTTGAAAGTTTATGATATGGTCGGAAGATTAGTTCGTGTTTTGGTAGATGAATATCAAGACGGCGGAGCAAAAGATATTCCGTGGAATGGTAAGGACGACGCAGATAATGAACTAAGTGCAGGTTCTTATACATATGAACTTGTTATGTTGGGTACTTCCGGCAATCTTCGTCAGCGCCAGCAAATGATGTTGACAAAATAATTTGCCCGTGAATTACTTTGTAATGGTGCAAAACTCAATCAATATACTTGAATTGAGGCAAAATGCTACTAATCAAAAAATCATTTTGGTATGATTCTTGTTTAGATGCGCAAAAGCTTGTGGAATAAAGATGCCGTGAGCAAAAATTATAGATAAATAAATAAAATTGTATAATCATATTAGTATTTTTTAGTTTTACTTAATTAGGAGTATAGCATGAAGAAAAGTTTTCTTATTGGTTTGTTAGCCGCTTGCGCTTACATTCTACCTGCAAGTAGAGTGGAAGCACAGGTACCTAAGCTAATGACCTACCAAGCTGTTTTGACAGACGCTACTGGAGCGCCAATTACATCGCCCAAAGGCGTCAACTTTAAGATCTATGAAGTTGAAGCAGGTGGGCAGTTTATATGGACAGAAACTCAAAATGTAGTTCCTGCTGGCGGTGGATTGATTAATGTGGTGTTGGGACAATACACACCTATTGATCTTCCATTCGACAAGCAATATTGGCTTGGAATTTCAATTGATAATGCGCCTGAACTTATACCTAGAGTGAGATTGACAACATCTCCTTATGCATTCAGAGCGATGTATGTGGATACAGCAAGTTATGCAGTTAATGCAGGACGTGCTGCCAGTGCTGCGATTGCAGATGCTGCTCGCCCAACCGGACCGGCTGCAGGCGATCTTGCTGGAACATATCCAAATCCTACAATTCGTGACGGTGCTATCAGTGCTGCGAAAATTCTTGACTTTTCGATTACTCAAGTTAAATTTGCACCTGGAGTGACTTTACCTCCAAGTGGACCTGCCGGCGGTGATTTGACAGGCGATTATCCAAATCCGCAAATTGCTGAAGGTGCTGTAAAAACCAATCGTATTTACGACAGTGCTGTTACAACACAGAAGCTCCGTAACGGTTCGGTAACCAGCGAAAAAATTCTTGACGGAACAATTCAAAATATTGACATTGCTAATTTCACAATCGTTAATAATAATATTGCCGGAAATACAATCAGACCTTCAAGATTGGCAACTGCTCCTTCGCAAGTTCTTCAAAACAGACTTCTTATGGGATGGGGACCAACAGCAGCTGACAGTATGGTGTGGTTGAACGAGCCGACAGCTACAGAGCAAGTATTGCACTGGGACGGCGTAACTCTTGCTTGGAGAAAAGTAACTCCGGCAGCTCTTAATACATTGAGCGCAACAGCAGCATCCAATACACAAACAGCTGTTAACAGAAACAGACTTCTTATTGGTATTGATCCAGTCGGTGCCGGTACAATGGGTTGGTTGAATTCACCAACTACAAGCGGATATGTTCTTCGTTACAATGGCGCAACTGACGTTGTAGAATGGGCTGCAAACAATAGATTGTTCTTCCCGATTGACGGCGATACAACAATCAACTTGTCACTTGCTCCTGCAATGGTTCGCTTTACTAATCACGGAGACGCTCCAACATTGGTAGTTCAGAGCAGAGACAACGCTGCAAGCACAGCAAATGCATTGCAAGTAAATCTTCCTCTGGCTACTTCAACTGCTAATGCTGCTCAAATAAACAATGCAGGTAGCGGTGCCGGTGCAGCAATTACAAGCTCTGGTACAGGTGCCGGTCTTGTTGTAAACACAGTTACCGGCGAAGCTGTTACTGCATTCGCAGGTCCAACTAATACCGGTAATGCGGTAAGTGTTACGCACGCAGGTCAATCAGGTGCTGGTCTTTCGATTATGGCTAATAATAATATTAATACTGCTTCTACAACCGGTTTGGCGGTTAGCAATACAACTTCAAGCGGTATAGGTGAAACTATTTCTCAAGGCGCATTAAATACGAATACAGGTTTGGTAATTAACCATGCTGGAACCGGTGCCGGTGAAAGTATCACTACAATCAACGGAAATGCTCTTAATACAAACACAACAGGTGCCGGTGCCGGTGTGAATGTTGCGACAAACTCCGGAACGGGTGTAGCGGTAACTTCGACATCCGGTCGCGGTGTTGTAGTAAGTATGCCTGCCGGTAACGGTGCAAACGGAGTAGATGTAACTGCAGGTACAGCCGGAACAGGTGTAAATGTAACAGGTACAAATGGAATGGGTGCTAATATAACAACAGCAGCCGGAACAGGTGTAAATGTGACTACGACAACCGGAACAGGTGCTAATATTAGTACAGGTGCCGGAACAGGTGCTGCTGTTACTTCTGCAACCGGAACAGGTGTTGCTGTAACATTGCCGGCCGGTAATGCATCCACAGGTGAAACCATTACTCATAATGGTACCGGTGCAGGGCTAAATGTTAGCTTGGCAAATGCAGCTAATGCTAGCACTGGTGTAACTGTTGGAAACAATGGTACAGGTACTGGCGTTGCTCTTACTCAAAATAATGCAGCGAATGCAGTACCCGGTATTTCAGTAACACGTGGCGGTACAGGTTCAGGTATCCAAGTTGATAATAACGGAACCGGTAACGGTGCGGTTATCAATCAAAATGGTGCTGCAGCCGGAAACGGTAACGGATTGCTTGTTAATATGAATGGTGCTGCTACTTCCGGTAGTGGTGTTAATGTTGTTAGCAATAACAGCGGCTCTGGTTCGATGATTACAAAATCAGGTTCCGGTAATGCCGAAACTATCGTTAATACCGGCAGTGGAAATGCAATTAACGTTTCTAACTCTGGTGCAAACAACGCAGTTCAAATCCTCCAAAATGGAACAGGAAGTGCGCTTACTGCAACAAATAACAGTACAACTCCAACGTTGAACATTGTCAACAACTCTGCTTCTCCTCGCGTTGCGATTAGAACAGAAGGTAATATTCAAATCAACAGTCTTTTAACAACCGGTGATAATAATGTACAAGTAGGTACAGGTATTACTAACGGTGCTTCTACTTTCCTAAACGGTGTGTTTATTAATAACACTCCCGGTTTTGGTCTTCAAGTAGGTGCCGGAGCTTCTGCGTTCACAGTAACAGGTTCAACCGGTGCTGTAAATGTTGGCGGTTCTTTGACAGTTACCGGAAACACCACTCTTAACGGTGGAGAAACAATTGTTGGTGCATTCACACAATCTGGTGGAAATGCTTCAATTGCAGGCGGTTCTGTTAATTCATTCGGAACTGCTGCTGGTGCAACTAATACAATTGGTGTAGTTGGTGGAACAAACACTGTTAACGGTACAAATAACTTGACAGGAAATACAATTATTGGCGGTACACTCGGAGTTGCCGGAGCTACAACCTTGAACAGCACACTTGCTGTAACGGGTGCTTCGACATTTACCGGTGCTACTACTCATAACGGTGGTCTCACTGCATCTTCTGCAACGGTAAACGGTGCATTTACTCAATCAGGTGGTAATGCTTCTATATCAGGCGGAACAGCTAATAGCTTCGCAACAGGTGTTGCTAATGCTGTTAACAGCTTTGGTACAGGTTTGAACGCTGCGAATACAATCGGTTCGCTTGCCGGTACAAACGTTATCAATGGTGCAACAAATACAGTAAATGGTGCTACAAATGTAAACGGTAACACAGCTGTTACCGGTACACTTAGCTCTACAGGTGCAGCAACACTTGCAAGCGGCAGTGGTTCATTAACTGCAGGTAATGCAGGATCTCTGAATGTTATTACAGGTACATCAAATACTATTAATGGTGCTACAATCATTAACGGTACAACTGCACAAAACGGCAATACAACTGTTACAGGTACATTCAGCACAACAGGCAATACTACTTTAGCATCAGTTGCCGGTTCAACAACAGCAGTTGGCAATGCAACCGGCACGGTTTCGATTACCGGCTCTACCAATACAATTACCGGTACAACAAATAACATTAATGGTACAACCAATAATGTTACAGGTACACTTAATGTAAATGGTAACACTGCGGTAACAGGAACTTTGAGTTCAACGGGTAATACAACTTTGGGATCAGGTGCAGGTTCAAATACAACAATTGGAAATGCAACTGCTACAAACACAATTACCGGTACTGCAAATAATATCAATGGTGCAACAAACATCACTGGTAATACAGAATTAACCGGAGCATCAAACCTAACAGTTGGTGGTAACTCAACAACTTTTGGAAATTCAACTGTAGGCGGAACATCAACGTTCTTGAATACAATGGATGTTTCAAGTAATGCCGGAAGCCAAACAGGTAACTTTACAAATACCGGTACCGGTCGTGCATTAAACGGAACAAACTCCGATATCACAACTCCAACAGCTGAATTCACTAACAATACAGCAGGCGGAATGGGATTAAGAGTAAATGGTTTGTCGAACCTCAACGGTAACACGACTATCACCGGCAATTCAACAACAACCGGAAACGCACAAGTTAACGGTAATTTGAATGTAACGGGAACAATTACTTCGGGCAGCACAACATTCAGCAGTGCCAATGACCCAACGGTAACAGTAACAAACACAGGTGGCAACAGAGCATTGCTTGTAACATCAAGCAGCGCAGCAAATCCAACACTATCCATTAATAACGGAACAGCAGCAGGAAATGCAATCAGTGTAACCAGTGGTAATACAGCCGTAACAACACTTACAAGCACAGGTAATACTACATTGGCTTCAGGTGCAGGATCAAACACAGTAATTGGTAATGCAACAGGAACATCATCTATTACAGGAACAACCAATACAATCACAGGAACAACGAATAACATCGTTGGTGCAACGAATGTAAATGGTAACACAGCAGTAACAGGAACATTGTCAGCATCCGGTAACACAACAGTAGGCGGTACACTTGGTGTAACAGGTGCATCAACATTCACAGGTGCAACAACCCATAATGGTGGTTTGACATCAACAACAGCGACAGTGAACGGTGCAACAAATGTAAATGGTGCTACTACTCTTACAGGTGCTTTGTCACAAAGCGCAGGCAATGTGGCTCTTGTTGGAAATGGAACAAATAGCTTTGGTACAGCAGCCGGTGCAAACAATACAATTGGTAATGCAGGCGGTACAAACACAATCAATGGTGTAAATACCCTTGGTGGAGCAACAACAATCAATGGTGCAACTATTGTAAATAATACTCTTTCAGTAACAAATGCTGAAACTGTAACAAGTGCAAGTGGAGCACAATCATTGTCAGTTGCAAACACAGGTACAGGTAGAGGTATTACTGCAACATCCGGTAGTGGTAACGCATTGAATGCAAGTAATAATGATGCAACTAATTATGCAGTTGAAGTTACTAATGCAAATGCATCACAACGTGCGTTGTTAGTAAATGGCAATGCAAGAATTACAGGAAACGAAGATGTAGTTGGTAATGCAACAGTAGGTGGAAACTTAACGGTTACAGGATCAATTACTTCGGGCAGCACGACATTCAGCAGTGCCAATGACCCAACGGTAACAGTAACAAACACAGGTGGCAACAGAGCATTGCTTGTAACATCAAGCAGCGCAGCAAATCCAACACTATCCATTAATAACGGAACAGCAGCAGGAAATGCAATCAGTGTAACCAGTGGTAATACAGCCGTAACAACACTTACAAGCACAGGTAATACTACATTGGCTTCAGGTGCAGGATCAAACACAGTAATTGGTAATGCAACAGGAACATCATCTATTACAGGAACAACCAATACAATCACAGGAACAACGAATAACATCGTTGGTGCAACGAATGTAAATGGTAACACAGCAGTAACAGGAACATTGTCAGCATCCGGTAACACAACAGTAGGCGGTACACTTGGTGTAACAGGTGCATCAACATTCACAGGTGCAACAACCCATAATGGTGGTTTGACATCAACAACAGCGACAGTGAACGGTGCAACAAATGTAAATGGTGCTACTACTCTTACAGGTGCTTTAACTCAAACTGGTGGCAACGCAGCAATTGCCGGCGATGCAACTAACAGTTTTGGTACATTTGCTACTGCAGCTAACACAATTGGTGCAGGCGGCGGTACAAACATGATTCTTGGTACAAACACAATTGGTGGTGCAACAACTATCAATAACACTCTTGCAGTGAATGGTGCACAAACACAAACAGGTGCTTTCACTCAAAGTGGTGGAAATGCAACAATCACAGGTGCAGGTACAAATACTTTTGGTACAGCAGCAGCAGCAGCCAATACAATTGGTAATGCAACCGGTACCAACACAGTAAACGGTACAACCAACATGACAGGTAATGCAACTGTAACCGGAACTCTTGGTGTAACAGGTACAACAACAACCAATGGTCTTAATGCTAATGGTTTGGTAAATGCAAATGCAGGTCTCAATGTTCCAAACGGTCAAAACGTAACAATCGGTAACGGTGCTACAACAATGGGCGGAACACTTGCAGTTACAGGAAACACAACAGTAGGCGGAACTCTTGGTGTAACTGGATTGACATCTGCAAACGGTGGTTTGACAGTACCTACCGGTCAAGCTGTGAATATTAACGGTACTTCAACTCTTACTGTAGGAACCGGAGCAACTAATCTAGGCGGTACTCTTGGTGTAACAGGTGCAACCAGCTTGGCAAGTACTCTTGGCGTAACTGGACTTACAACTCTTACAACTATGAATGCAAGTGGTACAGTAAACCTAAACGGTGCAACTAATAGTATTAACGGTACAACACTTGATGTAAATACCGACAATATTAACTTGGGTAATAGCGCTACTGACATTTTAACTGTTACAAATGGTAATACAATCATTGGTACTAATCAAATGGACGTAACTGCTGCGGCAGCTATCAATTTGACTGCTCCAACGACGACAGTCAACGGTGATTTGACAGTAACAGGTACAGCTACATTGGCTAATATCAATTTAGTAAATGCTACATTAACTAATTTGACAGTAAATGGAACATCAAATCTTAACGGTCCGGTGAATTTGTCGGCAGCTGCTCCTTTCGTTTCTCTTGCAGCAATGACACAATCCGGTGGATTTGTTAATTTAGCCGGTGGTACTGCAGGTACTGGAAATAGCTTTGGTACAGCAGCTGGTGCACTCAATACATTTGGCAATGCAACAGGCACAAATACTGTGAACGGTACAAACACTGTAAATGGCGCAACAACCTTCAACTCAACACTAACAAGTGCTGCAGGTCAAAACGTAACATTGAACGGTGGAGCAACAAACTCATTTGGTACTCAAGCAGCTGCAGCCAATACAATTGGTAATGCAACAGGTACTACGACTGTAAACGGTACAACAAACATTACAACACTTAATGTGTCCGGTTTGTCAACACTTTCTGGTGGAGCTGTATCTACAACAGGTAGCTATGCAACAACATCCGGTAATCATTCAACAACAACCGGAAATGTTACAGCAGGTGCTGCAAGCATGACCGGTGCTACAGGAGCGATTAACGGTACAACATTGAGTTCAACAGGCACTACAAACGTAGGAACAGTTCTTAACGTAACAGGTGCTGCAAATATAACCGGTATGACAAACGCAAATGGTGGTATTACTGTTCCAACTGCACAAACAGTTTCAATTAACGGTAATTCTACTCTAACTGTAGGTACTGGTGCTACAACACTCGGTGGTTCATTATCACAAAGCGGTGGAAATGCTGCAATCACAGGTAACGCAACTAACAGTTTTGGTACTTTCGCAAATGCTGCCAACTCAATTGGTAACACAGGCGGAACGAACACAGTAAGTGGTGCAACTACCTTTAATCAAAATGTAACTGTTGCAGCTACATCCGGATTAACTGTAGCTAACGGTCCGGTTGCAGTTAATAACACCGGTGCAGCAGCAACTGTAAATATTACTGGTAATGCTGCAAGTGCTGGTCTCGCACTAGGTAATGCAACAACTGACATTCGCTTAGGCGGTACAGCTGCTGCAAATGCAGGAACTGCAGGTCAAATTCTTGCAAGTGCTGGTGCAGGTGCAACCCCAACATGGAATACAGCACTTCCGGGTGTAGTAACAGTTGGATTTAACCAATTGACAACAGGAACAAACACAGTTGCAACAATGACAGTAGCCAACGGTTCAAGTATTACACCGGTTGGTGCAAATCCGGCAACACAAGGTTCTGTTTTGGCAAATGATCTCTTTACCGGCGCAACATTTGCAGGAGGATATACATGGACAGGAGCAAATACTCATACAGGTGCTGTAAATAACAATGGTAACACAACAACATACAATGCTGCTTCAATTTTGAATTCAGCAGGTACAGTTGGTTTAACCGGTGTTACAACTGTTAATAACCCGGCTTCAACATTTAATGGTCTAAGTGTAACAGCTTCAAATGCAGGTACATCTGGTTCATTCACAAGTACAGCAGCAGGAACGGCAGTTAATGCGTCAAATACTGCAGCAGGTAGTGCAGTTACTGCAACAGCAACTACCGGAACAACAGTTCTCGCGACAAGCACAAGCGGAACAACAGTTTCAGCAACTGCAACAACAGGATCAGCTGTAGCTGGCGCAAATAACGGTGCAGCAACAACAGGTACATTTACTAATGCAGGCGATGGTCAAGGTTTGTCGGTGTCTTCGGCTCGTGCTGGTGGAGGAAATTCAGCAGCAACGATTACAAACACGAGTTTAACCGGTCGCGCTATGACAATGACAAGTACAACTGTAGCACTTGGTGCCGGCTTAGAGCAAGATGCAACATTGGTAGTTACTAATAATTCGGCTGCTCCTCGCTTTGCAATCCGTACTAACGGAAATATCCAACTCAACTCTACAATTGAAACAGGTCCGGGTCTAGATGCAGCGCACTCTCGTACAGTTGTCATCGGACGCTCTGCTCCGGCTGACCACCACGCGAATAATGACCTCTCTGGCGCAACAGTTTCGGGTATCGTAGTTGGACCAAGTACTGCAGGTTCAGGAGTATTCCAAGCTGATGCTGAAACAGGCAATATTCGTATCGGTACTTTGACACGCAATACAATCATCAGTGGTTCAAACGGAAAAATTAGTTCAACCGGTGCTGTAGCAGTGGCATTTAATGCTTCTACTCCAAATGCTCCTGGTGATAATGCATTGAGTGTAAGCCACGATGGTGGAGATGCTACCTCAGGTGGTGCAGCAAAATTTGTACATGCAGGTACATCTGGCTCACCTCGTCCGGTGGTTGAAGTAGAACAAAATACTTCAAACAACGCAGGTTTAACAGTTACAAATACTAACAATGCTAACGTTAATGCAGCTCTCTTCGTAACATCGAAGTCAGTAGCAACAACAGCAGCGGGTATGGCACAAAACGGTGGTGCAGCATTCTTCGAAAATGATGATGCAAACAACATCGGTACTACTGTAGAAATCTACAATGCTGCCGGCAACTCTGATGCGGTTGCTTTGCAAATTAGCAAAGGTGGTATAGCTGTTGATAATACAGGTAATGAGAATTTGGCGAACCCAAATAATACAAACCCATCTAATGCAAATCTTGGAAGAGATGTCCGTACAATCACTATCATTCAATATGATGGTGCTAACGATACTTGGGTAGCAGCACCTGCTGTAGGACGTCAAGGTCAGATTATCTATGTAGTAAACAATGCAGCTAACCCATTCGACTTACCGGCAGCAATTGGCGGTACAGGTGATGCAGCAGCTCCATGGGATGTTCCAGCAAATGGAGCAGCAGCGTTGATTTACAGTGGAACTCAATGGCACGTTCTAAGATCAACTGCACCATAATAGTTAGTTAGAGACAATACAGTCTCATGAAAATAAAAGCACGGAGATTCAAGAATCTCCGTGCTTTTTTTATAAGGGTTAATGTAAAGCTTGGCATAATTTATGAGGATAAAGAGTGCTGATTTATTACACGTAAAAGTTGCAAATAGTAAAATAAATTTAGCCGGCTAATGTAAATTCACAGATAGCCGACAATAAACGAAATAGCTATGTTAAGAATAGAACTGTAAAGAATATAATAGAACCTAAGTGAAACATATAATAGATGTAAAATGAAGTATAAAATAGTAATACTAATATTGTTAATAATAGCAGTAATTGAGGATTCGTCCTCAAAAGAACTTAAAGAAAAAAAAGGATTCAAAGTGCCGGAAGGTGCTGCATTTGTTACTACGATAGATGTCAATCTGGATAAAGTTCGAGACTATATAGTTCATTCACCTGAACAAATAACCATCTACAATGGGATAGATAATCTAGTCCTCTTCAATGTTAAACTGGATATCATAAATGATGAATCATTCTTAATTGACTTAAATACTGCAAAATTCACACGTCCTGATTTAGTGAAGGATCTAAACGGTAATGGAATTATAGACATTCCAATACGTGGATTAGATGCAACAGCTGGAGAATATCTAAAGATTATTGATCCTAAATCAGGTGAAAAACTTCTAGAAACCAGATTCGCTCCAAATTCAGACAATCTATTTATTTATGATGTAGATGGAAATGATACATTGGATGTTGTTATAGAGAGATTGGATTCTGTACTGATATTTTCATCAACAGTAGTAATTCCCAATTCAATAAATTATAAGTTAACACCAAGTTTCTTAGCAACATTAGAATCTTTCCCGAATCCGACTTCTCAAAATAGTACGATTGTATGGAAGCAATTAGGAGGCAAGCAGGGAGAATCAGCTTTTGCAGTAATTATTGATATGCAAGGGCAAGAGATAAGACGAATAAGAACCGAAATGAAGGAAAACAGCGCGATCTTTGAATGGGACGGAAAGGGGTGGGACAGTAGTTACGTTCCATCAGGAGTCTATTTAGTTAAAGCAACATCAGGAGGATTAATGAAAGATGCTGCAATAGTTGTTTCGAGGTAAATAATAGAAGTCTACAATTAAGAATTTGATAATGAATATAAGTCGCAGTGAAGAAAATACTGATGATCAAGGAGAAGTAATTATACTCCGAAGAAGAGTTAAGCGTTTAGAACGTTTAATGATAATTGCTGGACTTATGGTTCTCTTTGGTTGTGTGGTCGGCTGGAGTGCTCGTGAACATCTATTATCTGTAGATACAGTTATAGCAAGTAAGATTGAAACAAATCAATTGGATGTTAAGGATAATAACGGAAATGTTCGATGTAGACTAGGTTTAACCCCGAATCAAGATTTTATATCTATGAAATTATTTGGGGCGGATACCAATACAATGCGCTTGTCAATGGGTGTAAGCAGTGCTACCGGTACAACTGGCTTAGCACTCTATAATAAAATTGGCAAGAAAATCATCTTTATGACAAATGAAGGGGATACATCCACAAGTATTACAGTTTATGATAAAAGTGGTGAAATAGCAACATCAATTGTAAATAATGGTCAAAATAATGTAATATTCAGTGGAAACTATGTAGTAACTGACCAAGCCGGTGCAACAAGGGCAATTATGGGGTTATCCGAAGGTGCTCAAGGTTTCCCGTATATTGATTTATATGATAAGCAAGGAATAAAACGCGCAGGCCTGTATGCACAAGAAACAGCAACATACGGATTGGCTCTATTTGATGGAAAAGGGCTGAACAGATTAACGGTAGGAATAACACCACAAAGCAATGGTGCAATTGCAATCATTGGTAATGATGGGAAAATTGGATGGAAAACACCGTAATTAGAAAAGGCAAACTCCACTGGCATAAAATTTGCGCTAGGAAGCCGGTTGTCAGTAAATACTGAAAAAGATATGTAAAATCACAGTGAGATACGGAAAGAAAACATAAAAAAAAGTAATTTAACCATTGATATTTGCAGATAATCTCGTATATTCGCTTGCCTATTACAGACAAAAGAATGCTTTTTTGCGGCTTCCTAACGGGATGTGGGCAGCAAAGGAAAGTGTGTGTATTGTTTTACAGTGTGAAAATTTATGTACAATAATAGTAGTTTAATGTTATACAATTTAGAAAGGAACGCAACAAATGCGTAACAAATCCTCTTTGATGATTATAGCGAGCATGGTATTTTTCCTGCTCGGCTGGAATGTCGGAGAAGCCGCTACTTGGTGGGTTACCAAGTCCGGTAATGATGCCAATACAGGCAACTCCATTGCAGCTTCGAAATTAACCATCCAGGCAATGATTAACAGCGGCTCGGTGGTAAACGGCGATGTTATCGAGATTGGCTCCGGAACATACACCGAGCAAATAATAATCAGCAGTAAATCCATTACTTTGCGTGGACGTGGCAAAGATAACACAATCATACAAGCTCCTACATGGGGTTCTATGACAATATACGATCAGACTACTTTACTCTATTGGAATACATCCAATATTGCTAATTCATTACTGACAAGTCAATTTAAACCGATTATTTATGTTGATGCCGCATCAAACAGCTATACAGTAAATATTTATGGTATGACTGTAAACGGTAATACAGAGGCGCCTGTAACACCTACAGAAAATTTCATTGGTATCATGTACAAAAATGCTCAGGGTACCGTTGGTAATTCTAATGATACAGGTAAAGTTTGGGTAACGAATATAAAAGGGGCAGGCGGTACAACTGAAAACAATAGATTTGGATTTGGAATTATGTGTATCGGGACTGCAAATCCGTTAATTCAATATTCTACCTTCCAAGGTTATCAGAATGCTGCGGTTGCATCTATCGGTCGTTCTCTCTCTTCTACACTTACAAGTCAAATGCCATATCCTATTGTAGCAGATTGTAATATTACGGGTGTTACCCAAAATAATACAACCTGGTATTCCGGTATTATGAGTGCCTTTGGTGGAAAAGTGAAAGCTCAGAGAAATATTGTTAGAGCACATAGAAATACAGGCGGAGGATTCATTCCTTCCGGTTTACTTATCTATGATGGTCGTGATGCGTTAATCGGTTCTAATTCTGTCAAGAATGACGGAAATATTATCACTGATAACGAATGGGGACTTAATATCATTGTTACTAATTCAATTATAGGTACTCCTTCGCTCTATACAATTAAAAATAACAATATTGCTTATAACGGTAATGGTGAGTCAGGTCTGACTTGCTCAGGCACTCAAGCAACTACCGGTTGTGTACGTTATGAAAATACTACATCAACATCCGACAGAAACTTAGCACTTCCTTCAAATGCTTGGGGTAATGCTGACCCTCTCAATAACGGATATGCAATCTACGGTGGAACAAGTACAACACCGGTTACTGCAGGTTCTGCAGCAGATGCATTCTGGGCAGTTACTCAAGGTGATAAAATGTCTGTAACTTCACCTGTGTTTGCAAGTATTGAAACAGTAAATTTAGCATATACCTCAGCGACTTCAGGATGGGGCTATTCTACATTCAATACAATTCAAGAAGCTGTAAATGCAGCCGGTAACCCTTCTACAGTTAGAGTTGATAGCGGAACATATACAGAAAATGTATGCGTGTTTAATAAAAACAACGTGACCATCATTGGAGACTCTTCTGCTACTTGCGGAAGTGGTGATAAAGCTGTAATCAATCCTACCTCTGGGAATGGTATGCACATCTTCACTCTTTCCGGCGGTACCGGCAGAACAACAAATATTGTTGTAAATGGACTCTACTTCCAACAAGCAGGTACACAAAGAGTAGGTCTTTTGGTAACCGGAACTGACAACACTGCTGTAGATGCAACTAATTTACCTCCAACAGGTATTCAGGTTCGCAATTCATGCTTTGAAGATTATGCAACTCAATCTGCTGATGGTACTGCCGCAGCAAATGCAGCAATGGCAACTGAAGAGTATGCGTTCAATAATACAGGGCGTCAATCATACGGACAAAATGTTACACCGGCAACTGCTAATGCAACAGACGTAGACGCTTCTGCAAATAACAATTTGAACTATAATGGAACTTCAACAAGTCCAAGTTTCAAAGTATGGGATAAGACAGATGAGTTTCTTGCAAACGGTTCAGCTGCTTACAATGCAGCAACTATCATTCAAACAAACCTTATTGTTATTTATTGTGGTGATGATATTGACACTGCTCTTGCAGGTTTAGGAACAAGTGCTGTTACAGTTTATCTTCAAGGTGACTGTATCTATAAAACAGCATCTACAAACTTGACAATGAATGGTCCTTTCGATATGAGAGTAGACTATACAGGTCGCAATCAAGTTCCACCGCTCGTTGTTGCAAAAAATGGTATTGTTTATAACAATGCAACAAGCGGTATGTTATGGGCAACAGATTGTTCGGTATCAACTAAGCCCGGTATCCGTTTTGTAACAAACGGTACACAACTTCCTTTGGCGGACAGTTTGACAAACGGACATCGCCCTACGGACAGTGTGTCTACATCCGGTGCATATATGAAGACGCTTACAACAACAGGTTTCACAAGCAAATTATATGATTATGAAACATCAAGCTATGGTCAAAATCGTCCGGCAAATATCGAAGTTGCTGCTAGCAACGACGGTGCTTTGCTTGACGCGATTAGTCATAGTGTTGATACTAACGGATACGCCGGAACGGTAACGCTTCAAAATGCAGCAGCATTTACAACAAACCTTACTTTGCAAAAACGTATTCGTTTTACGGTTAAAACTGCAGGTAACGCAACTACAACAGGTTGGATACGGTTGTTGAACAAAGATTTACCGTTTGGTCCTGACTGCGCTACAACAGCAGGTGTTGGTGCTCTTGACGGTATTCTCGATACTCGCGTAACAAGCGGTACATTTACTTCGTTAGATGTTCGTGTAGGTACGCCGGGCGGAATGACAGCAGCTGATTTGGCTGATAATACAGATACAACAAATACTATTCAACAAGGGTTGGTATTTACACGCGGTGCTTCGACCGGTGTCTGCCAAGTGAATAACCTGGGTGACTATTCAACAGGAACGGTTCAAACACCGACAGTATTCAGAACTCAGACAACTCTAACATCTGACCACGCTACTCAATTCGTACAGCTTGAGGGCGGATACATTACTCTCAATGGTTCGGGTGCAATGGCTACAGCATCCAATATTATTCGTTTTTCAGTTGATACTGTGAAATTGGCTTTGAATACCGATTATATTCAAACTGCAATCGGTACAGCTGGTGTGCAAGATGATGAAGGTGTTGGTCTAGACAACCAAGCAGGAAACACAACCGGTGCAACTGCAATTGCCCCTGTTACAAATCGTACAGGTAAAATTGTATTCCAGTATGGAGGAGCAACTCCTTCGGATGCACTTACTGTAGATAAAGATGTTCGTTTCATTGGTAATACTGCTACCCCAAATACAAATTCAAGTTCACTTACAATGCGTCTTGGTGCTAAAGGAACGATGATTGACACTTCGTCAAACTTCTGTAACAGCACTGTGAACGTAACGCAAGCTGCAGGATCGGGATATACTCAAATTCCTGATATCCAAACAGGTCTCTTGCTCAATTGTGCAGGTGGAACTGTGAATGTAGGTACAGCTGCAGCAGCTACTACATGGGGTGGTGGAACGGATACATATAACCGTGATAACACAATCAGCCATGCAGTAACAATCCAAGGTACAAATACAACAAATGTTTGTGCAAATGCTACAAATGGTGACGGCTTCTATATTGATGCTGCTACAGCATGGACGGTAAGCCCAACACGCAGTGCATTCACTTCTACATTCAATGCGTTTACGGCTAATGCTCCGATTTTCAAACTTGATTCGGCAATAAATAATGTTACAATTCAAGGATTTGATTTTACAAGTATTGCTAATGGCAGTGGTCAAGCAATTGTTTATTCAAGAAAAGGTAATAATACAATTACTTTAACAGGTAACGTTGTAACTAATTCAAGTGAGCAATTTGTACAAGCAGATTCATTAACAACAGCACGTACATCATGGAATCTTGGTTGCAACAGAATAATTGTTGCTGTTACTGCTGCGCCAACATATAATATCTTCCTTGATGATATTAACGGCTTGACAATGGCAAATAATAATGTTGCATACACAGCTGCAACAACAGGTTCAGAAATGGTATTACTTGGCGGAGTTAATAACCTCACCTTTACAGATAATATCTTGGAAGGTTCACGTCGAGGTGGTCTGTTTATCCATAAAACAAATGGTGCTGCTCCATCCATGACTACTCCGGGTGGAACTAATACTATTCTCCGCAATCGTTTCAGAGCTAATAACTCAGATGGTATAGCCAGTGACGGTGGTTTGGTTATTCAAGATGCAAGTTTATATACAGGTACATGGACAATTTCCAATAATTTTGTTAATAATAATACCTATGCAGGTATAACTTTATCAGGATTGGCAGTTGTTCCTCTAACAATTCCAAGTATTAACACTTTCCTTATTAATGATAACAGCATTACTGGAAATACAAGAGGCGTTGAATACTTAGGTCTTTCAACTTCAGGTGCGAATGCAAACTGCGGAATCAATGCCCGTGGAAACTGGTGGAACAATGCATCAGGTCCTACTTCTAACTACAATCCGCTTAACCTTGTACCATGCACTGCAACTGCTTACGGTGACATCGTAACTCAAAATGCAGCGTTAACTTGTCCTGATTCTGTAACACGTGTCAGCTTCATTCCTTGGTGGACATCAGGTGCTGAGAGCGGTGCTGGCGCGACTATCAATGGATGGCAACCAACTGGCAGTGCAAATGATATTCTTGGTCGTGTTGTGCGTACAGACAACGCAGGTGCATTCCAATCAAGCTACACAACAATTACTGGTGGTGTAACTGCAACAGCAGCAAATGATAAAGTATTTGTTATTCAGGGATTGCCTTTCTGGACTCCGGCTCCTGGCCCTGCAGGTGCAGCAGCTTGGGGTGCTTACTTCTCAGAAGCAGTACCAAATCCAACCGGTGCAGGTGTTGAAACTCGTGGTGTAACAACAAGTGCATGGAGTTGTGACAGTAATAAAGTGAAAAGTGCGGCTGTTTATTTAGCAGGTACCGATAACATTACTCATCCTGTTCCTTCTTCGTTTGGTGCAGCAATTGCTCCATCAACCGGAACAATTACAGGTCAGGCAGCTGTTGGATTTACTGTTACACAAAACAACAATATAATCCGCAACTTCAATATTCAGGGCTTTAGCTCTACTGCTCCAACAAGAAGTTCAGGTGTTGGAATCGCTATTATGGGTGTTGCTAATACAACTATTGAATATTGTAATTTCAATGGAGGAAATACTGGTTCTACATTCGGTGGATTTGGTATTTATCTTGACAGAGTAACCGGTGGTGCAGGTGTTAGCGTGGTCAGCAATACATTTGGTGATTCACGTGATATGCGAGCAACAAGCGGTGGAATTGGTGGGGTAGGTATAATCATAAATGATGGTTCTAATGCTAATGCAGCAGCCGGACCTGTCACCATTGGTGTATCAGCTTCTTCAGCTTATCTTAATGCAACTTTAGGTGCAACAGCAGCTGCTCTTATCGGTGGACGTAACACAATAAGAAACAGCGAAAGAGCCGGTATTCAAATTGGTGGTGGTGGTGCATCAAATATCCCCGTTGCTAACGGCGGTAGTGCAGGTGCAACAACAACAATCCAATTCAATACAATCCAAGGTATGCGTGATGCACGTGGTAATGCTGCAGTGAATGTACTTGCAGGTATCTATGTAGATCCAACTGCCGGTACAGTTCAGATAAGCAATAACAGTATTGGAGATACAACCTTCGCAGGCGTTGGATCACGTTTGCTTCCAGGCGATAACAAAGTTGATATTTATCTCGGTACTCAAGCGTTTACTTTCGATGCCGCAGGAAGTACAACCAATACAATTCGTTCTATTGATCAAGCACCTGATGCTAGCGATTATTCAGTTAATGATGAAGGTGGTACACGCGGTGCAAACCTCCGTACATTCTTCAATACAGCGTCCAATACTTTCAGTCATGCTGTAATCTTTACAACAGACGGAACAAAGCCATACGATTTCGGTACGACAATGGCTCGCACAGCAAATGTGCTCCCGCTCTCAGCTGCTACAAGTTCAACAGCACCGGCTACAACTCAAGCACGTATCTATCGCAAAATAGCAACTCCAATGGCTGCTATCGGTCAGCAGACTTTTGCTGCCGGAACAGTAACAATAACAAACGTTATTGAAATGCGTGAAAATGCTGCATGGGTTGCTGCAAGCGGTAACACAGGTTCAACAGTTTCAGCTAATCAATATTATGCAGAAAACCTCGCGTTGCCTTCAACAACAGGTATCCAAAACTTTGTACTTGTAGGTCCTAAACCTGCAAATGCTTTGAATACTACATCTGCCCATATTATTTCTTCAACAGGTCCGGGTACAGGTACAGCAATTACAGCAAGCGGAGCAGAAAATAAATTCATCCGTGGCGGTATTGTTCTTCATGCAGTCGGAAACGGTTTATATGGAAGCGTTCCTGTAGGAAGCGCAAACAAAGGTGATGTTTACCTCCAACGCGCTGCAAGTGGAACCGACGCCGGCTTTGTACAGTTTGCTTATAGTGCAACATTCGGTACTCAAGCATTAGTAACCGGTACTGGCGTAGAAATAACAGGAAATAACAACAATACAGATAAACCGTCAATTATCAAAGCCGGTTTAGATGATGCTAACGATGATAGCTATACAAATACTTCTACTCAAAACCGCCGTACTGGTGTGTTCCAAGCCGGAAACGGTACAGCATTTACCAAACCAACCGAGCCGATTGCCGGCTTAGGTGCTGATGGCTTAAATGCTTATCCAAACCCTGCTTCAGGTGGTGAAGTTACTGTTAACTTCCAAGTAACAAACGATACATATGTTCGTGTAGCTCTTTATGATGCTCTTGGACGTAAAGTAACTGATCTCAAGTCAGATAATGTAAAAGCAGGTATCTATACTACCGGTTTTGATGTATCTAACTTGCCATCGGGCGCATATACAGTTCGTATGGAATATGATTACTTCACGAAGACCGTTCCGGTGCTTGTCGTGAAATAATTAACCTTCTCTTTCCAAAGAGAAACACAAATAAAAACAGCCCTATTCTTCAAAGAACGGGGCTGTTTTTTATTATTGACAGATAAACCAAAAATCACAAAAAATAGATTTTCGAAAAATAGATTTCGCTATTTGGTTGAAAATCCTTACTTTTGCTGTTCTAATTTTGTAAAATCGAGGTATCTAATGAAAAGAACATATCAACCAAGCCGACGCAAGCGTCGTAACGCTCACGGATTCCGTCTTCGTATGTCGAGCAAGAACGGTCGTAAGGTGCTGGCACGTCGCCGTGCAAAGGGTCGTCATAAACTAACGGTGAGTTCCGAACGTCGTCACTAATCCTTTGTTCTGCAACGGAATACACCGATGGCATTAAGGGTAATTCAAAGTAAGGGCGAAAGTATTTTCGCCCTTCTTTTCGTATGGCTAAAGGGTAAACGATTGGTTTCTTCCTATATACTCGTATGATTCCTCTTGTTCCGCTCAAAGGTGCTATACCGTTCTCATCTGCCATGCGATATGGGAAACGTTTTACGCATGGTGCTATTACTGCCGTTATTCAGTTCCGTACTCCATCAAAGGATGATACTCTAGCGCAAGTAAGCATTGGTGTGAGTATCCGTAAAAAAACTGCCAAGAAAGCAACAGTACGGAACCGAGTGAAACGACTTCTGAGGGTAAGCATTCGTCAGGTTCTTGTTGAATTTGATGATGTAGGTTATTTCAATCAGGGGTGCGCATTTGAGAGAATGGTTGTATTTTGTAATTCCGCACCGAAAGTTCCATCGTTGATAGGATTGAACGATGTATTACCCGATGTTCGATTTGTTCTTGCGGCGGCGTTAGAGTATTACCAACAACGTATGAATCGTTATGAAAACAATACTCATCCTTCTCATTCGGGGATATAAGCGATGGATTTCTCCGCTTCTTGTGCCTTCCTGCCGATTTTATCCCACTTGTTCGAACTATGCAATTGAAGCACTTGAAAAATATGGTGCGATTAAAGGTTCATGGCTTGCTGCTAAACGGATAGCACGTTGTCATCCGTTTCATCCCGGTGGAATTGATAATGTTCCGTGAACAAAAATTGATGAGCAGGAAAAAATAAAAAACGTATTTATTGCCTTTAAGCGTCATACTCTGAAATTAATAATTACTCTAAAACTACCTAAAGAAAATCACAATGGAACAAATGGATAAACGCTCTTTCTTCGGTTTCATTCTCATTGGAATTATCATCACGGCGTGGATTGTTTACACGTCCACAACTACACGCACTGTTCCTCCGGCTACGCCTACCACCGAGCAAAAAGAAAAAGAAGCACCAAAAGTACAATCTGCAACACCGGCAGTACAAGCAGAAACATCAGAAAACAAATTAGGTACTACCTATTCCAAATTCGCCGCTCAAGGCGAACAGTTTATAACAATCGAAACAGACCTTGTTCGTGCAAAGATTAGCTCTAAAGGGGGCACAATTGCCCGCTGGGAGCTGAAAAAGTATAATTCATGGTATGGAGAGCCAGCTCAGCTTATCACACAAGGAAGCCGTGAATTCTCGCTTTCTTTTTTTAGTAACGACGGAAAGAAGATTGACTCGCGTGACCTGACATTTGCTTTGCTTCCGGCAGGACAAACGTATTATCGTCTAAAAGGCGACCAATCACTGACACTCACAGCTAAACTTCAAGTAGCATCCGGTTCGTCCATAGTCAAAAAAATGACGTTTTACGGGAATAAATACAGCTTTGATGCCGGTGTTGTTTTCTCGAACATGGAGAATTATCTCTCTCAACGACGTTTTGATGTTGCGTGGAACGGTGGGCTGAACTTCCAAGAGAATAATAGCGTTGATGAGGCAAATACAGCTGTTGCAATAGCGGCACTAAACGGCACTAATCAAGAACTCGATGCAACCGAATATGATAAACCGACTAAATTCGAGCAAACCGGTATAGTAGATTTTATTTCAACCCGTACAAAATACTTCTCGGCAGCAATGATTCAGAAGCGTCCTAACCCGGAAGCGACTGCTTACCTGTCAGGTTTGCGAATCGGAGCCGAACAAGGGGGGATGACAGAAAAATATAGTATGTCATACCGTTTGCCGTATCGTGGAGGTGAGCAAACTACAGATTTTACAGTGTATATCGGTCCACAAGATTATGATATATTGAAAACATACGGTCTTGGCTCAACAATCAATTTCGGATGGCGATGGATTGTGGCACCGATTGGTGAATATTTTATGTTACCGATATTTTCGTTTATTTACCATTATATCAGCAACTATGGTATAGCAATTCTGATTTTCTCGGTGCTGATGAAACTGCTTCTCTATCCGCTTTCGATTACTCAAGTTCGCTCTACTCAAAAGATGCAGTTGCTCGCGCCTGAAATTGCCCGCATCCGCGAAAAATATAAAGATGACAGCGTCACCCAGCAGCAGGAAACAATGAAGCTCTATTCGGAGTATGGAATTAATCCTGCCGGGGGATGCCTCCCAATGCTATTACAAATGCCTATTCTTTATGCTTTGTGGTCGGTATTAAGTAATTCTATTCAATTGCGCCAAGCGAATTTCTTCGGATGGATTCATGATTTGTCAGTTCCTGATGTTATCTTGGATTTGGGCTTCAAAATTCCACTGTTCCAAATTGATAAATTTTCAGGTTTGGCACTGTTGATGGGTGCAACACTGTTCATTCAGCAGAAAATGTCGGTAACCGACCCCCGCCAAAAGGCAATGGTCTATATGATGCCTGTGATGTTCACGTTGATGTTCTCAAGTTTCCCTGCGGGATTGAACCTGTATTACTTTACATTCAATTTAATGGGGATCATTCAGCAAATTTATGTGTCAAAATTTGCGAAAAATAAACTGACTCTTGAAGATTTGAAGAAAATGCCGAAAAAAGAGGGCTGGCTCCAAAAACGGATGCGAATGGCACAAGAAATAGCGGCATCTCAAGGTAAAACACTTCCGGGGCAACCGCCGGCACCACGCAATGGTAACAATCCGAAGAAACCACAAAAGCCAATCAATCGTAAGAAATAAAGTAAACATAAAAAGCCCTTCAAATTTGAAGGGCTTTTTATTTGAATAGGAGACGAACTCTGTTATTGTAATGCTTCGAGAACCTTATCAACGTGTCCTTTTATCCGTACATTTGTAAAGATATGAGTAATTATCCCATCGCCGTTAATAACAAATGTGGTGCGTACTACACCCATATAATCTCTGCCGTATAATGTTTTCATTGCCCATACACCATACTTATTACAAATTGATTTATCTTCATCACTGACAAGGATAAAATTCAGATTATACTTGTCTTTAAACTTTGAATGTAATTTTACTGAATCGGGGCTTACTCCGATAACAGTTGCACCTTTTGCAGTAAGCCGTTCCATATTGTCACGAAAAGCGCACGCTTGCTTAGTGCACGTCTCAGTATCATCCTGAGGGTAAAAGTAAAGTACAACGGGTTTACCCTTGAAATCAGAGAGGGAAACAGTTGAGCCGTCATCAACCGATGCTGTGAAGTTAGGGGCGATCATGCCAACAGTTGGAGACATTATATTCCTATGATTGTATTAATTTATAGATGGATGTTCCTAATAAAGAAGCAATTCTGCGGTTTCACGTCCCGTTTCGCTTCCCAGAGCCACTCCCATGCCATTGCAACCGAAGCCAACAGCTATATTCTCCGAAGATTTCTGAACAATAGGCAATTTGGAACTGCTGAAGCCCATAATTCCTGCCCAACGGTGCTCAATTTCATAAGGAATATCAGGAAGAATTACAGTGTAGAGCAACTCTTCCAACCGTGATTGAATAAGTTCAGTCGTGGTAAGTTCAGGATTCTCTTCACCGCTAAAATCAATATTGCGTCCACCGCCAAACAGCACCCGATTACCTACATTCCTGAAATAATAAAATCCTTCATCAAAATGAAAGACTCCTTTGAATCGGAGTGAATCAATTGGTGTTGTAACCAGCACTTGTCCACGTCCGGGCTTGATAGAATATTCCGGTAATAAATTCGGAATAAAGGCATTGGTGCATACTGCCGTTTTGCTTGCTCTGAAAGTAATATCACCGGCTGGATGACAGCATTCAATAGCACAATAACTGCCATCATCAGTTATCTCTTGTACCTGGATTCCTGTAATGATTTCTATATTTCGTTCAGTGGCATATCGCGTAAGGGAACGCATCATCGCACCGGAATGGATTTGTCCTTCAAATGGATTTTCAATAAGTGAGTGAACCTCGTTTCCGTTAAATCCAAACTCATGAATTAACGAATTTTTTATTGAAAAAACGTTCTGACCAAATAATGGAGCAAGCAGTGTGTTTACTTCGTCAATATGGTTAATTGCCTCTTTCTGCTTGTCGAACAGCAATTCATATCCGCCATATTGCTCATAGCCGATAGCATTGTCACCAAGACGTTTGCGGAGAATTTCTAGACCACGCCAACGTTTTTCGATGACACTAAGAGTTGCATCTTCACCGATACGCCTGCAATCCGAGAGTATTTCGGTGATACTGCCGAAACAGGCAAAGCCCGCATTTTTTGTACTGGCGCCTGATGGGAATACTCCTCGTTCGAGTAATGTGATAGATGCATTCGGGGAAGCATTACGTAGAGAAATTGCCGCAGAAAGCCCTATAATACCTCCGCCAATAACGATAAAGTCCCGATGAAGAAAACTGTCACGTTCCCAAAAGCTAAGAGGATATGCTGTCATTACGAAAGAGTCTGTTTGTTAAATTATTTTTTATCGTTAGATTGAGCGGCTAAGTAATGGGACAGATTAAATTACTACATTCAGTCCTGTCATTCTGAGCGACAGCGAAGAATCTCCGTTTGCTGCTTAAGTCCAGTTTTTGTAGTGCATAGCTGAGATTCTTCAGTCGAGGACTTCTTCAGAATGACAGCTATTTGACTAGTACAATTAATTTTGTCCCAGTAAGTGATGGGACTAAAATAACCGAACAATTAAATTCAGTAAATTATTTGACTGAAAAATGGGCAAGTAATTAGATGCTTCGACTAAGCTCAGCATGACCAACAGGTTGCGTCACACTGTGCCCGTCGAAGTGTTCAATTACTTGCCATATTATGGGTATTAATTGCGACGATTATTTTTATCTCAACACTTACTTACTTTTAATACTGCCAGAGTTTCTTGCATTTCTTTTGCTTGCTTCTCGACTTGTTCAACAGCATAATCAAGTGCGTTATTGGCATTGCTCGTTGGGTTTTAACAACCCCCTACTCCATTAGAAAATCTTATCTTCCTTCCGGCGAAATAATAACAGATTTTGCATCACGATACACACCGGCTTCCATCACCAGAAAATACAATCCTTCGGGTATGTCGTTCACAGGAAAGGTAGTTTGATATACCCCCGGTTTATGAGGAATATCCATGATTGTTCTAACTGTCTGACCGAGCGTATTCACCAACATGATTTTTACGGGGACTTCCTCAACTGTAGCATATTCTACCGTTGTTGCAGTTGATGACGGATTAGGAAAATTGCTTCGGAGAGCCGAAGTAAAAAACCTCACATTGAGTGTCTTGATTTCGCAACCATAGGCAAGGAGGCGTAAAGTATCTGCTCCTGTAACAGTCGGAGTTATACAGCGGTCGCCCAGAGTCACATCGGTTAGATAGACAGTTGGGGTAAGTGTTGAACCAACTACGGTCGAATACCGAATGGTAGCAATCGGGTTCTGTAAGTTCTGGTTGCAATTGATAAGTTTGATAATGGTTTTATCAGGGAATTTTTGTTCACTCACTAGGCATTGAGGGGCAGTAACAGATTCAAATACAACCGATGTTTGCTCATGGTGAACTGTGAGTGTGATTTCTTTATTGACAGATTGATTAATAACATTCAAACTGTCCACAGAAATATCTACAAGCCATTCTATGCCAATCTTTTCTGCATTATTGACAGGTGAAGTGAGCATAACGGTAATCGGAATTGCTTCTACGATAATTCGTGTCACTGTAGAATCCTTCTTGCCGCATTGATCTGTCCAGTACAGTTTGGTTGAATAGGTACCTGCAATATCACCGGAGAAGAATACACCCACGACAGCAGAATCTCCGACTGCAATACCGGCAGAAGTCCGGGAGACAGTGAATTTACCGCCACTGCCCGTAAATTCAAGCATTGCCGGAACGGTGCTGTTATTATGAACAGTAAGGTACTTTGTAACAGTGTCAAACTGACAAATCGTTATATCTTGTGGTGGAGTATGCGTAATCAAAGGTTTGCCTACGCGCACATTCACTACTGTTATATGTGGATTATTACATTGATCTAAAATTGTAAATTCACCGGAATACACACTGTCTTTAGGGCTTCCGGTGAATTGTATGAAGAATACCGAAGAATCTTGTGCGGAAATCACAGAGCTGTCGGATATAATACGGAACTCAGCAATACTTTTGGTAATCCGCAGCTTTTGGGGAACTGGCGCAATATTGTGGACAGTGATGCTTGTTAACAGAGAATCATCAGGGCAAATTGTCGCAGTATCTGTCTGTGAACCGAGTGTTATCATGTCCGGTGTAAGGACTATAACGTGCACAGAATCATAATTAGAACAGCCGTTTGTGTCTGTTATTGTAACAAAATAGGTAACGCTGACCGGTGGTTTTGCTGTTGGATTCGCTATTGTATCACTACTCAAACCAAGATTTGGCACCCATTTGTAGCTACGGATAGAATCCTTAACAATAATTGAAAACTGGGCTGTTGAATCAGGGCACATTAATATATCGCTGCCTGCATCTAGCGAAGGTACAGGGCGAACTCTTACGTGAATACTGCCTGTACCGATACAGCCGCTTGCATCCGTTACGTCCAACCTATAGAGACCGCTGTCCTTTGCGTTAATTATAGGGCTTACTGCCCCGATAACTATACTGTCGTTTAAAAACCATTGATACGTTTTATAAAATTTATCTTCTGCTTCGAGTATGACAAATCCACCTGTGCAGAATGAAAGCGGTCCGTTAGAGATAATTCGGGGAGAGAGGGGTAATATACCGACCTGAATTTTGGTAACGAAAGCATCTTGATTTCCGGCGAATCCCTTCCCCGCTGTAACAGGGTAATCTATAGATTCGGTATTGCCGGTAATATATGCTGCTCCTGTAGAATCCACAAAAATAGCACTGGTAATATCGTCCAATGCTCCGCCGATAAAAGTTGAGTACGTTATTACCGAGCCGCTTGAATTTGCTTTTGTAATGAAGCAGTCATATCCTTGTCCGTTGTGAACAGAGTCAATACTATTACGTGTAGTAGGAAAATTTACTGAACCGGTAAAACCCGTTACATATGCAGCACCGCAAGCATCAATAGCTATCCCGGAACAATAATCATCTTTGTCACCACCCAAGAAAGTGGAATACTCCAGTCTGCCTCCGATTGAATTTAATTTCAAAATAAAGCCGTCGGCTGCCCCTCCGTTGTAGAGTGTATCGAATGCGAGCGGTGAGGCGGTAATCTGAAATCTCGGTGAATTTGTATAACCTGTTACGAAAGCATTGCCGGTAAAATCAACTGCTATTCCTGTCCCCCTGTCATCACCGGTATCACCCAAAAGTGTAGAATAGATCAATGAATCACCGTCAGGCGAGAATTTCGAGACAAAGCAATCGAACGCACCTTTGTGAGTCTTCATAATGACAAATGGTGTTGTAGGGAATGTTTCTCCCGGTGAGGTGGTTTCTCCGGTAATATATGCTGAACCACTGATATCTACAGTGATTCCGCGAACATAATCATCGCCGTTACCTCCGATAAGCGTTGAATAAACTATCTTACCGCCTGCATCCAGTTTAGTGACAAAGCCATCATCTGATCCGCCATTGAAAACTGTACTGTAAGCGTTTGTAGTCACGGGGTAGTCATTTTTCTGAGCAAACGGTTCGGTATAGCCCGCAAAAAACACTTCACCGGCGGCATTAACTGTAAGTGAATTGCTATAATCGGCATTGCGCCCTCCTATGAGCGTAGAATATACCAATCCCGACCCTGCGCTGTTTAGTTTGGTGACAAAGGCATCAAATCCCGCATCAAGATTATGATGTTTCGACCCGTCCGTTGTGGGAAAATCTTTAGCGGTAGTATAGCCGGTAATATATGCTGCACCCGATGCATCGGCAAAGATTCCCTGCCCGTGAGAAAGACCTGAGGTATCACCTCCAAGATAGGTGGAATATACCAAACCTGTTCCCGAAGGTGTAAATTTGGATACATAGCAAGTTTTTATCTGAGATGAGGTTTTATATGCTCCGGGAGTTACAGGGAAATTGGATGAACCAGTTTCGCCTGTTATATAGGCAGACTTGTTAGTGTCCACAGAAATTGCAAATCCTGTCTCGACATCATTGCCACCCTGAAAACTGGAATAAACAGGAGGGTCTATTATCAAATTATAGTGAGTGTCATACGCTCCAAATACAAAACCTGTAATGCCGTTAGCATTAATCTGATATTTGCAATCTACCCTTATCTTCTTATCGTCAATAATTTGATAGGCAACGGGCACACCAATAAAAAGATTACCAACAGAAGTACTGAGAACCAAATCACCTTTTGGAGATAATTCCATGCCTTCAGCACCGGAGAATCGGAAATGTATTTCACTAACGTTAGCGCTCGGCTTGCAAATCAAATCATAACGGAATTGCTTGTTAGATGTATAGACTCTCATATCAACGTTTTTATAGAGGTTTTTCACCAGTATTGATTCATAGCTCAGTACATCGCGTACCCATTGTGCAGGATTATTTCCTACTATATAGTGATTGACCCCTTCGTTCCGGTTTTCACCAACTGATTTTACTATTTTCCCGTCGGTAAATTCCATGCTAATTACGTGTCCGCGAATTCCTTTATCATTTGCTTTAGGAGGATTGGACTGTGGAGATGTATTGGGTAGGGTTACTGGCTGGTTTTGGGGGGCAGATGTATAGACATCAAACACAAAACCTGATGATGTAACCCATGTATTCATATTCGGATACCGGGCTGAGAATAGTACTGATTTATCCCATTGACCTTTGTTTTCTACAAAGGATGCGCTGTTAATTTGCCGCTGAAATGAATAGGTGTCATTCAATTTTTGTGCTATGCCGGAAGCAAAACTTAGAACAGAAGTGCAAAGAGCAATAAGTGTAAAACTGTAAAATTTCATCGAATATTCGGAATAATTATAGCGGCTGAATGGATGTTATGACTACGAAAATACTACGACTTGGGCTTACAGTCAAACATTTCTTCGGAAGGAGAGTAAGGAATTACCATGAAAGCAGGCGCTTGCTTAACTTGGATTTCTTTTTTCAGGTTATTTCAAGGTATAGTGATGCTGTTTATCCATCTAATTGAGGGTGTTGTTTTGGAGTAGAAAATATTGCCTTAATATGCGGTTTTTCTATCAGAAAATAAAAAATATACATGAGCAGTTGATTGAGTAATGTTGCTGCAATTCCCAAGATTGACCCGGTCATTAACGCTGCGCCGTATCCGCTCAGTTGCCCGACACCATACATTGGATTTGAAAAATACTTGTATGAACCTGCCACTTTAAATTCTCCGAGTGCTTTCTTCAAAAACAAGTCTTTATAATAATATGTATCAATACCGATAACTATCGCCGCAGAAACATTTATCCACATACCAACTAGGGTTAAACATATACCGATAACCGTACAGGAGTATTTGAAAACAATAAATTCTGTAGAATTCATCTGAAGCCAGTCAGTAATATTCAATATAGACCATTGAGTTGCTTCAATAAGCAATCCAAAGCTTAATCCTCGCTGAAAAAACATTACAGATGTGAATAATTCATAGATATTCCATGCTTTTACCGCTCCGTATTTATTGATCAGCCATTCGGAAAAACCATGTTTTGCAAACCCCCAAAAAAGAAAAACATACCGAACAATAAATAACAGTAAAAAGTACGTTAGAGCCACATTCAACGAAATACTATCGGCAATCACCAAATGGAACAGATACCCGACACCGATACATACAAATGCAATAACTCTGCTCTTGTTAATCGTATCTATTCTAATACCCGCTGTCGCCAAAATCGTTAATAATACTTTCTTGAAGAATTTCAGCATAATAATTGAATGAACGGATTGTGAACCAATTACTAACGTCGAAGTAACGTTATACTGACAGACAGTAGAGAGAGACTAGGTTGTTTCTACCTTTATTTTAATTGAAACAGGTAAAAATTAGGTAACAAATAGTAAAAGTGGCAGGGCTGAACCGGCAGGAATTGGTGAGTTGTTTCTAAATATGTGATAAATAACAGCTAATAGACCAAATTATCAGATGTAAGATTAACAAACTCAACTGTAGAGATGTACTGCAGTGCACTTCTACCTATAAGATTTTCATTAATCCGCCAATCCGATTCTTTTACGGAAATGGTAGAAATTTAGAAGTATATCATCCGATTCAGGGGCAATTTTGAGAGCGTCTTGATAGCATTTGAGTGCACGAATCATAAGATTTTGTTGCTCATAAAAAGCAGCAAGCATTAATTTCCCTAGGACAGAATTTCCGTTATTCGGTGATTCGTGTTCAATCATTTTTACGGTGTCGGTAACAGCTTCTCGTTTATCGTCAGGAATAGTACAAATAGGATATTCGTCAGTTTTTTCATCAGCATTTGCAGCATTGGCTGCACTCCAGAAGTAACACGAGTTTTTTTCTAATTTAAGGGAAACAACGCTGAGGTTCATGTATGTTTTATCGGTCTCTTCTTGGAATATGGTATTGTGCGAGGCATCACGGATTGTAAGCAAAGAGTGCTCTACACCTTGTTTTATTCTCCAAGAGAATTGGATGATGTCATCCATAATATCGGTCGAAAGAGGCATAATTGCAGTCATACTTGTTTCCGCAGACAGTGGTTGCGTTGCTGATGCGTCCTGCGGATTATATTGTCCTATCTTTGCGAGTTCTTTTGTTCTGTCGAAAACATTAATATGTGTATCATTTGCTCTTTCGACTCCTCCGGTAGTTTTCATGTTTGATTTGTAGTTTTCGGCGGTTATTTCGGATTCATTCGAGCCGGTTAATTCTCCGGCAACATACCCTGCGAAACGTTTGGTGAGCGAACCGCCTGTAGTTGCTTGTTTCAGTAATTCTGCTGCAGGGTAGACACCGGATTTCTTGATTTCGAGAGCTTTCCCTGCCGATGTTATCAAGCTGAGGAGTGCATTGTCACCAATTTTGACTATTTCTCCTGCAAATATTTTTGTTCCGGATGGTAATGGCAGCCAAATGCCTTTGATTTGCTGAACCTGGACTGTTCCTTTTGATACCAGTACTTTGAATAATTCTGTGTCGGAAGCAAATGCAGAATTAATACCAAAGCAGCAAAAAAGCACAACGGCAATTTGAAAAAGTTTGGTAATTGTTATGATATTATTCATTTTCAGATTCCCTAGTTTGTGGAGTTTTCTTCCTAAAAATCCAATTTTTAACGATTTCATGGTAAATTTCAACCCCATCGGCAGTTATAGCAATTGCGCATATAGCGAGTGATATACTGAATTTAAAGCGAAATTGCTCGAATGAGTAAAACTGTATGAAGAGTATCGTCAGCGGTATCAAAAGTTGAAGCGCAACTGTGATAGAATCGAACCAATTCTGACGATGAACGTAAATATAAGAAAATCCCCAAACACATATATATGCTAAAAGAATATTTAATACAAGTTCGAGCCAATCAGGAAATGAGTTGATATACTCACCCTTCAAAATCATCGAAATAATATTCGCATGAACAACTATACCATACATATCCGGCAGTGTACGTCCGGCCGGGCGTGAGTTAAGCGGAGTGAAAAATATATCGTCGAGTGATGATTGCGAAAGTGATTCACCCATAAATCCAAGTAAGACAATTTTTTCCCGCATTACACTAAGGTCGGTCGAACTATCCAAACATTGATCTGTATCAAATGTATAAAAGTGTTGATAATTTCCTCGAAAATTAATGATTTCGAGTGTGTTGTTTCTGTTGATGAACCGCTCTGCCTTTGAACGGTCATACTTCAATGCGGTAGCAACTGCAAAGTTATATTCTTGAATAGAGTCTATTGTTTCTTTGGGTGAGAATGTCCGCACGGTTTTGTGACCTTTGGCTTCTTCTGTGATGACATTAGCAAATCCTGTTGCTGCCGAAAATTTTGGGTGAGAACGTAAACAGGTGTCGAAAGTTTCAGTGCTGTCGTTATAGCGGAGGCGGCTTATCAGTATGAGCTTATCAGCTGCACGGTCAATTGCCGCTACAAGGGGCGAGTCCAACGCCTGTGTTTTTTCTTTCATAAAAAACGCATCGAGAGCAATTACTTTAGGATTTTGGGTATAAATACGATCAATTTGGCGAGCAATATCGGGTCGTGAGAGATTGCCGATATTGACAATGACAATATTTGTATCGGCAAGGTCGGTAGGGTGAAGTTTCGAGAAAATTACATCAGTCATTTCAAAATCGCGCAAACTCTGCACAAACGGATTAAGAAAATCCACCCTCAGCGCAATCAATGATAATAACCATAACCCACCGGCTACGCAGAGAGCGGTAAGGAATACATCCAAATGTAATTTATTTCTCATATACAGGGCAAGAAGGTATAACAGGGAAAGTATATGCCATTCTTATTGCTAATATACCAAATAATATCGGTAACTACCACCCAAATACAGAGAACGGCTGCCTTGTATTATAAGGCAGCCGTTCTCTATATAAGCCAAATAAATAAGTATACTATTCTGCTTTTTCGTGTGTCAGTGGCAATTGGAATGCAAAAGTCGAACCCTTGCCGAGTGCACTGCGAACCCATACACGTCCATCGTGTTCCTCTACAATTCGTTTTACAATCCATAAACCCAATCCCGAACTCGGTTCGCCGGCGGTTGGCATTGCCGATAAACGCGCTCCACGTCCGAATGCACGTTTAATATCTTCTTCCGAAAGTCCTAAACCGTTATCACTGACCTCAACAATCACGGTATTTGATTCGTTTTTAGCACGAAGGCGAACGCTGCTGCCCCTATGCGAAAATTTAATGGCATTGCTGAGCAGATTATCAATTACTTCTTCTATTCGCTGACCGTCAATCTCCACGTCGGGTAAATTCGGCGGGATTTCGAGCATAACCTCTATGGATTTTAGCTTGGCAGCGGCATCATTTCGACGGTGAACACTGCGCAAAATATCGGTTATATCCCATGGCTCCATGCTAAGGCGAATTTGCCCTGCTTCAAGAGCCATGATTTTACATACTTCTTGTGAAAGTGAAACAATTTTGCGGGATGTTTCTACCAAATCATTCATTACATCTGCTTGCTCATTGGCAGTTAAGTCATAAGAGCGAAGTAATTCAACCAAGCCCTTTACTAATCCGGCAGGGTTCTTAATATCATGAATAACCATTGCAAAGAGTTCATCTTTTTGTGCAGCAAGATCTTCAAGTTCTTGCTTTTTGAGGGAAACACGTTCTATCTTTTCTTCGAGGTCACGATTATACTTACGTAACTCATCGCTTCGTGTTTGCATAGCATCAATTTGTCCGCGCAATGAGGCAAGTTCAGCGCGAAGTTTATTATTTTCAGCAACCAACTCACTGTTGTTGTGGTCGCCGGCAGATACTTGTTCAGACATAGTTACTCCATTTTGAAGTTGCTGTGAAGCAAATTTATCGTTAGTTTTATTTCTTGATATAAAGGAAGTTATCAACTGAAAGAATAACCGTTTTATAATGAGAAAAAATGAAAAAGAAGGTTTAGAAGCAGAATTTTCAGATTCAGGATTCTTAGAGCGTTTAGAACGCAACCGCAATATAAGAAACACAATGCCAACTACAATGATACCACCGATAATAAACATAAAAAACATTACAGCACCGGGTGAAATTTTGATACCGGCAGATTTAGTGCTGTCGGAAATTTGCATCAGTTTTTTAGCGGCAGATTCTTTATTATACAATTCTTGTTTCCGATGCCATGCTTCTGCATTATTCACTTTGAACTCGACTAAGACGGCACTAGCTTTCCAATTTCCGGGTGCAACTGCTTGCACATAGAAATTATATGAATCTTCAGGAAGTCCTATGTACGAACATTGGGGGGAATTGATAGTCTGTTGTCGTTCCTGATTGCGCGTTTTACCTGTGAGCCGTGTATTGAATAGCAGAGGTACTTTCTCGCCACCACTTACACGACATCCGTAGCTGAATAATATGGTATCCTCTCGGCTGATAACCAAATCGGTATAAAGATTAGAACCTTCCCATGCCTTACCGTTAATAACTATCTGCTGCAAAACCGTTGTGCGGCTTACATACGAAGAATCAGCCGACCAAAGCGGCAGCAATTCAATCGTAATCCCTACTATAACAAATAAGATATATTTTACTAATGGGTTCATTACAAAGGATTATTACGACACTTGTTACTATTCAATCTCAATTGATTTTTTCCGTTGCAATTCTGCTTGCCGGCGAGTTCTGATACGCGGCGAATCAACAATCTTTTCCATAATACGAAGAACATCAAAAAAAGTATGGAAAGGGTAATGTGGTATTCGCTGCTCATTGCAAAACGCCGCAAGTTTGTGTTTGGCAAATATAATATCAGCGTGCGAAGCGGCACATACATCCGAAAGTCCGTCGCCTATATAGACGAAAATTGAGTCGCTTGGCGAAGAACTGAGCATAGTGTTCCGTTTGCAGGATGCACAAAAACACCTGCAGTTTTCGCTTGCTCTCGGAAATATCGGCAGAACTTCAGAATTCTGAACTAAAAGATAATTTGAAAACACATTTGCACCGTTAATTCCAACTTTGTGAAGCATTGGGTAAATGTATTCAAGGAAACCGTCACTGAGAATTGTAAGGGGGATGTTCCGATGTTTGCAAAAATTATAAAACTGAGGGAAATAAGCATCCAGTTCAAAACTTTTTGATAACTCGGCGATTGATGAGGGTGTGAAATTATGAGCAGCAGCGATTGCACGCAGATAATATTCTTTAACGGTGATTTTTCCTGCAAGTAGTTCTGAATTGTATGGCTCAAATACATCGAAATGTCTGAAAACAGCATCTCCCACATCTTTTTGGGCAATAGTACCGTCAAAATCACAAAATACTACGAGCGAAGGATTTGTAGTTTGGGGGAAATGCATATCAACTTTAATAGTATTCAACTAATCTTCTGTGTTGGGGGCTATTGTGTAATTGTTCTAGGGGCGTTGCCCCTAGCTTTGGTGTTGAAGCCCGGTGGGCTTACCTATTCTACTTTTGCTTTTGCTTTTACTTTTACTTTTTAACATTGCAATGAATAAGTGTTATCATGTTTTTTCTACTCTTGCAGTATCGGGAGTGCATACATAAACTCATCCGGTTCACGCTCTTCTTGCGGAAAAATGCGCTCTTGCCATTCAGTGCCTGCTGCTTTCTCCAGTGCAGCAATTGTCCTGAGAGATAATTCATCACACACTAAATACCCTGACGCGGTCAGCTTCAATCTACCGTGTGATTGATTGATTAATCCTTCCTGTTCCCATAATTCCAATTCTTTGCCCAAAGCGTCAGGAATATGAATACCAAAATCACTACGAAATTCATCCAATCGAATACCCTTGGCACGTAATTCTAAAAATGCCCGTTCGAACATTCGCTCGGATTTCGTGAGTAATTCAATATTTGCAGTCGGCAATGCATGAGAGCCGATAATTTCCGAGTATCGTGTCAGCGAACGGAAATTCCAATACCGCATTTCGTTTACCAAGCCGTGGGCTGAAGGACCGAAAGAAATATATTCATCACCGCTCCAATAGGTACAATTATGAATGCACTCACGCCCTGTCCTTGCAAAGTTCGACACTTCGTATTGCGTGTATCCTGCATCCAAAAGCCGCTTAATGGCATATTCATACATTGATGCGTCTTGCTCTTCGTTAGCTTCACGGACAGAACCCCGTTGAAGCATCGTGAAAAGGGGAGTGCCTTCTTCAAAAATTAGACTGTATGCTGAAATATGTTCAGGAGCGAGAGCAATAACCTTTTCGAGGGTAGATTGCCACGATTCCATCGTCTGCTCTGGGAGGGCAAACATCACATCAAGATTCACATTGTCAAATCCGGATGCCCGCGCTAGAGTAATTGCATCTTCGGCTTGTTTGGGTGAGTGGATTCGATGCAAAAATGCAAGTTCACTCTCGTTAAATGACTGCACTCCAAAACTCAAACGGTTAATTCCGAGTGCCCTGTAACCGCAAAGTGATTCGTGGGTAACAGTACCCGGATTGCATTCCATGGTCCATTCAGCATCATCATTTACCGGATAATTGCTGCGGATTGTGGTAATAATCCTTCCCATTTGTTCAGGTGAAAGCAAGGATGGGGTACCCCCTCCGAAGAAAACGGATGTTGCTTTCGGAAGATCGTCCGATTCTTCTGCTCGAAGCATGATTTCCGTGCAAAGCGTATCTATAAATGAAGCAATATGTTCCGTTCGCTCAATCGAATAGAAATCACAATAAATACATTTTTTCTCGCAAAAGGGTATATGAACGTAAATGCCAAACATATGTATTGGAAATAAGTAAAAAATTATCGTACAATTGTACCTAACCTGTCCCACCGTATTGCATTCGAAATGACATCTACAGACCAGTAGATAAGAAGCGGTTTTCCCAAAATATTCCGTTCGGGGACAAATCCCCAAAAACGCGAATCGTAGCTGTCAATACAATTATCACCCAAAACATAATAATAATCATCCTGAACCTGATAGCTCGCAGTTTCGTTGCCATTAATGACAATCCGGTTAGCTTCAACCGCCACTGTGTTACCTTCGCGTTCAATCAACGTGCGGTAGAGGTCTATATTGTCATTCGTGAGGGATAGAGGCGTTCCCATCTTCGGTACTGCTATAGGTCCAAGAAACGGACATTCGGATGTATAATCGGAAGATGGCAGTGCTGCTGAACAATAGTCAATTGCCGTTCCGTTTATAAAAGCACGGCCGCCATTTACCGATACTGTTTCACCGGGTAAACCCAAAACCCGTTTTACATAGAGTTCGGGGTTCTGAGGATGAATCTCGGATAATACACCCGGAAAATCGAATATAATTACATCGCCCCGCTCTACATTTTTATAGGTAATTCTCCATTTCTCGAATGGCAAGCGGATATTAGTAAAGGGCAGAACCGTCGGCAATCCGATGGAATATGCAATCTTATCGGCGAGAACACAATCCCCGGCGAGGAGTCTTTGTTCCATCGAGCGGGTGGGAATCTGGTATAATTCAATGATAAATATCTTGAGGAAAAGGGCTACTGCTATAGCAACTCCAAGAGTTTGAATGAGGTCGGAGAAACTCAAACCGCCTAAGATATTCGATTTTGGCGGCTCTTCGGGAGTATGATTGAGTGTTTGCACGAGACGAGGAAGAGGGGGTTGCTTGTAAGTTTCTACTACAAAAATACGGAAAATCATTTCCCTGTACGGCAGAATATTCAAGAGTTTTATAAGAATTTATTATACAATTGTTTGATTGTTGGAAATTGATTGTTACTCAGGGGGTATCCCGGTGACAATACAACAGCCCTTCAAATCGTTAATTACTGTCTGCGTCATATCTGTCAGGTTTGGCAACCATACCGATTTACTGTACTTTTGCAGAAACTTTTAGAATTTTACTTTCTTTTTATGAAAAATATAGTTTTTCTCGTTATCCTTTTATTATCCGGTTCATTGATTTTTGCTCAGAACAAAACTAATTCCAAGCAAACGAAGCAGAAAGAAACCAAGAGTACAAAAAGCATTGCTGCTCCGCTTCGAGTAGTTATTGCAGCAGTTCAAACCGGGCTGAATGTTCCCACTTCACTCGAATACAAGATTGATGCTGCATTTGGACTTGCCTGTTTTGCTTCCGGTAAATACACCGCCATAAGCTACGCCGCACGTGATTCAGCTGCCCGCAGTTTGGAAGCTCAGCATAAAGAACCCACAGCACTTGCTGTGGCTAAAGAGCTCCGTGCCGACCGAATTTTATTCGTGCAGATAAGTAGAATCGCAAATATTCTGCGTGTACAGGTCGCTTCCGCAAAAGGTGAGAATTTTGTACAAACAACACGAAGTGAAGGGTATTCACTCCTGAAATATCATCGTGATGACAGTACCATCATCTACGACCCGTCGCTTCTCGAAGCTCTTCAACGTGCCTTCGCAGGGGCGGAAGGCGACTCCATGATGTATGCCAAAGCAGATAGCGATATGCGTGTATTTCCTGCACCACCACTTGCTATAGTAGGAATTGAGTTTCGTGACAGTCTCAAAACCCGCTCTAAAATATTTGATGTTCAGCAGCAGCCCGTCACAGGGTATGATGCAGTTCTCACTATTTTCCAAATTGCAAAGGAAAGCAATAAATTTACAGTGTTTGATATGGACACCCGCGATACAATCTATGCTACCTCACACTTGGAGTATGTGGAGAATAACAAGCCGCCCTCGGTTGCCGAGCTTAAAATCCTCCGTGATTACGGTATTACCCACTGCATTACCGGAATGGTTCTTCGCAATGAACAAAATACAGTACTCACTTTGCAATTATGTGCCATCAGCCCTACCGGAAAATTGACAAAGGTTCGTGCAGAAAAGGGAGTAATTACCGACGAAGACAGTATTGCCGAATTCCGACAGGTAATTACGCGACTTACCAAAAAAATCCTGAAAATAGAAGGGTAGAATATTATGACAACACCTACCAAAACCGAACGAAGAATCCACATGATTGCCCAAAACCGAAAGGCACGGCATGAATTTGAAATTCTTTATTCAATCGAAGCAGGAATTGCACTTACCGGAACGGAAGTGAAGTCGCTCAGGCAAGGTAAATGCAATTTTCAGGATAGTTATGCAGGGTTTTTGAGCAATGCAAATGATGAAATGACACTTATCAATCTTCATATCAGCGTGTATGACCACGGAAACCGCGAAAATCACCTGCCGCAACGTCCTAGAAAACTCCTTCTTCATGCACAAGAAGCCATAAAGCTACGCTCTGCCATCCAAGAAAAGGGACTGACGATTGTTCCGCTCGCACTCTATTTTTCAGGTCCGTATGTAAAAATAGAGCTTGGTATAGCGCGTGGCAAAAAGCTCTATGATAAACGCGAAGACCTCAAACAGCGTCAGCTTGACAGGGAAATGAGACGGGGGGAGTAATCCATAAAATCTCCTGTAAGAGCAATGCAGAATAATGTGAATCCCTTTATGTGATTGCCAAAAAAATGAAGAGAGTACTCTTATCGATTGCAATTCTAACCCTCCTGCCTCTATCATGGTTGCAGGCGGGTACCGGCAGCCAATCGGGTAATAGACTAAATTCGGAATCCAAACGAATAATAGATGACTTTGCTGAACGATTGCAAAAGGATGTAACATCTGATAATATCGGTAGTATCTCTGCAGCAATTTTCATCGGCGACAGTATTGTTTGGTCGAAAGCGTTTGGAAAAGCAAACAGGGAGAATTTTGCAACGGCTGATACAGGAACAGTTTACCGTGCTGCATCTATCACCAAGACCATTACAGCATACCTTATGATGTTATTGGTGCAGAACGGGAGTATTAATTTGGATGATCCTGTTGTAAAGTATCTGCCGGAAATAAAGAATATCCTGCAAAATAGCTTGCTAAAATCCAATCTGATTACATTCCGCCATTTGGCAAGCCACACTTCAGGGCTAGCAGAAGAACCCGAATTGTCATCAACCTCTTCAGGACAAATAGAGCAATGGGAAGAAAAAACGCTACAATCAATACCCCAAACCAAGCTAGAGTCAAACCCCGGAGAAAAATTCTCATATTCAAATATCGGGTATGCCATTTTGGGATTGGCACTTTCCAGAGCCGTTAATAGACCGTACATTGAACTTGTTACAGAAATGGTTTTCAACCCTTTACAAATGAAGAACAGTTTTTTCATTATTCCAAAAGGATATGAGAATAATGTTGCTGTGGGCTATAGGTGGGGTGCTTTTACCGGAGAAGTTGATGCAGAGAAAGCCAAAAATGAACACAAAGGGCGCGGGTATAGAGTACCTAACGGCGGTATTTACACAACGCCTAATGATATGGCTTGTTTTCTAATGGCACAGTGCAATAGTACGGCAAATCCTCTTTTGCCCGAACATATTTCAGATATGCAGTCAATTCAAACACCGGAAAGTAATAATTTTGGATATGGCTTAGGGTATTATATCAGAAATAATGACAAGGGGATTACGATGGTTGAACATGATGGCGGTGTTGCTGGATATAATGCTTTCATGGTCTTTAATCCCGAATCCCGGATAGGTGTAATTCTTATGAGGAATTATAGTTTTGGTCTTACAAATATTCTTCTTTTGCCAAGAACTGTTTTGAGTGAGCTGGTGGAAGCAGAGAAAATAAAATAATATTCACAAACTATAGTTCTAGAATATAATGGTTTCTTGAGCTTTCAGCCAATAATAAAAACCCCGTCTTGCAGAATCCTGCAAGACGGGGTTTTTATGCTTATTCTTGAAACCTATTTCACAATTACCACAGTTTTCTCAAGTAAAAACTTCCCTGAAGCCAACCGGAGTATATACGAACCTGAACTTAACTGCTCAACCGGAATCTTTATTTGGTGGATACCCTTATCGAATATTGATTTGGCAAGAATAATTGCTTCCGCTCCGTTTGCTGAGATTAGGGTCAGTTCTGTACGTTCTTTCGTAGGAATCACAAACTCTACAAGTCCACCTGAGGTGCTGATTGGATTAGGACTAACAGTGAGAGCGAAGTTATGTAGATTATTGTTGAATTTTTTAGTTCCATCTTCTATATTCGCAACGTTTACGGTGTATTCAACAACAATCGTCGTGTCATTCCCCCGACGGTCAGCAAACGTAAGAACGGCACGTGCATCTTTTGATTTATCCTTCACTTCAAGTGCCCAGTCTGTTGTTTGCGATTGCCCCGCTATATAGCTGTTTTTTTGTCCGTAAATAAATTTATAATTATAGTTTTGGTCTGCTGCCATTGCTATGAGCCCTAAGTTTGAGCGGCGTGACGAATCAAGGGGATAATCTGTAACTGTACCGGTAACAGAGCCATCAGTTTTTTTTGAAACTGTTAGCTGTGGGCTTTCATTGTCGTCAATACCTAGATCATCTAATGCAGCACCGGTCGGGAATCCATATGAATCATAGCTTGAAAACCCATATGCATAAGCAGCAAAAGGAGTTGCAGCACGGAAGCGATATACACCGTCATCTGGAAGAGTAATTTGTTTACAAGTGTAGGTAGTTCCGTTTACCGGCAAAGCAAACATCAGACCGAGGTCCTCACCAAAGCGGGTACTAACCTTTTCCCATTGCAATTGACCATCAATCACGATTGCAAATTCCATGTCGTCAGGAATGGTATTGTCGGCAGCTACACTACAGATTAAATTAATATAATGGGTTTTGAACTTATCGGCACTATTCTTTGACGAGGGTGTACAAAACACAATTTCTTTTTGGTATTGTTCCTGTGGTGTAAGTGCCAGCTGAAAGGGGTCGCTTGACACATTGTCATCAGTTTGACCCGGGTTGTAAGCTACTACGTAAATAGGTTTATCGGCAGAAATAACTACACTTCGAGGTGTTCCATCAGATGATCTGCGTTCTACAAAGCCGTCATCAATCCTATGTGAACGACCCGGAAGCATTAACCACGGCTCTCCATCTCTATAGATGGTAGTGTTTTTTTCCTTGGCAAAGATGCGGATAATAGGATTGTTTTTTCTGCCTACAAATGGTGTTATATGATATATCTTGCCCCATGTGAATATGGGTACATCCATTTCGGAAATAAAATCACAGAACAATACTCCTGCAGGAACATTTGCACATTGATTACCCGACACAACACCGACAGGTTTCGATGCTTTAATATAGCTTCCGGAAATATCTTGAAGATTACCATCGCTCGCAAAACAGAGCACATCGCCTTTATTCATTAAAAATGTAGTGTCATTTCCCGGTTTTAATCCGCCTGAAGTTTTTGATGATGACGTTCCCCCCATTTCAAATGTAACCTCAGTTTGGTCATACGCTGCTGAGATAGTGGTTTCGCTGACTAATTTAAAACCGGATTCTATTGCAGTGTATTGAGGGTATGATGCAACTATATATTCAGTGCCGAGCGCACTTACCGGTATGGCAAGAAAACCATCGCTGGTGAAGTTGTATCGGGTTACACCGTAAACAATAATAGGAGATTCTGAAAAAACATGAATTGCTGCTTGAGGATATACTTGCTCAACTGGAGCCGATGCAGCACCCGGCTTTAGAAACGGCTGAGCAATACCGGTTGGAATAATAAATTCGACAACATCATTGGGTTTTACAATTTGTGTTGCAGCCCAACTCTTTCCGGGCACTTCAACTGTGATAGTTTGTTCTATGCTTGAAGCTACAAACACTTTACAGTTATTCGTAAACCCGATTGATGCTTCCTCGTAACACGGCGGAAAAGAAAAGTAGAAATCTGTTCCTGCATTCGTCGGTGCTTTGAGCAAGGAGGGTAAATCTTGAATAGCAATACTAGTATTGCGTATCTGTGCCTCTGCTAATGGAAACGTGAGTATAAATACTGATGCGACCAAAACGAAAAAACGTTTCATGGGGCTTTCTCTTACGTACATTAAAAATAGGGGAAGGACTAGCTATACTTACAAAGTATGGTATCAATAAACACACATAATATTCTTGACTGCATACAAATGAAATACTGTATTGGCAGTAAAAACGCTTGAACTCGAATATCTAATTACAATAACACAAATTTACAACAATTGTCACAGTAATGGTAATTAGGATTTAGCTGTGGATACCCATGTCATTGGTTTGGTGACTACAATATCCATCGAAATATCAAGAGCCGGTGCTGAATGAGTAATTGCACCTATTGAAATATAATCTACACCGGTTTCGGCAAATTCCCGAACATTATTAAGGGTAATTCCTCCTGATGCTTCTGTCTCGTATCGTTTATCTACAAACTCTACAGCTTTTTTCATACGCTCCGGTGTGAAATTATCGAACATAATACGATGGATGCCGCCACATTCTACGGCTTCCCATACATCTTGGAAGGTTTGGGTTTCTACTTCAATTCTAATACGTTCGTTCCGTATTTCTTCGCGGCATTTTCTGATTGCCGGTCGAATACCCCCTGCAGCAGCAATATGATTGTCTTTTATCATCACCATATCAAAAAGTCCGATACGGTGATTGTGCGCACCACCGATTTTTGCAGCATATTTATCTAAGATTCTCCACCCCGGTATAGTTTTTCGAGTATCAAGGATTATTGACTCAGTCCCTTCCACCGCCTTCACAAAGCGCCTTGCATTGGTAGCAACACCACTCATCCTTTGGAGAAAATTGAGTGCTGTTCGTTCGCCGGAAAGTAAGGCACGGCTTGAACCTTCTACGCGCGCTATGATTGTTCCTGCTTCTACTTCAGTACCTTCTTCGACTGTTGCGAGCCAATTAACATCGGAGGAGAGGTCTTGAAAAACCAGTTCTGCAATCCTGAGTCCGCATATAACACCTGATTGCTTGGCAAGTACAGTCGCACAGGCAAGTGAATCTTCATGGAAGATACTTTCGGTGGTGATGTCGCCATCGCCAATGTCTTCGTGGAGTGCAATCTGAACTAGGCGAATGACTGATGCGTCGTGAAGTCCGTAGAACATAGAATTTACATGAAAAACGAGAAAATTGCTTTTGTTTGGACACAAATATACAGGATTAGTGGAATTTGAGGGTGAAATTATACTTGATTTCTAGAATAGAGTTCAAAATACTGTTTGCTAGTATTTATATTTATGATATTTTTGAAGCATATAAGTATCATAAACATTAAAATCAGTTAGCTAATGCTTTTTATTGATACATTTTCAATTATTTTTTGGAGTTGTTATGTTTAAATATTACTCTTCTGGAAAAGGAATGGTATGTGTAATTGCCTTGTTCCTTTTCACTTTTTCGGGTGTTTATTCTCAATGGGCAAAGATTGATGCACCAACCCCGGTTGTAACATATAATGCACTTGCTTCCCAAGTATATTTAGATGGTACATTATATATGTTTGGTGGGGCACCCGGTTTAGATGACGCAACAAACGGTGCCTGGTCTTTGGATACAAAAACACCCGGGGCAAAATGGAAACCTTTAGCACCAATGCCTAAGCCCCGTGTAGATGCTTATGCAGCGGCAGTGAACGGTAAGATATATATTATTGGAGGAAACTATATCAGTGTAAATTCACGTTTTCTTACACCTGAAGTTCTCGAATACGATCCTGCAGCCGATACTTACACCACTAAAGCAACAATGAAAACAGCTACGTATGGTATGGCTGGAGCAGTTATAGGCAACAATATTTATGTTATTGGAGGTATAGCTGCCAATGCATTCTCAAATGGAACTCAAGTATATGATGTAACTACAGATACTTGGAGTACTTCAACTGCAAGTACTTTATCTTCTATTTATTCAACTGCGTCAGCTATTGGCAACGATATTTATCTTATAGGTGGAATTTACAGTAATGGGTCAGGTAATTTGGCTTCTAGTACAGTTCTTAAAGGGACTGTGAACGGGGCTTCTATTACTTGGAAAAAATTAGGAGATTTCCCAATAGCACTCTATAGTGCTGCTGCAGGGGTTGCTAATGGAAGTTTATTTGTAGCCGGTGGTGCTGATGGAAATAATGTACCACTAGCAACTACATACAAGTTTGATGCGACTAAGAGTAAATGGACAGTTTCATTCACAATGCCAATTGCAACATACCATGTTCACAATATGGTTGGAGACGGTACTGTTCTTTATTATATTCATGGAACTGATAATGCTAACGTCTATAAATTTACAGACGGCGCACCTGTTCCTATTCTTAGTTACAATCCCGGTTCTATAGAGTATAAACTTAAAACAGGAACTAACGGTTCAAAAACACTTGTTTTCAGAAATCTGGGTACATCTGAACTAAACGTTACAATATCAGTTCCACAAACGGATAAATGGCTAACAAGTGAATCAAGCGAAATTATAGTTGATCCGGGAGCATCATTCGATGTTTTGATTAGTGCCAATTCTACCTCGATGACTGAGGGTGTATATACATCTTCTATTGCACTAACTTCAAACGACGTTTCAAAACCAACCGCAACTATTCCTGTCAAAATGTCGTTGGTAGATATTGTTGCAAAAAGACTTCCGTTACTTGAAGTATTTACTTCTTCAACATGCCCACCTTGTAAGCCGGGAAATGAAGTGCTGAAAGGCATTATTGACAAGATTGACAGAAGCAACTATACAGTATTAAAATTCCAACAAGACTTCCCTGGTACCGGTGATCCTTATGCTACTAATGAAACCGTCAATCGCCGTGATTACTATGCAATAAACAGTATCCCCCGCATGGAAGTAGATGGAGGATGGGACCGTAATGCTCAAAGCTTCACAACTACAGTTCTTAATGATGCCTCCAGTCAAATTTGCTTCCTAAATTGGCAGGCAACTTATACTGTAACCGGTAATACAGTGAATGTAACAGCGACGCTTGATCCTCTTGCGGATTTTAGTGAATCAGGTATTAAATTGTATGTTGCAATATTAGAAAAAGAAACAGTTAAGAATGTAAAGACAAACGGAGAAACATCTTTCGAAGATGTTGTAAAGAAAATGCTTCCCGATGAAAAAGGAACTACACTTGACCCATTGATTAAAGGAACAAAGGTTACAAAAACATTTGAATATACTTTCCCAAGCACATACCGTTTACCTCCAAACGGACAATCTGCAAATCGTATTAAACTTGATACTGAAACAACAGTAGAAGATTTTACCAACTTGGAAGTTATTGTATGGGCACAAAATTCTGAAACAAAGGAAGTCTATAATTCCGGTTGGGCAACTTTGGTAACAGGTGTAGAAGAAGATATTAAGTTTGCAACCGATCTTACAATTGGTCAAAACTATCCTAATCCTGCAACAGGAAGAACTACTGTTGCCTATGCAGCACCTCAATCTGGTCATGCTGTAATGGAACTCTATAATGTTGTAGGAGCAAAGGTTTCAACAATTATAGATGAAAATGTTACTAACGGCACACATAATGTTACATTCAATACTCAAGCGCTAGCTACCGGAGTTTATACTATGGTTCTTAAACTCAATGGTCAAAGTGTTAGCAAGCCAATGACTATTTTTAATAAATAATTGTTGATTCGGTTCGCCCGTAAATACGATTTGAGTAAAATGGTGGATACAGGTGTTTACGGAGTTGTTGTCCGTGCAGCGACTTCTACTGTTCAAACTCCTCTTGTAATTGTTCGTTAACTCAACTGACAATATGATAACACAGAAAAGCCGGAAGCAAATTCCGGCTTTTTTGTTTTTGCTAATTTCTTTCTTCAATGCAAAACAGTTTGCCACAAAGAATATGATTTCGTATTTTTGCATTCTAAACATATGCGCCTGTAGCTCAGCTGGATAGAGCAACAGCCTTCTAAGCTGTGGGTCGCAGGTTCGACTCCTGCCGGGCGTACTGGATTTAAGCCCTTTGTAAGCTAATGACTTGCGAAGGGCTTTGTTTTTGTGGTTTTGGGAAATAAATTTTCATTTACATACTATTGTTTGGTTTTTGACGATCTGAGTAATAGTTGTAGGAAACCAAGTTCACAAAACTTAACTTTTTGTAAAGTTGTCTTTTTGTTAATGTACATCAGTACTCGGACACTATCAACCAAATTGGGGATGGAGCACATGAATGTGGGTTTGGTATTTTTATGACTTCACAACTGTCCTAAGTTGAGAACAATTGAGCTCAGAACGTTCCATTACGTTCATAAAGAAGTGAATTAATGTACAAAAAAATGCGAATCATACAGATTCTAAACCTATTTTGAAGGAATTTTTTGAGCAGTAATAGTATTTCAATCTATTTTTTTTGTGTACAAATTGTACAAATGATGTCAAATGTGTGTTGAATGATAGGTTTTTGATTGATTGTTTTTTAGGTGTTTTTTTGGCGATTTTTGACGGATGTTGGAAAGACAATATTTTTCATGATAGGAAAATGATAGCTTTTCGATTGTATGAGAGTCAATTCTCAGTGAAATTACATCTAAAAGGCAAAATTATATGAAAATCATTCAGGACAATAGACGTTGAACTAGAAACTGAACCAATTATCAGCATATAAGCGAAATACAGGATGAATAGTTAGTACTTAATAGTACATTTATTCAAAAAACACTCCAAGCTCTAAGTGTTCCAAAATGTATCATACGGGCAATTAGTATTTGAGATGCTAACAGGTCTTCTATGGAAAATATGTATATTTTTATTACATAATAAGATGTATTTAGCGCGAAGAATAAAAAATGAATTAACGTTGTAACTTAATTTAAAGAATGGTACATGGCAATCATTTTGTGGATACTTGTATCTTTCATAGCTAAAATTTTTAGAGCATAAGGCAGATTGATTAATGCAAAAGTTAAAAAAACATTTGGGAATAGAAATAAAATTATCTAATTTTACATCAGACGATTTACATCAGATAAATTCACACTGAATCAGCAATTTTACACTCAATATTTCACAAGGTACACTAAGCACAATTATACACTTTATTTTTCACGGTTCTTCAGTACACTCACATCGGCATCTTCTTCTCTCTCGTGCATTTAACGCGCGAAATACTTTTATTTTGATTACATAAGTGCATCTGAATTCTACTACACAGGACACTACAATGAATTATACTACATTCTTATTTTTACTGGTTTGTTTGTTTGTATCGAATCCGTTATCGGGAGCAGCGCAGACGACAGTAACGGTGGATACTATTAAGCTCTATAATGACAAGGGTATGAATACCGCGTATCCTCGTGCAGATGTGGATATTCAATCTACCCGTTATTTTGTTCAGCAAAAGGGTGATGTTGTTGAGGTACAGCTATGGCTGAACGGCAAGCCGGCGAAAAACGCGGGTCGGCTTCGGATATTCGGCGTAGAGGGTGGAGACCCGGTACCGGCAACCCTAAATGACCTGACAGCACCGATAACTTTTTCTAAGGAGAAGCACGGTATTGAGAAAGTAAGTATTCATTTACCGTCATCGGTTACTGTTCTAAGCGGCAGTTTTTTTGTGGCAGTGGACAAGATGGACGAGTCAGTGAGTTTATTATCTGACTACACCTATAGAAAGCCGCTTTGCAATTCAGAATCTCCAACAGGCGACTATTATCTGCACCAGCTAAAAGCAAAATCAGGACGTTGGTATAATGTTCCGTTTGCGTATAAAATGGATGTCATTATTCAGCATAAGGATAATGACGAAACGAATCTGAAGCCGAGTATAGGTTTAGAACTTGATACTGCAGCCGTAGGGTCAGACAGTCGGTATGTCGGCAAGGACCGCTCAATAGCAATCGGAGATATAAACAAGGATTCATGGCAGGATATTTTAGTAAATAATCGGCTGTTCATCAATACCAACGCAGGAAAAACTTTTAAGAATATAAGTTCCTCAGTCGGTTTGTCACCAACAGCGAAAAGCTCGTTTTTCATTGATGTCAATGGCGACGGAATGTTTGACATAATGCAAGTGCAAACGGGCAAGGGGACTGGTACAGTCTTCATTAATTTGGGTAATAATAAGTTCCGCAGTCAAGAATTCCAGCATCCCGACCTTCCGAATATATCCACCTACAGTATTTCTTATATCAATACGGATAAGACACCGGATATTTTCATCGGACAGTATGACAATGAGAACCCAACCAAAAACTACATTTTATTAAGTGAGCAATCAATTGGTGAATTACGGTATAAAGCAGTAGAACTACCACTCGAATACGGCGCGGGTACCAGTGGGACAAAAGGAGCAAATTTTGTAGATGTGAACAAAGATGGACGTGCTGAACTCTATGTAACGTATGTAAAAAACAATCAGAACTATATCTATACCATTATGCCGACGACCGGAGAAGGCGATTATGCCATTACCGGCAAGCCGTATGAAGCGGAAACATCACTCTATTCCAGCGGCTGCTTTTGGGGTGATATAGAAAATAAGGGAGCATTCGACGTGGTTCAGCCGCATGACCCGCAATTTGATTTTCAAACAAGTGCCCAGCAAATTAAATCACTCACCATCGCCTCATCGAATAATAAACAGTTTGCAAACAATCTGTTTGTGGGTAATCGCTATAGCGGCGGATGTTTGGCTGACATCAATAATGACGGCTTATTGGATTTTGTAGCAGCAACGAGTTGCCGGTGTCGCCCTACCGATATTTTCATGCAGTCGAGTTCGCACGTGTTTAATCCTGTCGGAACTGTTCTTCCGGGTGTATCGGGCGGAAGCAAGGATATAGTAATGGCAGACCTAACGAACGACGGGAGGCTTGATTTACCGATAATAGTGGATGATTCGCTGTATATTTTTAACAATAAAATTGGAGTGGGTAATTATACTGCAATTGATTTGACATCGAAAGACGGGTTTTCTGCGGTTGGCTCTACAGTTGAAGTATATTCTGGCGGGGAGAAAAAAATCACCCAAGTGATATCGGGGCGCGGACAGATGGTACAAGACCCTGTACGGTTGCATTTCGGTTTAATCGAAAAAGCAGTTGATTCAGTTATAGTGAACTGGCCTGGACCGGTTCAAAAGCAAGAGATATTCAGAGATATTGCAGTGAATAAAATTAATGGAATCGAAAAGGGCAAAGGGGAAATTTACGACCCTTCGACCTTCTCAGGATTTAGTTTTTACGCCTATCCGAATCCGTCAGCAAAGGATATTCATTTGAGTATCAAGAGTGACAAGAACACTGAAGGAACATTTATAGTATCAGATATTAGCGGTCAGGTAATGCGTACATTCCCCATAAGTTTAACGGCAGGAGAGAGCCAAATTACGTGGGACGGATTGGACAGTAAATTCTCTCCGGTCAGTACTGGCGTGTATATCATTACGCTCAAAGCTGACGGTCAGACAAAATATACAAGAGTGGAAATAAGCCGTTGATATTCAGCAAAGGACGTCAATTTACAATTAATGAATTTTAGAACTTAGTCAGAGAATATATAATTTGAAAAACAAACAAGAGCAATCAATTTCAACAGCAAATAAAAGTAAGAGTATGTTGTATATGATAATAGTAGCCGTAGTTATAGCTGCGGGTATATTTACAGTACTCCAACTTACCTCCAAAAAGAAGATAGTATTTATCAGAATAAATGAGAGTATAGAGAAATTTGAAGGAATGAAGGAAGCTCGCTCATTATTCGACCAGAAGAAGATAGTATGGAAAACAAGTACGGACACTTTGGAGGCACGGTATCGCAACAGCCAGCAGGAATACAATACGAGTTTTGCAAAGCTCAGCCCGGAGGAGAGGAAGACATACCAGATGTCTTTGCAGCGACAATATGATGACATGCTTCGTTACCAAAGTGCGATAGAGGAGCAGGCAAAGAAGGAAGAGACTGAGCTTATTACGGGGGTAGTTACGCAGATAAATTCGTATGCGGAGGAACTGGCAAAGAAGCACGGTTATGATATAGTAATGGGCGCGAGTAGCACAACGGGTAATGTTATGTACGGTTCGAAAGAGATGGATGTAACAGAAGAATTTATAACGGAAATGAACAGTTCGTATTCATCTAACCGTTCAAAACCAGCATCGAAACCGGCAAAGAAGGATAAGTAACGTGATAAATCACAAGAGGCACATCAGGGATACCCTACGACTTCTCCGCATATTGTTTATTATTATCTTTCTAGTCGGGTGTAGTGGCAGCTCGAAAAAGATGACGGTGAATGAATTCAGAGGTTGGCTGAGTACGGATGACTGTTCGTTGAGGAAGAGCCAAAGTATAGCCGGCTACAAGTTTGCAGCATATTATCTGCCCCCTGAATATATCGTTTTGAAGGATATGGTGAAGGCGGGCATTCACCCGGAGAAAGCTATAGTTGACAGTTTGGTGCAAAAGCAGGGTAATTCACTGACGTTCATATTGGAAATAGGACCTGACGGAACGAATACGTCTGATGCAATTACTGGCAATTTATCGAGTAAAGAAGAGTTTTACGAGCGGGTAGAGAAGCTAAACTTCCAACAGGATGAGGCAATAGAGCTTACGTTAGGCGATTCAGTCAGATACAGTCCGGTGCTGGTTCACATGGAAAACACATACGAGATAGAGAAATCGCGCAAGATAATCATAGTTTTTTCAGTACCTGAATCACAGAAGCAAACTGAAAACGGCGATTATGACCTGAGTTGGAATGACACGGTCTATCACACAGGAATTCATCATTTTATTATATCAGCAGACAATAGAAAATCATCCCCAGAACTTATTTATTAAATGCCATGATAACAACAATATTTACAAAACCGGTTCTCCGATTTACATCAGTTTTTCTAACGGTAGTGATACTAGCGGAATTCATTGTCCCGATTTCGGCGTATGCACTCACGAGCGGACCGACCCAGCCGGAGTTCAGTTCGTTCGAGCCGGTAGCCACGTCGAATATGGTGGATAATTTTACGGGTGCATTTAACTACAATCTCCCTGTTATAGAAATACCAGGACCACACGGAAGCTCGTATCCGATTTCTTTATCGTATCATTCTGGAGCGACCCCTGAGGATGAAGCGAGTTGGGTAGGGTATGGCTGGAATATCAATCCGGGTGCTATCAACCGAAGTGTACGGGGGTATCCTGATGATGATTTGGGGGTGAAGATAGATAAATATATGAATACGGGTGAGGATATTACCGCTTCATGTTCGATTAGGGGTGGTGTGGAAGTAACGAGCGTAAAAGCAGGACTGGGGTTGTCATTATCTTTGCGGTATAACAACCATAAGGGCTTTGCGTTTGGTTATGGAATTGATGCAAATTTTGCCGGTGCTATCTCGGTAGGGTATAATGTCGATGATGGTACGGAAAGCTTTTCTTTCAAAATAGACCCATTGAAAGTTTTAGAAGTAGATAAAGGTGGGAGCAAAAAAGGTGCTGGTGAAAATTCAGTTTTGGGTATAGTTGCAGCGGAAGGCTTCAAGGCGGCGCAATCGGCTATGGTTAGTTATGCTATGGACGTTCTGAACAGACCATCCTACCCTATACCAATGCAAGAATTTACCGGAAAAAATGTATCGTTTAGTACTGGTGGAACAGGTTCATTTTCCATAGGTACAGTTGGTCCGATAGGCGGGCATGGCGGCGGCTCTGCTACGTACTCTTCTTTTCAAACCATGGACAAACATTTGTCAGCTTACGGATATATGTATTCAGGGATTGCTCAAACACAGCGCTTATGTGGAGATTACGGTAAGGATAAAAGCAACAGAAGTGTAAGTATGGATTATTATAAAGAGCGGTATGCACCGTATGAAGCACATCAGAAATATATGCCCATACCCTTTAATAATCCGGATAATTATGCAGTGACAGGAGAAGGAATAGGAGGAGTCTTCCGTTTCCATCACAGGGAAATAGGTACTAACCTTCCAGAATATTCCATGAGTACTAAAAAAGAGCTTGGCTTGAGCCAGGAGCTGACTGCGGGAACACAGCTCGGAATAAGTCCTTACATTAACATTGGTCAAACAGAGTTAAGTGTAAGTCCGGGCAATGATCATCTGTGGGCAGATCCTTCTGGTGACACACCTCCTGTATATTATGCGATCATTCCTCCTAATCCTAGCGACCCAAACGATAAGTTTAAACAATATAGTACGGATGCTCCGTACCGGAACTTTACCATTCCCGAAACCAAACACCCATCTTCTCTTAATGTAAAGGATGAAGGGGTATTTCCACGGTTTATGGGAGACCTTGGGGGGAGTGTTGTGTTTGACCAAGATTTAGGTACTTTATCTTCACCTACTTACGATAAAGTACGTACACCTTCTCAATTTGACAACACAAGCATGAGGATTATGAACTCTTCTAAACGGGCAGGGAGGTCTTCAAATATTTCCTATAATACGATAGGGTCTATGAGAGCCCATCCTGATTTTTGTTATACAAAAGATGAGGACACTCGTAAATATATTTTCCCTCAAGAGCCGGGACTTCGTACCAATGACCAAAATTATTTGCCGGATAATGCGATTGGGGAATTTGCTGTGTACCTTCCTGACGGAAAATGCTATGTCTATGGATTACCGGTACTGGCAAGAAAAGAAAACCGGAGAAATTACCTTCAAAATCCATACAAATTTACTGGTGAATACAGGGAAGCACCCTATGCTACCAAATATCTCCTTACACAGATACTCACTCCCGATTATATAGACGTTGATGGTGACGGACCCAGTGTAAAAGATTTAGGTGGATGGATTAAGTTTTCATACAATAAGTGTAGTATTCCACCAACCACTGATCCGAATCGAATGGTAAATGAAGATGGCACATGGGCAAAATGGAAGATTCCATTTAAAAATGATACTTACTATTATGAACGGGGTAAAGTCATTGATAACACTGATGATCGGTATTCCGAATCTCGGGGTGAAAAGCAAGTGTATGTATTGGAAAAAGCGGAAACTGCATCTCACGTGGCATATTTCGTAACAAACAGAACCGATGCTAAGTACTATATAACCAGTACGGCTTTCTTTCCGATTACTGGATCAGGAATAGAACGTGCTGATGCTTATCAGTATGGTTTTTCAAATGGTACTCACAATGCATTTTTAGGTAATTGGAACAGTTTATGGCCTACACCTCTTAGTAAAGGTACATACCCCACATCAACGCCGCATACTTCTTATTATGTAGATTATGAAATTACTCAATCGAAGATTCCTGATGAAAATGTTACACTTGAGACTACCCGGCAATACCCTAATTTTTCACAAACACTGGAACGGATAGAATTATATAAAAAAGGAGATCCTAAGCAGATAAAAACAGTTCGTTTTGATTATGACTATTCATCGTTTGCAGCGAGTAACGGACGCGGAACAATAAACTGTACCGACCTGAATTATAAATACACACCTACATGGACAAATGAGCAGGGGGATGTATTTCCAATGCCACCTGACCCATGTGCTGATGATCCGGATGCTATTATACATAAGTATGGGTTTCCTCTTGGCTTACCCAACAGTGCAATGTATCCCTGTCGTCATACGAATGACCCCACGAAACCGGACGACTATACTACGAACGACGGGGTGATTGAATTTAAGCGCTATGGAAAACTGACATTGAAAAAAGTATGGTTTGAATATGGCGAAATAGCAAATGCAAAAATTTCTCCGTATGTGTTCGAATATTACAATCCGAAGACGGATATATCAGGGACAGACTTAGGAAGCAAGTATCCGAATGTTTTGAATTACGGTAAAAATTATGACACAGCTACGTACCGCTATTCCGATTTGTCACAAGACTCATGGGGGTATTACAGCATTGCGCCCGGTCTAGTACATTGGAGAAATTTTATAGATAGGCGTTGGAACAGCCAAAGAGAAAACAATTTTGATCCGGCACCATTTCATCTTAAGGTTATCAAACTCCCTTCCGGCGGTGAAATTAGAGTGCAATACGAAGGTCATGATTATGAATATGTGCAAGACAGGCCGGCTATGGCAATGGTAAGTTTATCCGGCGTTGATGAAGATATACCGGATGTCACACGGTACTTCCTAAATATAGCAGGTACAGCAGGTGATTTTATGAGTGATTTTGCAGCACCTCTTTCCGGTGACCGTACTGAAAAATCCAAGGTTGTCGAAAGGATTAAAAATCACTTTCTAACTACAGTTAACGGTCAAACCGTATGCAAGGAAAAAATTGCATTTAAATTTCTTTATTCATTTGATGAGGAAGAGCCGATACCGGCTAACAGCAATGATTACAACGCAATGACGCGACCATGGAAAAGGAAGGAGTATATCCAGGGATACTGTAATGTAAAAGACGTTGGTATCTGCACTACAGAAGTGAATGCAGGACAAATTTATATTGATGTCACAGAGGATAGGGCACCCGATAAAACTGCCCAGGAATATTATGAGACTAATATTTCGGGGGTTGAGAATCAGCTTAAGAAAGGAACTGTATTGCAGACTGTTATTGATTTTATACAAAAAAGTCCGAATGTAACAATAGTCGTACCTGAAGTTCTTAGAGTTTTTAACAAATTTTCTTACTTTAGAATTCCGTTGCCACAGCCCAAAAAAGCAGGAGGGTGCAGAGTAAAACGGGTGCTTATGTATGATTCCGGTGATGATGCAAGTACGAATAACGAAGACGGTAAAGTTATCTATGGTCAGGAATATATCTATAAAACGCTTGATGAACATGGAAACGTGATAAGCAGTGGTGTGGCTACCAACGAACCACCGGAAATGAAGATTGAAAATTCCTTGGTAACGTATATGGAGAAATATAATGAAACTAGTTGGATTGATAAACCGGTTGCAGGAAGATATCTGGATAATTATGAAGGTCCATTGGGAGAGTCAATACTTCCCGGTCCGTCCATTGGTTATTCAAGCGTCATCGTGAGAAATATTCACAGCGGCAAAACCACACCTGGTTTTACCAAATACGAATATTATACCAATAAGGATTATCCGTTTATAAAGAACGTGCAATTCACGAATCTAGCACCTCATATTGATAAACCCGCCGTACACATAACAATACCGTATTATAGTCAAAATGAATTCAGCGAATCGGCAAGTCAAGGGTATTGTTTCAGCTTGAACTCCATGCACGGGCAGCCACGCAGAACAACCCAATATGCTTTGGAATTTAATTCAGGAACCACTTTGGAAGACAAGGATTTTCTTAAAACGGAAAAAACACGCCCTGTCGAAACTACAGAGTATTCATATTTTGAGCAAGGCGAAAAACTACCTCTTTTTTATGATAAAGACACCCCGATAGGATACTCCTTGAATGGTGTAGAAATAGAAATATCTCATGAATCTAATATATTTTACGAGACCCGTGATTCAAGGGGAATAGAAGTGGATGTAGGTATATCGTTGCCGATACCGCCGTTTTCAGTGTATTTCGGAATGGGTACCCCAACTATAGGGCAGAGCGACACGAAACTAACAAGCTCGGTTGTCTCGAAAATTATCAAATACCCATGCGTATTAAAAAAAGTTACGACCACCCGTGACGGGATGACCCATACGGTTGAAAACATTGCCTTCAGTCCCTATACAGGGCAGCCGTTGGTAAGAATGGTAAGCGACGAGTTTGACGGAACTCAGCCATCCAGTGGATCGGTTTTGACCGGAACTACAACTATTTATGAGATTCCCGCAGCTTCAATGATACAATATAAAGTCATGGGGCAAAAATCAGAAAACGAACGCTTTGCACTGACTGGTACTAATGAATCCCCTAATTTTTTCTTGGTTTATTCAAGTATATCACCATTTGTTGAATATGCTATAAATATTGTGCCCCCGAATTCTCCTCTATATCCCGGAGATATAATCATGTTCCAAAACTCAGATGGCATTGTAACCGGTATGAGAGTTATCAATGGTCGACCAAATACTTATGATATAGGCACCGACACATATACACCAGCTACCGATCCATTGATTGGAAATTTATATTATACAATTGGATCGCTAGAAATAGGAAGTGCCTTCCCAAATTCGCTAGGAAGTACAAGTAAAATGATAGTGATACGCAGTGGAAAAACAAATCAGCTTTCAGCAGTAGCCGGAACCGTTGCATTATATGGCAAAACAAAAGATGAAATACTTGCCCCAACAGCAACTTTAACGACCCTTTCTGCTGCAGGTGTCCTTTCGGCTTCAGCAACAAAATATTCAGATGATTGGGACTATTCGTGGGTAGGCGGATACCCTACTTCAACAGATACAAGTGCTTATGAATCGGGAAGAAGAGGGAAGTGGAGACCGATGGAATCGTATGTTTATAGGGACGAAGCTACACTGGCAACAGGGGGTAGCAACAGAATATATGGTAATTCTGGTACAATGGCGGCATTTACAATGTTTGATTGGGAAAGTACGAGTAACGGAGTCAATTGGCTTAGAACAAATTCGGTAAGTCATTACTCGAAGCATGGAGAGCCGGTCGAGGAGAAAGATATTAACAACATCTACAGCTCAGCTCGATTCTCACACCAAGATGCTGTTCCGTCTATGGTTGCTTCCAATGCACAATATTTGGATATGTATTTTGAGAGTTATGAAGACAAGTCGGGCAGCACTGGTTTTAGTCAAACCAAAGCCCATACAGGTACTAGCTCTAGAAAGCTTACGGGGAGCAGCTCTACTGAACCTACCCCATTTGTTTGGACAGAAATGGGCTATAAATAAGATATAAAGT
>CAZGNO010000015.1:0-59098 GCA_964527785.1 uncultured Chitinophagaceae bacterium
ATTTGTTGTTGATAAGGTCTAATCAATATAATCTTGCGTAACATCAGTTAATAAGTGTTCTTATTTGACTTTACTTATTTTTTTTCGTAGCGGCGGCTTTGCAAAGCCGCCGCTACGAAAAAAATAAGTTTTGATGTTTATCGGTACTCTTAAGCTATATCTGTATAAATTGTTACGGTTTGAAACAAATCTGCAAGACGATACATAAAAATAGTCTCTTCCGGCATCGAAACGCCGGAAGAGACTATTAATGAATTCAGAATGTATATTGCCCTGACTGCCGAATAGGTTTAGAACGTAAAACTAGCATTTGCCGTAAACATACGCGGCATAAGTGTTCCGCCTAAAATTTCATAATGTCTGCGGTTAAGCAAATTATATATATTTGCTCCAATACGGATATTATCCGTTACTTGCACACCGCCATTCAGATTGATTAAAGCGTAAGAAGGAACATAGCCCCTGAAATCACCGGCTAGCCAAGCAAAACCTTCTACATAACGCAGACTTGCACTCACATCAAATTCATTTGCTACGGTGTATGTTCCTGTAAGATTAATTCGATGTGGAGATGTATTAGGTGAGAGCAAGTTATCACCTGTTGCCAAAAATGGATTTGGCGTAGTTGCATCAACCAATTTAAAAGAATAATACGAGTAATTGCCGGAGAGTAAGAATTCACTTGTAAGATAATAGTTTACTCCAATATCAAGCCCTAGCTGTGTTACTTTACCAATATTTGTGTTCGACACAAGAAATGTCGGTAAGCCGTTATATGTTGTAAGTCGAGCTTTATCGGTTTGGGACAATTGACTATATACGATACTATCAACCAATCCAGAGTATTGCTGTAAATTAGCCGGCAGAGCATCTTTTGATGTCCATGACTTATAATTAGGATTCACCCCGGGAAGAAAACCCGAAATAAAGTTCTTCAATTCATTGTAATATACATCTACCGTCACGAAACAGTCCTTATTAATAACACCTTTATAGCCAAACTCGTAGCCAACATTGGATTCAACATTCAGTGATGAATTGCCAAGACCATACGCAGCGGGTTGAATACCTTTTAAATCGCCTTGGGGAGCAGTATTACTATATAGTCCCAAGTCAACATTTTGGGCAGCACCGGAAAGTTTAGTGAGCGTATCATTAATTGCTCCTACTACCGAACGGAAATTAACCGGACCTTGTGCACCGATAGCAGGTGCATAACCATATTTCCTGAAAAGCTCTGAATAATTGGGTCGCTGGAATGAACGACCGACTGTTACACGGAACTGCTGATTTTCAATAGGAGTAAAGACAATCGCTCCGCGAGGAGAAAACTGAGTCGGGTAGATATTTCCATTATCAACACGAGCCGAACCAATTATTTTGAGCATTGATGTTGCAGCCCATTCTGCCTGACCATACACACCTTGGAAATCTGCCAAAATCGGCTCGTCCGGGAAAACTGTTTTGTGTGAAGCAATACTTTGATGTTGGAATTGCGCGCCGAGTACAAGATTGATATTATCCATAACACTTGTATTATATTGGGCATCAAGATTCAAATCATACGATTGATCTAAGATAATCGTGCCTTTAGGAGCAGCAAGAATACGCATTGTATCAATTGTATTCCGAGCATTGTACGAAGTTTGAATATTAAAATGTGAGGAATTATATGCTACACGTGCATACGGTTTTTCACTTTTCGGTACATGGATTCTGCCTGAACCTGCGAGCATTACTTCGTCACCAAATTGAGTATAGCCAAATTCACCGAGAACACGGTCTTCAGAATTTATATCATAATCCATACGGATAGTTCCGTAGGTTGCAAATGTATTTCTGTCTTCGTCGCGGAGCGGCTGCTGCTCAATATTTTTGGGGTAGAGTTGAGGATATTCGAGTGAAGCGGTGTCTGCTATTGTACGACTGCGAGAAATATTCAATGACTGTGAATGCCCTACCGTTACTTTATAGCTGAGAGCATCCCAAGCCCCGGCATGGCGAGCATCAAAACGTAGGGTTTTATAGTCGCCTGCCAAAAGAGAAACTTTTGAGCCCAATACTTCTCGCGGAGAATACGAAGTCATATTCAATACACCATTAAACGCATTAGCTCCGTAGAGGGCAGCAGCAGGACCGCGCACCATCTCAATTCTTGAAAATTCATCAAGCGGGAGTTGGAACGAATTCCATTCCGAAGCACCTATTTGCTGCAAAGCAACATCACGCCCATCCACCAGAATCAGCAATCTGCGATTTGTACTATTATTAAATCCGCGTGTATTCACATTGAAGTCGGTCGTTCCGTTCTGAACAACATCCACTCCTGTCATTCCTTCGAGAGCACGCCCCAATTGATTACCACGGGCTGCGCGTTGGATATCCACCGTTGTAATGACGGTCACTGCTGATGGAGTTTCCGTTACTTTTTCTTTACGTTTGCTCGCGCCGTAGACGGTAACTTCATCGAACTTGGTTTCCCACTCATCCAATTCAAAGGTTACTTCCGTAGTTTTACCGTCAGCAACTTTCACTCCGGGTTTAATATTGCTTTTTCTGCCTACAAGTGATGCAACCACTGTTTGATCACCCGCAGGAACATTTTCGAGGCGAAATTCTCCGGAACCGTTGGTAAGTACAAATCTGGCTGATTTATTGATTTGTACCCGCGCTGATTTCAAAGGAGTTTTCGTTGCTTTGTCAACTACAGTTCCTGTAATCGTGCCTTGTGCAAAAGCAGAAACTGACATTGAAAAAGCAAAAAAACCCAACAAACACCATAACCGAAATTGTATCATTTTGTTCATATAAAACATCTTTAAAATTGTAAATAAATTATGGATTACTTTTGATTTTGTATACATTATCTGCAAAAACAGAAAAAGCAATTTGCATATTCACCGTAACACCGGAGAATTCTAATCGTGCAATAAGCCCTTATTAAGAAACAAGTTAAGAACAATTACTTATGGATTCATAGCAATTGGCATAGGTGGAGTTAAATATCCTGTTTCGGCGCGGGAGCGTCCTATCATATCATATATTCTTTGGTCGTCCGGTGCGGTAGTTCCAAGACCATCTACATACCGATTAAACATACAGAAGGCGGCTGCAATCAGCACTGTATCATGTATTTCAATATCTGTTGCTCCATTATTACGTGCATCATCTACAGATTCTGCAGTTACATTTTTGCCGCCGGCTTGCACTTGTCCGGCGATGGTAATCAGCGCTTTAAGTTTATCACTTATTGCTGCTTTAGCGGGATTATCAAGAACACTTTGTACTAATCCTGCATCCTCACCAAGCAGGTGCCTGGCAATTGCACCATGTGTCGAGGCGCAGTATTTGCATTGATTTTTATGGGAAACATACGTTGCAATAAGTTCACGCTCACCTTTTGTGAGAGTTGAAGGAGCTTGGAGCAATTGCTCGGCAAGTAAGTTCATCGGGAACGCAGTTTCAGGACGAAATGCCATGAGTCCTCGAATACCGGGCATATTTTCAGGGACAGGTATGTGTGCCATATTTATGCTTCTATCAGAATAATGTAAAAAAAGTATCATTTATCTTCAGGAGGATAGGTTGTGTAACCGCCCTCAGGGCGAACATACCCACGTGTTACCAGACGTTTAGCAAGTGCCCCGTAGAATGACGGGTCGGACGGCGTAAAGCTAGCCAAACCATCTACATAACGATTATAGAGACAAAAAAGAGCGGCAATCAGAACTGTATCGTGAATTTCAATATCAGTTGCACCCAATTCTTTTACTTGAGCTATATCTTCATCACTTACAATTCGTCCACCTTTTTGTACTTTGCCTGCGATAATGAGCAGCAACCGCATTTTATCACTAATCGGAGCTTGAGCAAGATTCCATTTTACCGACTCAACAATCTCGTCCGAACCGTAGAGAAGATTCGCTGTGGCTGCATGAGCGGTGGTACAAAAAACACATTCATTCAAGAAAGAAACATACGTTGCAATTAATTCACGCTCTGCTTCGGTTAAAGTGGACTCCCCTCTTAGCAATGTTTGTGTCAGTTCACGAATTGGTTTCGCACTGTCGAGCCGAAATTCGAGTAACCCTGTTATTCCAGGCAAACCTTCTTGAACATGTATATGTGCCATAAATGTATTCTAAGATATAATAGTAATGAATTTGAAATTATTGTGTCGGCATTACATAGCCGAATGCTGACATTCGCTTGCCCATCTCTGCATATTCTTCCGGTGAATCCGGTGTAAAACTCGCCAAACCGTCCACATAACGGTTGAACATTGAAAATGTGGCTGCTATGAGAACTGTATCGTGGATTTCCATATCGGTTGCACCTAATTTGCGAGCGTTTTCAATATCTTCGTCCGTAACGATGCGTCCTCCTTTTTGTACTTTACCTGCTATTACAAGGAGGGCTTTGAATTTTTCACTTATGGGTGCAGTATCTGGGTTTGCTAATACATCATCAACTGTTTGTGCAGCATCACCAAATAATGCTCGGGCTGCTGCCGCATGACTCATCGTACAGAATACACATTCATTTCTCGATGAAACAAATGTAGCAATCAATTCACGTTCTGCCTCTGAAAGTGTAGAGGGTGCTCTTAGCAGTGTTTGTGCCAATTCATAGAGATATTTACCTGTCTCAGGACGAAAATGAACCAAACCTCTAATTCCTGGTAGTCCCTCTTTTGTGGGGATATGCGCCATCTGTTTTTTCCTTTTAAGATATTATAATTCCAGAATACCAACTATACAATTTACTGTGGCAATGCCACTCCCTTCGTTTCTTTTGCAAAGAAAGTTACTCCAAATCCAACTAGGTATGCATACGAAAATACAAAGACTGCATTTGCAAAGCCGCCAAGTGAACTTACAATCATACCTACAAAAAACACTGCAATTGCGGTTGCAATTCTTCCGATATTAAAACTAAATCCTGTTGCAGTTCCTCGTATTAATGTTGGGAACAACTCAGGAATATAATGTGTCATCACTCCTTGCCCCAAACCAAAAAACAAAGAAAGAAGCGCAGTTTCGATAAATATCAGATTGGAAAATGTAGCATTGGTTTTGAAAAGCAGCAACGCTGCTAAAAAACAACCGAAATAACTGATAAGCATTGATTTTTTACGTCCTATTCTATTGCTTAGAAATCCGGCGAAAAATGTACCTACAATACCACCCATTCCAAGCAACATCATCACTGTGCCGCGCTGTTTCCGCCCGTCCACATCTTCACCGAGCAAGCTCTGCACCCATGTCGGTATCCATGAAAATGCTGCCCATAACCCGATAAGCATGGTTCCAAACATAATGGTAGCCAGTATAAAATTACCTTTATTTGAACTGTGAAGCAGATGCTCCATTTGAGAGACTTTGGTGCTAGCCGTATTTTTAGCAGTATGCCATCTGGAGGATTCCTTCATTGTAAGCCAAACGACCAAAACCATAATAATCGGCAGGGAACTGACGATGAAAGCTGTGTGCCAATCAGCAATATAATAACTGAGCATACCTGAGCAAACAATTCCAACTGCAAAAGAATTTGCAAGTATCCCCAGAGCAGTTGCCCTGGATTTTTCTTTCCATAGTTCTGCAATGAATGTAGTTGTGATTACAAGGGTTGCTCCGATTCCGGCACCTGACAGAAAACGACAAATAGTAAGAAATTCTATTGAATTGGCAAGACTGGCAATTGCAGTAGGAAGTGTATAGAGAACAATAGCTATCATTAATGCCCGTACACGTCCTATTTTATCAGCAGTAAGCCCTAGAAACATTCCGCCGCAAGTCCAACCGATTAAAAAAATAGAACTTACATACGAACCCATAGTAGCAATGGTGTCCGTATCTGAATTACCATAAATATCACGGGCAATCACTGGAAGGTACGTTGACATAAGCGTAGAAACAATCCCTGCAAACATACTGGTAATCCAGCATAGGGCATACATTCTGAATCGGTACGCTTTGGCTTCTTTGGTTTCGTTGGTAATTGTCATTCGTGATTTTTAGATGGGTTAGGTTAAGAAATGGGATTAGAGTGAACTATTATTCATAGCAATTTTCCGACGGATTCTGCTGAGAGTTTCCGGTGAAATTCCAAGATATGAAGCAATATGATACTGAGGTGCGCGCTGTAAGACTTCCGGCATATTTTTAAGTACTTTCATATACCGCGTTTCCGGAGTATCCAGTAGAAATGATCGTTCTCGTTCTTCTTTTTGTTTGTAGCGTTCTTCAGCTGTCAATCTTCCTATTTCCTGCCAACAAGAATGACGGCAGAAAAGCTCCTGATTGTCGTGATAACTTAGGGTTAGAAGCGTTGTTTGTTCTAATGCTTGAATGCTGTAGAGCGAGGGAGTTCTGGTAATAATGCTTGTATGTGCGCTCGCATGAGAATTTTCGGAGAAGAAATCGCGTACAACTTCCTTGCCTTCTTTCATATAGTACGAGTACATAAATCCCTTGATAATAAAAGCATATTCGTGAGCAATTTGCCCTTCTTTTACCCAATGTTGGTATTTATCAATGCGTTTTTCCAATAGCCGAGCCACAAACCAGTTCCATTCTTCGTCAGGTATTGTTGTAATAGAATGATAATAATCGGCAATAATCGCTAATGTATCCATAATTCAAATTGAACGGGAAGATTATATGCCGCAGTCTGATTCATAGAAGTATCATAGAAATAACTATTATCTAAACACAATCTAAATACGGCGGCAAAAATACATAAATAAAATATTCCAGTTCTTGATATATATCAAGAAATCAATGCAAAAGGGTGCTGTAGGACAAATAGAAACCGATAAAAAAGCATATTCTTTGTAATCTGCTTGAAATAGAGACTCTAAGTGATGGTTTTACTAGGTTTGTAATTCTTAATTAGAGTGTAAGACATCTACCCGTCAGATTATGATTTTTACGACCCAAATTCATAATAAACACCAAGTAAACTATATTCTCAAATAATGGTTTATGCTGAAGTTCCTATTTTAGTTTTACACTGATTTCATTTCAATGTAAATTGATAGAAATAGAAATTACTGTTCCGGTATAAACCAATACTCTTCATAAACCACTATTCCAGTACCGTAATTGTAGTATGCTGCTATCCAAAACCAATGTAGTCATTAGAATGCAATTCTTCTTTTAGAACTCAATAATGCTTATTTTAGCACTATGGTAAACAGGTAATTGATATTCGGCATTCAGAATAAGCAAACATGAGCGTAATTTACGTAAAATTCACACAAAAGAAAGTAAGTTTGCAGAATAAATTATAGAATGGCACAGAGGCGTCTTGCCTTGAGATATCGCAAATAGAAATTACGAACTAACTATAAATATTAGCAATTAGAAAACATCAGAGACAAAAGAAGTTTTAATCAAATTTTTCAATATTTCAACTATGATAGGTCGCAGTCAACAGCTTACAGAATTACTTCAAAGTATAGAAACTGCATCTACTCGCGGTACTACCCAAAATGTATTGTTTTTAACAGGTGAGGCAGGGATAGGTAAAAGCACATTATTGAAAGCACTCAGAGAATCTTGTCCTGCACACTTTGAGAAAAAAGGGCTATTCCCTATTCCGATTGTCACGATTAGTGAATGCTCCACCCCCCTTGCAAACCATGACATTGGTGAAGTAGAAGCATTAAAACCGTGGATTGATCTTATGGAACAACTTGTTACAATTGTTGCTATCCGTGAGAAAGCACCAAGCGAACAAAAAAGAAAGATGAAATTTGATTTTGGAAAGTTCTTCATTGATACTGCCCCGAATTGGATTTCACTTGTGCCTGTACTTGGTCCTGTAGTTGGTGCTGCAGCAGAAATTGTAACAAAAAGTTACGACCAAATGTATCTCCATAAACAGCTTGAGAAAGATCGCGGCGGAGTAGTAGTGCCACCTCCTGCAGTTGGCAGTCAGGATCAATTATTCCAACAGTATATTAATTTCTTGGGTAAATTTTCAGAGGTATCGCCGCTAGTTTTGGTTATAGATGATTTCCATTGGGCTGATACCTCATCGTCCAATTTATTATTTGCAGCAGCACGTCAATTGCTCGACAAACCGATTACATTTATCGTAGCTTACCGTCCTGACGATGCACAGAGTTCGAGGGAAGGCGCCGGACACCCCATCCTTCATATCAGAAATGAACTGGGACGATATTCGATGTTTTCGGATATTCCGGTTCCACGCATGACTTCACTGGATTTAGATGCCTTACTCAGAAGGCGCTACGATCATTACGAAAACAATGACGAGTTTGAAGAATGGCTGGCACGGGTAAGTGGCGGGAATGCTCTGTTCATTACTCAATTCTTGAACACGCTCGAAGAAGACGGTATTGTAAGCCCTAAAAACGGACGATTCCAGAACCAGTATGAGAATGTCCGTGTACCAAAGAGCGCCTATGCCGTTGTTCAGGAACGTATTCGCCGGCTGAGTGAAGACGCAAAAGAGTTGCTGCGGTATGCCAGCGTTGAGGGCGATACCTTTACAGCATTTGTCTTGTCGAAACTTACAGAAGTACCCACACTCAAAATTCTTCAAAAACTAAGAATTATCGAAGATACCCACCGTGTTGTACGCAGTCTCGGCAAACAGCGATATTATGCTCATGAATCAACTGCATATCAATTTGTTCATGTTCTGCTTCAACGTGCGATGTACGAGAGTTTGGAAGTTGAGGAGAGAGAATTACTCCATGAGGCAATATTTTTTGTACTGAAAGAAGAATGGGAATCTGCGATTGAGAATGGAGCAAATGTTCAAAATATCGCACCTCGACTTTCAACCCATGCTAATGAATTAGGTGAATTTCTGTTTGCCGCAACGGTTTCACTCGAAGGTGCCAGGTCAGCATGGCGCGGCTTTGCCGAAGAAGAAGCAATGCGTATGCTAAAGGCAGTGGATAGTTATTTGGATTTGCTTAAAAATGACACGACAACCCGCTCGCTTCGAACAAAAACAGATACTGATAAAACTACGTTGGAGGAAGTAGCTGCCGAAACGATGATGTTGCGCGGCAATATTCATAAAATCAGGGGTCGGTATGACAAAGCTCAAAAAGAATTTGCGAATGCTCGCGGGTTATTTGGCAAACTTCATAAAACAGAAAGAATGCTGGATTCAATGGTACGAGAAGCATTCGTCTTGGAAAATAAAGGCAACTACAAACTAGCAGAAGCTCGTTCTAAGGAAACACTTGCCCTTGCTGAACAGTTCAACTACCTCAAGGCGCTGGGAGCAATGTTGAACAATATCGGGATTATTAAAGCTGTTCAAGGCAAATACGACGAAGCACTGGATTATCAGATGAGAAGTTTGACGGTTCGACGTGAAATCAACAGTCGCAAAGGACAAGCAGTAACATTGGGCAGCATAGGAAATCTTCTGATGCTGAGCGGCAAGGCACAAGAAGCCCTCGAATACCATCAACGAGCTTTGGAAATAAGGCAAATGCTCGGCAACAAGGCACAACAGGCATATTCGCTGCGAAATATAGGAAGAGTACTCAATGTGCTTGGCAAGCAAGATGAAGCTCTTGATTATTTACAGCAAAGTTTAGAAATTCGCAAAGCAATCGGTGATAGAGCTGGAGAAGCAGATACTTTGCACGACATGGGAATTTTATTATATTCAAGTAATAAACCGGCAGGTGCACTTGACTATTTTATGCAAAGTTTGACTATACGCGAATCTATCGGCAGTAGGACAGGAGAAGCAGAATCTTTGAATTATATTGGTGCAACCCGTAGAATGCTGGGTAATCTTTCCGAAGGTCACAAGAGTTTGGTACAAGGGTTGGCAATTGCACAAGAAGTAGGGGCAAAACAGCTGGAAGCAGAAATCAACGGTAATCTCGGCTTAATTTGCTTTGACGAATCGAAATCAAGCAACTTTTCAGCCATTGAAAAAAAAGCTGAAACCGGTCAATTTATAAGACGTTGCATTGCTCTCTATTCTGAGCTAAAGCATCCCGACTCACAGCGTTGGGAAAAAATACTTGCGGATTTAATGGTGTAATTCTATCAACAGCGAAAAACCAAAATTTACGGCATAATAATTGATTATTTACATCAAATAAAGTATTTTGCTTGGATTGCGAAACCGTAATAATGATTCTACGCACTTTGCGAGGCATGAACTAATGAAAATAGTACCGATAGATAATAAACTTTCGCTGACCAATGATGGAAATTTAGAAGTATTTTTCATCGGGACAGGTTCGGCTTTTGCAAAAACTCATTATCAAACTAATTTCTTGATTATTAAGGGTGATAAGCATATTCTTGTAGATTTTGGAACGACAGGTTCTGTAGCACTTGAAGCAACTGCCGGTCTGCAAGTTCCGGATATTGAAGTTTTCTTACCTACTCACAGCCATAGTGACCATATCGGCGGTGTTGAATGCCTTGCTTTGATGAACAGATACGTCGGTATCAAATTTATGAACAAACCTAAACTTACAATGCTCATCAATGAACCCTATGAAAAAGTACTATGGGACATGAGCTTAAGGGGCGGAATGGAATGGAATGAAGTAAATGGTGAAGGGAAACGACTTAGGTTTGCCGATTTTTTTAATGTTGTTCGCCCCACTCTTAAAACTCGTGAGCCACGTGAAATTTGGGAGGTGAATTATGGCGACATTCATATCGAGCTTTTCCTTACAAATCATATTCCGGAGCAAGCACCTTCATCAGAAGAGGCGTTCATTACCTACGGACTATTTATTGATAATCGTATCTTTATTTCAGGTGATACGAAGTTCGACCGCGCCTTGATTGATATGTACGCCGACCGATCGGAATGGATGTTTCATGACACACAAATCAATCCTAATCCAGTTCATGCGTGCCTGCCCGAACTCAAAACTTTGCCGAAAGAAATTACACAAAAAATGTTTTTGATGCATTATCCCGACAATGCCCAAACTAATGCTATTGATGAATTTGCAGGATGGACTGAGCAAGGGATGCGTTATATTTTTGACTAATATTTCAGCATCAAATAAAAAAGTAAAAGGCGTTGATGATTAATCAACGCCTTTTACTTTTACAAACGATTCACAACGATTACCTCCCAAGTGAATCGTGCTTTTCCGATTCAATTCGACTTTATTTTTCCTCAACCGCTATGATAAGCTGACGGTCGGTTTTCCAGAATTGCTCCGCTTTTGAAATGTTCACCATCGGAGGTCCGGACGGATTAGGATCAGATTCAAGGAACTTTGAATTATGTGCAGAAATTACTTTTTCAATAACCATACCCGGAGGCAGTTCCAAACTTTGTTTTTTGCGAATATCTATTTTTGTAAATAAATTAAGATCGGCAGTAGGTACAGGCACCCATCTTCCGCCAAAAAACAATGTTTTTCCTTCTTTGCGAATGATTCCTTTCTCTTCGAGCTCATCGAGTGTTCCGATAATAACAAACGCAGTGTTTTTATCGTTTTCAATTTCCGTCCTCACAGTGCGCTCTTCCGATAAACTGTCCGTAAGACGTTTTTTATCTTCTGCAAGAATACCTAGCTGAGTTTCTAATTCACTGATACGTCCTTGTTGTGTTTCCACTGTTTTTTGATGCTCATCCACAATCTGAGTAAGAGTGTTTAGTTGAGCATTCATTTCATTCTTTTCGCCATTCAACTTCTTGACTTTTTGTTGAAGAGAAGCGACTTGCTTCTTGTTTTTTGCAATTTTTACATCTAATGCAAAAAGTCGTTCTTTAATTGACTGTCTCGTGCCGGGTGAGAGAGTCCCTGCCGGCGCTTCACTGATACGGGCAAGCTCTGCATCCACTTCGTTGATCAGTTTGGCAGACTCTGCAACCACCTGGAGCAAGCTGTCACGAACACTTGATACATCATTGAGTTGCTTTTGAACTTGTTGGTGCTGCGGATTTTCTTCGATTGGGACTTCTTGTTTTTTATCACAAGAAGCAAGCATTACTATAGCACAAACGAACAATATGCTATGTTTCATCAGACTGTTTTTCATAGGTATAACCTTAGAATATAAATAAACAAACAACTACCGAAAATTTCTAAATAATTTATCCGAAAATAGGTCGCTTAAGGCAATTTGCAAAGTAAAATGATATTTTTACATAAAAAACACAAAGAAATTATTTGGAAGCCACAGTAATTGTCGTTATTATTGCAATACGATTTATCGTAAAATATTCTCTCAGCGTCATGGTAACTATGACTACTCTTCTCAGTCCCCTTCCTAAACAAGACCTAACTCCTGAAATTCGTGTATTCATTTCTTCTACTTTTCAGGATTTGCAGCCCGAACGCGAATATCTTGTCAAAAAAGTTTTTCCGGGTCTTCGAAAAATATGCCGTGATCGCGGTGTTGAACTCACCGAAATAGATTTACGTTGGGGCGTGACTGCCGAAGAAGCCGAACAGGGCAAAGTAGTAAAAGTGTGTCTGGAGGAGATTGACCGATGCCGTCCATTTTTTATTGGCATACTCGGTAATCGCTATGGTTGGTTGCCTTCACAAGATGATATTACAAAAGATACAGAACTAATTAGAAAATATCCGTGGATTGAACAAGCTGTAGCAGACAATCGCAGCTTAACGGATATTGAAATAATGCACGCAGTTTTTCTTCGAGAAAATCCTAATCTTAGAGCATCATTTTACTTCCGCACTGACGATACTCCTTATATTCAGAGTAACGAGCCACCGGAGGCGATTCAAAAACTATCAGAACTAAAGGCGAGAATCCGCGCCTCTGATATGGCATTCCATGAGAATATTACTTCACCCGAAATGCTGGGGCAGGCAGTTCGAGAAGATATGACTGATTTTATCAATCAAATATTCCCACTTAACAAAATCCCCACTCCTCTAGACAAAGAACGATTTATTCACAATGCTTTTATGCAAGCGCATCGGCGCGTTTATATAAATATTCCGGAACAGTTCCGGACTTTAACTGAGTATGTAGAGCAGTCCGGTGGCGTACCGCTTGTCCTCACCGGAGAATCCGGCTGCGGCAAAAGTGCACTTTTGGCAAATTGGGCAGCTGAATATGTATCGGTAAATCCCGAAGCATTTATTATTACCCATAATATCGGAATCACTTCCACAGGTAACGACCATCTCGACTTTATCTGGCGCATATGTTCGGAAATAAAATTTCGGTATTCCTTATCGGAAGAAATCCCCGCCACCGCAGAGCAACTCGAAGCAAAATTTCCTATTTGGCTGGCTCGTGCCCGTGGGGAAAAACTGATAATTCTTATTGATGCACTCGACAAACTCAATGGTGCACCTGAACAGCTGCGCTGGCTTCCTGAATATTTACCCCCACATATTCGACTGATTGTCTCTGCAGTCGAAAGTCCTGAACTTGATATTCTCCGAGCCAGACGCTGGCGTGAATTCAACCTTTTACCTTTGAGTAAAAAAGAGCGTGAATTATTAGTCAAACAGTTTCTGGCAAGCTTCGGCAAATCCCTTTCCGTTCGTCAGCGAAACACTATTGCTTCCAATGAGAAATCATCCAATCCGCTTTTTCTTCGGACAATGCTGGAAGAATTACGAGTATTTGGTCTTTTCGAGCAATTAGACCACCAAATAACTCTTTATCTTTCAGCAGAAAATATTCCCGACTTATTCCGTAAGGTGTTAGAACGTTTAGAACTTGACTTTAGTGTAGAATTAGTTAGGAAGGTTTCCGAGTCATTATGGGCAGCACGACGCGGGCTTTCGGAAACAGAACTTTTAGAAATTACAGATGCAAGACGGATGGAATTATCCGCACTGCTTGTTGCGCTCGAACATCACCTTCTCAGACGAGCGGGTCTTTTGAGTTTTTTTCATCAATATCTACGGGAGGCAATCGAACAGCGATATCTTTACGATAGCCAAGCACGCAAAAATGCACACCTCCGACTTGCTCAGTATTTTCAATCACTCGATATTTCAACACGGAAAACCGAAGAATTACCATGGCAATTGCTTCAGGCAGACGCACATAGGCAGCTGGTAAACACAATCACGGAAATTCCAATGTTCCTTGCACTCCATACCGATAAAAAACGCCATGAATTACTGGGGTATTGGCTTGCATTGGGTAATGAATATCAAATGCTCGACGAATATCGTGATAAAATTGCTGACTACGAATCTAAACTAAATAACCCCATAGAACTTTCAGCTACACTCGGCGAATTAGGGGATTTTTTCAGATTAAGCGGTGATTACGAAAGTGCCGAGTCTTTGCTTCGTCGGTCGTTGACATTACGCAACAAGCATCTCGGTCCTATTGCTCAAGAAACACTTGACTCTCTCAATCGCCTTGGCTCACTGCTTGTAGAAAAGGGCAATTACTCCGACGCTGAATCGCTCCTTCGAACTGCACTTATGATAGCCGAGAAAATGTATGGCGCGTATCATCCGATTGTAGCCGGCAATCTAAATGAGATGGGAATGGTACATTTTGCAAAAGGGAATTACGACGAAGCAGAGCCGTTTTTAAAGCGGGCATTGAATATCCGTTCGATGATTTTAGGGCGCAATCATCCGTTTGTCGCGCAAAGCTGGAACAATATGGGTATGCTTCATCTTCGTAAAGGTGATCTCGACACAGCAGAAGAGCAATGCTCACGTGCAATTGAAATCCAAAAATCAACCATCGGTGAGGGGCACCCCGACTCAGCATCCGCACTCAGCAATCTTGCTATGATTTACCGTCTCAAAACGCTCTACGAACGTGCCGAAAGTATGTATCGGGAACTTCTCGAAATGTGGGAAACAATTCTTGGAAGCAATCATCCTGAGACAGCCGCATCGCTTCATGATTTAGGGGAACTTCTTTATGAAAAGGGTGATTACTTGCACGCTGAGGAAACTTTGCGCAGAGCACTTTCAGTACGTGAACGGACACTTGGTTCGGAGCATCCCGCTACTGCAAATACACTTCAAAAACTAGCTGAACTCTATTCCAGAGTCGAAAGATTCGACGATGCCGAACATTATTTCAGGAGGGCGATTGCCACAAGACAGATGTCATTGGGCATGGATCATCCTGATACCGCTAACAGTTACCATGCATTTGCCGAATTCCTTGTTGAAAAAGGTGATATTTCGCCTGCTACGATGCCCATTTATCAGGCATATTCAATTCGACTTCGTTTACATGGTGCAGAGCATCCTGATACTATTAAGTCTCAACGGCTTTTTGAGGCAATTACCGAGGGGATGAAGTAGAGGGGTATATGAATAAGAGGAGTAGAAAAAAGTTTTACTGCGGGTTTCTGATATAACCGGAAATTTATCTACTGTAAAGATTCAAACCTCTTCGGATACTGTTTCCGCAATCGGTCAAATGCTATAGCCCGTTCTGCCGGAGGCAACGTAAGGGTTTGCAGGAATACTTCGGTGTCATGCAGGAATTGCCGCCCGTCGCGAAGATGGTTGTAGATAGTGTTTTCATCGGTGCATATATCCGGCAGAAATTCAGCAAGAGTATCGTTCCACTGTGAAAAATCAAGTCTGCAACCATAAAAATCTGCAAATTGCTCTGCCATCATTCGCGCACCCATAAGTTTTGCATTCCACGAATACCCTGCGATATGGGGTGTGGCAATCATTGCTGTATTTGCAAGCTGAACATCAACAAGCGGTTCATCATTCCAAACATCTATCGCTAAAGTCAGTTGTTTCTTTTGTGCTTCTTTACGTAACATTTCTTCGTCAATCACTCCTCCTCGCGAAGCATGGACAACCAATCCACCGGTTTTTAGCAACTGTAATTCCTTTATCCCCAACAAACCTACGGTAGGGTATTTTCCGTTTACATTAAGGGGAACATGATTGGTAATAACGTCGGATTTCTTGCACAATTCATCAATACCTACATACGAAACCCAATCTGGAAATACAAACCCTGCATCAGACAGAGGAGGATCGTTCGCAAAAACCTTCATTCCCAAACGGCGAGAGTATTCCGCAACGCGCTTCCCTACATTTCCATACCCGATTATCCCTACTTGTTTTCCTCGTAGTGAATAATTCATTCGCCCAGACCATGCGAGCATTGCAAAGAGTACATACTCGGCTACAGCATTTGCATTAGAACCGGCTGCCGATTCAAAATGAATACCGGCAGAATTAAGATAGTCAATATCAATATGATCAGTTCCTGCTGTGGCAGTACCTACAAATTGAACACGGGTATTGTGTAATAATATGGAATTAACACGCGTAACTGAGCGAACAAAAAGTGCTGTACATTGTTCTTTTTGGATCAGTTCTGAGGTGAGTGTGCGTCCGTCAAACCGCACAACGCGCCCACATTCTGCGAGCGTATCAGCGAGATGAGGAATGTTTTGGTCAATGAAAAGAACGGCGGAATTCATCTTACGAATCTAAAAGCCCGCGTCCGGTTTTTTGGATTGACCCGGCAGTTTGCAATTCTTCGTAGACGGAGTCCATTACTCCATTGATAAACAGATTGCTTTTATCGGTGGAGAACCGTTTGGCAAGTTCGAGAATTTCGTTGATAGTAACTTTAGGAGGAATTTCTGAAAAAGTGATAAGCTCGGCTATCGCCATCCTCAATAAAATTCGGTCAAGCAAGGCGATACGCTCTATATCCCAGTTTTGGGCGTACCGGTCAATAAGTGTTTCGGAATATCCGGCGTGTTGGAGTGTAGCATCAATCAATTCACGGGTAAATTCTACCTCGCTTCCTTCCCACCGAATCGTTGTATCAGCTTCCATTTCGGCAATTTGTTCCGGTGTGAGCAAACGGTTGGTATCCGGTACTCCGTCATCAAATTGAAACTCACGAAAGAGGATGTGCTGAAAAACATCCTGCCAGCGAATACCTGAATTTTCGCACGCAGCAAGCACTTGTAAGCATTTTTCGCGGGCTAAACGGCGCGAACCTTTAATAAATCTCTTGGTGCTAAGAGGAAAAGTTGTGTCTTGTTGTGCTTTCATACATCCAATTGAAAAGAACGAAAAATCTTAATTAATAAATCGGGCGAACCACCTAAGTGAATATATTGCTTTGACGATACGCCCGATAAAATAGCTTATTTTACAGTATTTATTTGCGAATATCAGGTTTGCCTATATAATTGCCGTGAATATGACCGATTGCAGCGATCCGCTCTTCGGCAATTGCATTCGATGCCTCAATCGAAAGAATATTGCGATCAGCAGCAGTTTTGAAAATTGTTTTGAGAATGGTGTAAATTCCTTCAGCTTGCTTGAGCACACGTTCTTTGCTATAGCCGTCAATTTCAGAAGCAACATTCATAAGTCCACCTGCATTGATAACATAATCCGGTGCATAGATGATTCCGCGTTTACGCAATTGCTCGGCGTGTTTTTTCTCATCTTCAAGCTGATTATTTGCCCCGCCTGCTACAACAGCACATTTCAAATTTGGAATCGTTTCGTCATTCAAAATTGCGCCCAATGCATTGGGAGAGAAAATATCGCAGTCAAGTGTAGTGATTTTCTCAGGTACTATATATTCAGCACCGGTTTCGGCAGCAACTTTAAGCGCTTTTTCGGTGTAAAGATCCGTAACAAATACTTTTGCACCTTCTTTAACCAAATGAGAAATAAGATTGCTTGCTACATTACCCGCACCTTGTACCGCAATTTTCTTCCCGGCAAGCGAATCATTACCAAACTGAACTTTGGCACACGCCTTAATCCCGTGGTACACACCATAAGCAGTAAATGGCGACGGGTCACCGCTACCGCCTTGACCGCTTACACCGGTTACAAAGTTTGTTTCCATTCCTATCCACTCCATATCATTCACTGATGTACCGACATCTTCTGCTGTGATATATCGTCCGCCGACAGCTTCTACTGCACGACCATACGCTCTGAATAGTGCTTCAGTTTTATCAGTACGCGAATCCCCGATAATTACTGCTTTTCCACCACCAAGATTCAACCCTGCCACTGCTGCCTTATAAGTCATCCCGCGTGAAAGACGCAAAACATCGGTTAATGCTTCGGCATCGCTTGCATATTGCCACATACGAGTACCGCCGAGTGCAGGACCAAGAACAGTATTGTGAATCCCGATAATAGCTTTCAAACCCGATTTCTTATCCGAACAAAAAATCACTTGCTCATGTCCGTAGCTTTCAAGCATATTGAAAAATTCCATCTAAATCCCCTTTGAAGTGAAGTGCTAAAAACATACCTACAATTAAATCCTATGCAAAAATAATAAAATGCCGCTCATTTTAACAGATGCTAACGTTGGAATAACGGCAAATCCTTACGATTTAGCTTCAAAAACCGTACACCAAGGCAGCTTGAAGCACTGTATAGCTCTATTTGTTATATGAGTTAGAGTGTTAGAAGGATTATAATCATATTTTTTGATTTCCTGCTTCAAAATTTTTTTTGAGGGATGTCTATATTTAAACACCGACTCCCTGAAATCGGTTCACGACATAAATTTTCTTTATAATTCACAGTAGCTTTGTACCCTACCGGGTTTTGCGTAATTTTGTATAATAATTTCAATGTAACAACCCTTGTTCCGCCATAAAAGACCATAAGATTCTAATTGTTATGAATATCTACACGCCCGAGAATATCACTTTCGACAATAACACTATTCTTACCGTCGGTACATTCGACGGTGTCCACAAAGGACATCAGGCAATTATCAAACGACTGCTTGAATCTGCTCAAGAACTTGGAGGAAGAGCAATGATAGTAACATTCGAGCCACACCCTCAGATTGTTCTACAGAAACCTGGTCGTGAGCCGATACGATTACTTTCATCAATTGAGGAACGCCTCCAATTATTTGAAGAATTTGGGATTGAGAATGTATTCATCATCCCGTTTTCTTTGGAATTTTCACAGATAAGCTCCGAAGATTTCGTAAAAGATTTTCTTGTCAAGAAAATCGGACTTAAAAAAATACTAATCGGATATGATCATTTGTTCGGTAAAGACCGTTCAGGCAATGAAGTACTTCTTCGTTCCCTCGGCAATGAATACGGATTTGAGGTAGAAAAAACGGACGCTCTCAGTGTAGGAGATGAAACAATCAGCAGTACAAAAATCCGCCATGCACTTTCCGAAGCACGTCTTGATGATGCAAACGACGCTCTCGGTTTTCCCTATTTTGTTGAAGGGATTGTTATTGAAGGACATCGGCGCGGACATACACTTGGCATTCCGACAGCCAATGTAAAACCGCAGAACCCCTACAAACTGTTACCGGCTAACGGTGTCTATTTGGTTTCGAGTGATATTGACGGAAAAACATATTACGGGATGGCAAATATTGGCTTACGCCCTACCTTTACCAACGATTTGATACCAACGCTCGAAGTTCATTATTTATTTATGGATATGAATCTTTACGAACGGACTTTGCTGGTAAATTTTATTAAATACATCCGCGAAGAACGTAAATTCGACAGTGTGGACTTATTTCTCTCTCAAGTGGTCGAGGATAGGAATATTTGCTTGGAATGGATTGAGGGATTGGGCTAAATACCAAACAAACGAACAGACCTTCAAGGTTTCCGAAAACCTTGAAGGTCTTTATCCATTGAGTAGCTTTATCCATTGAGTAAAAACACCTCTTCAACCCTTTGCTTAATCTTCAATATTTTTCGACTGAACAGCCACTTTTTCAAATAAAAATCCCCTCTTCTTTTTTTGATTGATTGATATTTACAAAAATTTTGCTATTTTTGTAGATACATTTTTGTTTAATCGGAGTTTTTTCAATGCTTACAAAAGAACGCAAAGCAGAACTTATTGTAAAATACGGTGGCGAAGCAACCAATACCGGCTCATCTGAAGCCCAAATTGCTATTTTAACCGAGAATATCGCAGCACTTTCAGGTCATCTCGAAATGCACAAAAAAGACCATCATACCCGTAGGGGCTTGATGAAACTTGTAAGCAAGCGCCGCAAGTTATTGGATTATCTTCACGACCGTGAGATTTCGCGCTATCGTTCGATTATAGCAGCTCTCTCTATTCGTAAATAAAGTTTTTTTCAGACGGCGCGTTCATTCGCGCCGTTTCTGTTTTAATTCGCGCACCGATGAAATTCTCGTCATGCGCGTTTTTAATTACAATCTATCTCATATTTTTTCTCGGCGGCAGAAAAAAATGCTTGTTAATCGGCGCATAGCGTCGTCTGAGTGAAGGACAGAACCGAACCACGGTTTTACCCTCCGCTCAGAATGACTAACCAAGTTCCGACAAGCCACAATACGAGCCGCCATCTGTTTATTTTTTACTTTTTTAAAGGTGGCATTTATGATGCATACAGTATCTCTACAACTCAACGGCAAAGAGTATTCCCTCGAAACGGGAAGATTTGCCAAACTTGCACAAGGTGCAGTGATGGTTCGCTACGCGGACACAATGGTTCTTGTAACCGTTTGTGCTTCGAGCGAAGCGCGCGACTTGGATTTTGTTCCGCTAACAGTGGAATACCGCGAGAAGACAGCAGCATCCGGTAAAATTCCCGGTGGTTTTTTCAAACGTGAAGGCAAACCTTCCGATAAAGAAGTTCTTTCGGCGCGTCTTATTGACCGTCCCGTAAGACCTCTTTTCCCGAAAACATGGAGACACGAAACACAAATCGTAGCCACTGTTTTCTCTTCCGACCAACTTCACGATTCAGATACACTCGCGGCAGTCGGAGCATCAGCTGCCATTATGCTTTCCGGTCTTCCTTTTGAAGGACCGTTTGCAGAAGTAAGCATAGGGCGTGTAAATGGTGAATTCATCCTCAACCCTTCATTCAAAGATTTGGAAGAATCAGATCTAGAAATGATTGTAGCCGGTACCGATGATGAAATCCTGATGGTAGAAGGTTCTTCCAAAGAAATTTCAGAAGAAGATTTTATCGCAGCAATTGAATTTGCTCAAGGGCACATTAAACTGTTCACTGCCCTTCAACGTGAATTAATGGCTCTTGTCGGTGCTTCACCTGTCGAGCACGTTGCGGCTGAACTTGATGAAACATTGGTTGCTGCCGTTAAAGCAATTGCACAACCTGAAATTCATGCTCAAATCCGTACAAACTCAACAAAAGAAATTCGTTCAGCATTCCGCAAAACACTCAGTACAAAAGTTGTTGATGCTATTAATTTAGAGATACCTCTTGCATCGGACACAGAAATTGCAGCACGGAATAAAGTTCTGAACAAAATCATCAGCAAAATCGAAAAAAGCGAAATGCGACGTATGATTCTTGATGAGAATCGCCGTCTCGACGGAAGAACAACTACCGATATTCGACCGATTACTTCGGAAGTAGGCGTTCTCCCACGCACACACGGCTCAGCTCTTTTTACTCGCGGTGAGACACAGAGTTTAACTTCGGTTACTCTTGGAACGAAAGATGATGAACAAATCATAGACGGACTGCTTCCTACATACTTCCGCCGTTTCATGCTGCATTACAACTTCCCACCGTACAGCACTGGCGAAGTAGGTCGTATGACCGGAACAAGCAGACGTGAAACAGGGCACGGAAATTTGGCTGAACGCGCTGTAAAAATCATGTCCCCTAACGAAACAGAGTTTCCGTATGTAATCCGTATCGTTTCCGATATCCTTGAATCAAACGGATCGTCCTCTATGGCAACCGTTTGTGCGAGCAGCTTGGCATTGTGGGATGCCGGCGTTCCGCTCAAAAAAGCTGTATCGGGAATTGCAATGGGACTGATTAAAGAAGGCGATGAAGTTGCGGTTCTTTCCGACATTCTGGGCGATGAAGATTTCTTGGGCGATATGGATTTCAAGGTTGCCGGAACTGTTGACGGAATTACAGCGTGCCAGATGGATATAAAGATTTCCGGGCTTTCGATGGATATTCTTCGCAAAGCATTGCACCAAGCACGTGACGGAAGATTGCATATCCTTTCTAAAATGAACGAAGCTCTCAGTGAGCCACGTCAAGACCTCTCGCCATACGCTCCAAGACTTACGACAATCCAGATTCCTGTAGAATCAATCGGTGCTGTTATCGGTTCCGGTGGTTCGGTAATCCGTGCATTGTGCTTGGAATTCGGTGTGGAAATCAATATTCAAGACGACGGTACGGTTGTTATTGCAGCAACAGACGGTGAAGCAGCACTCAAAACTGTTCAACGGATCGAATCAATCATTCGTCCGCCGGAAGTTGGAATGGTGTATAATGCAACAATCAAAGAAGTTCGTGAAGGTCTCGGTGCAATTTGTGAATTCATGCCGAAGACCAAAGGTCTTCTCCATATTTCCCAGATAAGCTACGAGCCGTTTGAGTATATCGGAGATATCCTCAAAAACGGACAGCAAATCGAAGTGAAACTTATCGAAATCCAACCGGACGGTAAATTTAGACTCAGCCGCAAAGCCCTTCTTGAAAAACCCGAAGGATATGTAGAACGCGAGCAACGTCCACGTGAACCAAGACGCGATGATGACCGACGCAACGGAGACCGTCGTGACGACAGACGCGGCGGTGACGACAGACGTGGCGGCGGTGACCGCGGTGGTTATAGAAGATAAAATCTCCTGTAAGAATAGTACTTTGAAAGCGAACCGAAAGGTTCGCTTTTTTTATGTGTGTATTTATCGTTAGTTTCGCTGATGGTTATTGAATATGTATGTAACTTTCTGTTATACAATCTCATACCTAATGTTGCTGTCATTCTGAGAGAGTCCCCGAACGAAGAATCTCAGTTTAGATTGCTCCCAAAGAATTATGTATTTATTCTTTTAAAGTGATTAGTTGGGAATTTCTTTCTGTTTGCTATACCCGTATACCGGACATATAGCAAGTAGCTTAATTCTCAAGATTCGCTTTAAACTGAGATTCTTCGGTCGAAGACTTCCTCAGAATGACCAATGTGTAGAATAATTTTAAACGTTAATTTATTATCAAATCCTATGCTCACACTCTCAACCGTCCAGTTCGCCCCTGTTTTCGGTGATAAAGCTGCAAACATCAGAACAATAAACGGCTTTATAGATTCATTACAATCCGATATTATCGTCTTCCCCGAACTGTGCACTACCGGCTATTTCTTCCAAAGTCAAGAGGAAGCAATTGCAGTAGCTGAGCCGTTTTCAGGTGAAACAATCACTGCATTGCAGCAAAAATCTGCAGCTCGCAATCAAATCTACGTTATTGGCTTTGCTGAACTTGGTGATGACGGTAATGCGTACAATTCCGCGGCTCTGGTTATGCCCGATGCAAATCTTACAGCTGTCTATCGCAAGACCCATTTATTCTACAAGGAAAGCAGCTGTTTTGCGGCGGGTAATACAGGATTTTTTATCGTGGAAGATGTGAAGCGGGATGTAAAGATTGGCGTAATGATATGCTATGATTGGCGTTTTCCCGAAGCGGCACGCTCGCTTGCACTTGCCGGGGCTGATCTGATTGTGTGCCCTTCCAATTTAGTGACGGATGTATGGCATATTGCAATGCCTGCCCGTGCTCTTGAAAACAAAGTATATCTGGCAGTTGCAAACAGAATTGGGACAGAAACAGGAGGTGGTGAAGAACTGGTATTCAAAGGAGAATCGGCAATATGGGGGTATAATGGGAAGATTATGGCAAAATCTAGTGCTGATGAAGAATCTATCCTCACAGTCACTATTGACCCCACCCAAACTCGCAACAAGAGTTTTAATGCGTTTAATAATATATTTACCGATAGGCGACCGGAGATGTATAAATAAGTATTTCCGATTATTGAATTACCAATAATAAAGTCGGCATTGAGATACTCAATGCCGGCTTTATATTATTAGCTACTCAGACTCATCACTCCGCCTTTGGCGGCTGCCAAGTACCACGTTTCCACTTCACTAGCTCGATAGTTGCGCTGCCCACATAGAGTTTCATCTTTGCTTTGATAGGAACACGGGCATCATCAGTGCTAAACCAACCCTCAAATTTACCTGTAATTCCATAGATACCCGTCCAATTTGCCTCACCATTGAAATAAGTCGTTTTTACCGGATAATCCACAGCATCAATATCCGTACTTTCTTCCTTACCAGTAAAAGCAATAGTCGTAAATACAGTGTCTTCTTGAACAATTGTCGGGATTTTAATATTACGTTTTGCAAATAACAATTGACGAGCCGTAAAGAACAATGAACACCCGTCGTTCCATTTCTTTGATGTCGAAATGCTTTTCTTTGCAACAAGTTTTTTATCCTCAAATTTTTCCATAGTGATTACTTTATTATCATAATCAAACGTATATTTATCAAACATCCAGTTATTCTCACTTTTTTTAGTATTAGCTGCAAATTGATGAGAATACGTTGCCGAAGCATCCATCCATGTTTCATAAACGGAATGTAAGTCCACAAACGGGATTCCGGGTCGAGAGTCTATAAGTGCTTTCATCTTATAGATGTTCTTTCCATTGAGTGTTGTGGGACTTTTTTCTGTAATCATTTTGATAGTGCCGAGCTTGATGCCTAAAAATGAGACTTCATACTCTAATTCTTCGCCGGGAAATGCCATTTGAGATTTCATAACAGTCGGTGAACCTACCCAAAGTGCAAGGGCAGTAAGTATGATGGCTGTAAGACGGCTGATAAACATTGTGTGTAAATCCTATAATATTTATAAAATATAGTACTGTTTGCTATAAAAAAATCCGACTCGGCTTCGTATCGAAAACCAAGTCGGATAGAAGTTTAAACATCAGTTTTATTTCAGTTTCGCAATTTTGGTTGCTTCCGGAAACAGTGTAATTGCTTTTTTGAGTTGTTTGTCATCATCAAATGAAATAGGGAAGAAATAAGGACTTCCAAACATTGACCGCGCAATTAATGCTTTAAGGCGATTCCGCAGGAATGATTCATCTGTCTTATAATGAGCATCATTCCATACTACGCCCTTTTGCTCGGCAATTGCTCTAAATGACTTCATCATATCATCTGTTATTCTAAAATTCTTTAAGTAACCGGGGAAATTATCCTTATAGTTGTTGCGAACGGCAACCCCTTCACCTTTGAGGAAATTATCCGTAAATTCAAAGAAAATATTCTTACGGAAAATATCACGGTAAAGTTGTGTAATTGTATCGGGCTTCACTATATAATCAGGCGTGATTCCGCCACCACCATAGATAGTACGTCCGCTTACCGTTTTAAAAATAGGATGGGTCGAGTCCGCTTTATCGGAAGTATGATTGATATTATCTCCTTCTTCTCCTTCTTCGCGTCCTTCGCCCTTGTAATATTTATCTTTGTCTTTATAAGGGCGTTGAATTAAGCGTCCTGACGGGGTATAATACCGCGCAATAGTTAAACGGTACGATGAGCCGTCACCAAGGGCATATTGCTGCTGAACAAGCCCCTTACCGAATGATGTTTCACCAACAACCAGTCCTCTGTCCAAATCTTGAATTGCACCGGATACAATTTCACTTGCAGATGCCGAACCGCCATTAACCATGACAATCAATGGAATTTTCTCAAATTCTCCGCCATCGGTCGCATAATATGTTTCGTCAAGTTCAGGACGGCGCGCTTTTGTGTAAACGATTTTTGAACCTGACGGCAAAAACTCATCAGCAAGTTTGAATGCTTGATCAAGATAGCCGCCTGGATTACCACGCAAGTCAAGAATCAATTTTTTCATTCCCTCAGCTTTGAGGCGACGAGCCGCTTCTACAAATTCAGAATGAGTTGTTGCTGCGAAACGGTTTGAGGAAATAACACCAATATCCGTTCCCTCAATAATATAGGCGGCATCTACCGTGTAAATTGGAATTTTGTCGCGGGTGATATCAAATTCAAGAGACTTGGATTCACCTGCACGACGCACCATAATTTTTACGTGAGTCCCTTTTGGACCTTTGAGTTTTTTCGGAACTTCTTCACGGGACAGACCGACAGCATTTTCACCGTCAATCTTGACTATTTTATCTCCCGATTGAATCCCGAGCGCCTCACTTGGTCCGCCTATAATTGGAGTTACAATTGTTATAGTATCTTTTACAACATCGAATTCAACACCTATTCCCTCGAAACTTCCTTGGAAATCTTCGTTTACTTTCTTCATTTGCTCCGCAGCAATATACACTGAGTGCGGATCTAGCTCATTGAGCATCCCTTTGATGGCTGCTTCTGTTAGTTTTTGCGTATCAACGTTTTCTACGTAATTTTTTGATGCAGTGTTCAGTACATCGGTAAACTTCCGTACCTGTTCATACACATTATCACCGGAAATGACGGGAGCAGCAAAAATGCCGATAAGAACTCCGGCAACGATTGCGCCTGCAATCAATAATACTTTGCTTTTCATAACTGTTCGTGATGGTATTAAAAAAATGTTTTAATCTGTGATTAAATATTAGAGTTTGCTTTGAATTTTTGCAAACTCACTCTGCCAATCAATATTTGGAGCTAGTCCACCATTTTCAATATGTGTGCATCCGGCAGGAATAGGATTCCAAAGAGTTCGTTTCTTTCCAAAAAGAATCGCCATTGAGCAAAAGAGCCAGGCCTTGATATAAATTTTGAGCATTGGCATTGTTCCGGCAGAAGCAACCATTTTCAGTGGATTACGTACATTTCTTTTCGTTAGTGCGAACCACATACTTGCATCGTAATTTTTTTTTGAATACGTTGCAAATACACTTTTAGTTGCACGAAGTATCGTTTTCGTCGTTAGAAATGTGAGACAAGTCGAGCCCGTCGTGCGCCAATGCTTACCCTCAGAAACCACTATTTTTTCACAATGATTATGAATATCTAATGTGTATGAATCAATGTGATCGTACAGGGTTAAAAATTCCGCATTATGTTCTTTTATAAAGACGATTGCCGAGCCAAATTGGTTTGGCAAATAGAAATAATCGTCTTCTGCGAAATAAACATACTCACTGTCTGTCTGTTCCAGAAGCAATTTAATTTGCAAAGCAAAAGTGCGAGCATTACCGATTCCGTTTTGCTCTATAAATTCAAGGTCTTCTTCAGCAAAGTATTTGGTAAATAGTGTTTTATATTCGGCTGGGCATTTATCGAGAATCACAAATATTTTTGCTCGAACCGTCCCCAAAGATTCACGAAAGGATCGCAGGCAAAGCTCTGAAAGTTTCCATTTATCTTCCGAAAATACTGCGGGATGCTTAGAAATTCCGGGATAAATCCGGTATGCTACTGCAATATCATAGCTTGAATCATTCTTCATTTTGAGCAACAAATCTTGCAGGAATCTATTAAAGTTTAGGATACCACTGCACACCAAACCGAACTAAAGAATAGAATCTGTTCACGTCGGCAGGAAGTCCACCGCATTTAACGTCATTATCACGTGTGGATGAAAACGGAAAATCAACTTTCCACTCTGCAATCGGTACAATCATACCAAAACCTGTGTTAACATTACCATATAGCCCTAAACCGACATTAAAAGAGTTCTGTGTAGTATGAACGTCAAAAATACGATTCAATATAATAGAACTACCCCCTGATATAAAAAAACAGACCGGCTTACGAGGGTTTGCCACAATCCGGGCAGCAAGTGTAATGAACTGATGAGTATTTGGGGTAGGCCATGTTTTTTCCTGAACTATTTTATTATTGACAGAATATACATACGACCCTTCAAATTGTATATGGTCTGTCAAACAGTATTCAAGTGCAGCACCGTAGAACAGGATTCCTTCATAACTGCGACTTTCACGCTTTCCACTTTCCAAGCACTCGATAGATTCTACCACAGTATTGGCACCCATCATAATCCCAACACCTAATGTACGTGCAAAGGGGTTAACCGTTTCTATTTCCTCTTCCTCCTCATCAGACTCCCGATTATCCCGTCCAGTCTGTGCCAAAGATAAACTTGACATTCCTAATGTAAGAATTATTGCAATAAATGCATTTAGTGATAAGCGAAAAAAATCCCGAGCAGTTTGTGAGGTCATTGAAAGTACCTTTTCGATTGTAAGTGAGTGAATTTCTGCAATTTTTTGTGCTACAAAGCCAACATAGGACGGTTCGTTTCTCTTGCCTCGGTTCGGCACAGGGGTCATATACGGGGAATCGGTTTCTATCATAATTCGTTCGATTGGAGTTCGGGCAATCACATCCCCAAGTATTGATTTTTTGTAGGTAATGTTGCCTGTAAAAGAAATATGTGCTCCCAATTCTAATGCTCGCTCTAACACTTCCGTTGAACTTGAAAAACAATGCAGCACAAACTGTAATGTGTCGCCTTGCTCTTCACCGAGAATTGAAAGAATATCCTCATCTGACTCACGGTTATGGATAATTACAGGAAGTTTTTGTCTCTTTGCTATTTTTAACTGCTTGCGAAACACTTCTTTTTGTAAATCTTTCGGAGCAAAATCGTAGTAATAATCCAATCCGATTTCACCGATTGCAACTACTCTGGTCAGGGTTACACCTCGCTCAACCTTTTCGAGTTGCTCATCACTTGCTTCATTTGCATTATGCGGATGAATCCCAATTCCTCGAAAAATTCGCTTATCCGATTCGACGATTCCCTGTAGTTTATCAAACCCCACCGGAGAAATTGACGGAATAACAATTGCTTCCACTCCTGCCTGCCATGCTCTTTCCAGCATTTCCTCCCGGTCGTCATCGAACTGTTGGGCATCTATATGCGCATGAGTATCAATCATAGGATAATATTCTCAGACAATCTCTGCGAATGGACTGCTCATAACTTTATCGGGATGCGTTATGGTAATCATACGCTCATTGTCATTATCGGGATCAAAGGTAATATCTACAGTCCAATGGACCATAGGGAGCATACTACCGGCTTTTTCCGACCATTCAACAAATTTTATAGCATCAGGCGAAAACATACAGTCGTCAAAACCTATTTCTTCCAATTCCTTCGTAGAATTAATTCTATATAAATCAACATGATATATAGTAATCTCTTCACCGTCGGCATCAGTTCCGAAATATTGATTCATAATCGTAAACGTTGGGCTCGAGACAATATCTTCGACCTGAAAATAATCACAAACACCCTTCACAAACTCAGTCTTGCCCGCGCCAAGATCGCCATACAAAGCCACAATATCACCTTTGGTGAGTATCTCGGCAAATTGTTTACCGAAGCTATGGGTTTCGTCTTCGCTGTGAGAATGGTAACAATCAGTTTCCATTCAGCACTCCTAATAGTGGAACATTCTCGGCAAAATTACGCCGAATTTTCGATTTAATCTGCAACAATGCTTGTAAAAGCATTATAGTTACTTCGTTTCAAGCGTAATAATCGGCAGAATCATTTCCTCCATGGAGATTCCCCCATGTTGAAAACTGTCTCTGTAACGCTGAACATAATGGTGGTAATCCGTCGGATATACAAAATAGAAATCTTCTTTTGCAATGATATAGTTCGTCGAAACCCCATTCAACGGCAGCTTGTATTCTTCAGGGTTTTTGATAAACATTGCATTCTTAGCTTCCGTTTTTACATTCTTACCATGCTTGAATCTAAGGCACGATGATGTTTCCCTGTCGCCTAACGCGCGAACAGCATGCAAACAGCGCACAGAACCGTGATCGGTTGTGATAACGATATTAATGTCCTTGATAGTCGAAAGGGTTTTCAGCATCCCAAAGAAACTAGAATGCTGGAACCAACTTTTTGTAAGCGTCCTGTATGCACTTTCATCCGGTGCAATTTCTTTGAGTATCGGATAATCAGAACGTGAGTGTGCTATCATATCAACAGCATTAACCACAATTGCCGTCAGATGATTTTTTGCATATCGCAAAATGTCATTCTCAATCTTCTTGCCAAAATCCGTATCAATGATTTTAATATATGCCAAATCATTTTTTAGCGTAACTTTGCGGCGTTTGAGCAAAGCCGCAAGCAGTTCTTTCTCGTGTGCATTCTGGCTATGTTCGTTTTCACTTTCGTTCGGACCAAATTGAGGATAATGCTTTTTAATTTCTGAAGGATAGAGACCTGCAAAAATAGCATTACGTGCATACGGAGTAGCTGTCGGCAAAATACCGGTGTAATAGTCTTTCTGAACAGTAAAGTAGGGTTTGATAAGCTCTTCCATCACAAGCCACTGGTCCAGCCGCATACAGTCAATTACAAAGAAAAAGGTCGGCTTACCGTTAGCGAGTTTGGGAAGTACGTACTTATCAACAATATGCGGTGAAAGAAGCGGATCCACATCAGATGAGCCGTTAATCCAGTCAACATAATTATCTTCAACGAACCGACCAAAAGCCGCGTTGCACTCACGCCACTGGGTGGAGAGAGTTTCACCGAAGCCGAGTTCGGGGTGAAGGTCTAAGTCCATGCTCCAGCCCACCAATTTTTGATAGACTTCAAGCCATTCATTCCAATCCATATACCCGTACAGTCGGCGTGTAATATCATTAAATCCTTGCGTATAATCCTTTGTGAACTTTCCTTGAGCAATCTTCTTGGATTCGAGGAATTTCTTGCAAGCTGCTAAAATTTGTGCAGGATTGACCGGTTTTGTCAAATAATCATCAATTTTTCGCCCTATTGCATCTTCCATTACGCTTTCGGCTTCATTTTTAGTTACCATCACTACAGGCTTGGACGAGTCAATATCTTTCAGCCGCGACAGTGTTTCCAAGCCGCTCATGCCAAGCATTGATTCATCAAGGAAAAAGAGATCGAAGTTTTTTTCGGCAGCCAAAGCGAGTGCGTCATCACCATTGCTGGCGGTCTCTACGGTATAACCGCGCTGTGTGAGCAGAATAATATGAGGTTTCAGAAGTTCAATTTCATCATCAATCCAGAGAATTTTCCCTTTGGAATGTTCCATGAAGCAATCTCGTGTTTAGTGGGTAATTAAAATGTGGGAAACAAAGACGAACAATTCTAAAAATCGTGCATTACGGCTGTCTCTATTTACCAAAAACACAAATTTCCTGTGTTAAACATCTGTTAAGAGACTGAATTTTATTGCGAAAACATACGTAAATATACTCGAACTCATAATACTATAGAAGGGCTTTTGTGAATTTTTGTGCCTTTTGTGGTAAAAATTAAACAAACAATAAAAAAGGGCTTAACTCATTGAAAGAGTCAAGCCCGATTCAAAATTCAAATCAAAACAATCACTTGTCTGCTTCGCCCATCACCGGGTCTATCGAACCAATGATAGCAACAATATCCGAGATCATCGAACCTTCGCTCATATATTTGAGAGCTTGTAAATTACATGATGAGGGCGATCGTATTTTCATTTTCCACGGCTGTCCGGTACCGTCAGACACAATATAGAATCCAAGCTCACCTTTCGGACTTTCAATTGCAGTGTAGGTGTCGCCTTTCGGTGGCATCGCACCAAAATTAACAAGCATAAAATCGTTAATAAGCTCTTCCATCTTGGTATAGATATTCGCTTTGCTCGGCAGTACATTCTGTGCATCGTCGGTATGGATTTCACCTTGCGGCATCAAATCCAATATCTGATGGATGAGCTTGATAGACTGCTTCATTTCCTCAACACGTACTTTATACCGTGCCCAAACATCGCAATCATTATGAGTGATTACATCAAAATCAAGCTGGTCATACACCAAATACGGTTCGTCTTTACGAAGGTCACGAGGTACGCCCGAACCGCGCAAGCACGGACCGCTGAGTCCGAGAGCAATCGCTTTTTCGGGAGGCATATAGCCCACTCCTGCCAGACGGTCAACAAAAATCCTGTTACGATTCACCAACTGCTCGAAATAATGAAGTTCACCCGGGAACTGATTTGCCCATTCGCGTGTTTTTTTGAGCGTTGCAGCGTCAATATCATTGGCAACTCCGCCTATGCGTGCATAGCTTGTCGTAAAACGAGCACCGCATATCAATTCAAAAACATCATAGAGCTTTTCACGTTCTGTGAATGTCCACAAGAAAAGTGTCAGCGCACCAACGTCCATACTAGTTGCACCCATACCCATCAAGTGCGACGATACCCGTGCAAGCTCGCAAACCAATGTACGAATCCATTGTGCCCTTGTAGGTGCTTCAATTCCAAGTGCTTTTTCAATAGCAAGGCAGATTGCTACATTATTCGACATCGGAGCCATATAATCCAAACGGTCGGTATGGGGTATGAACTCATTATAGGTCATATTCTCGGCAATTTTCTCATAGCCGCGATGCAGATAGCCAAGCTCAGGTACACATTTGATAATAGTTTCGCCGTCTAACCGTAGCAGCACACGTAGCACCCCGTGAGTCGCCGGGTGCTGTGGACCCATATTAAGAACCATATCGTTCTCTAACGGATCTTCAAAAAGCACGGTGGTATCTTTATCCATTAATTCATGGATAATCTTATTTTGTCTTAGATTTTGAGCGCGTTCGATTGCGGCTGTATTGGATATTTGCATAGCAATTCCTTGTAATAATTTCGTTTATTTTACAACGGACTAGAGCAGACGTAGCACAAGTTACATGATTTCATAAAGCAATTTACGGAACTCGTCACGGCTAACCAAAGACAAAACGAAGTGTACCTAGGTCATGGTTAAAGAATTTACTTTGAATACCCTTTAATTTCATACCTTTACGTAAAAATCATAATTTCTAGATTTTACCCGACCGTTGAGCAGGTATAAAAAACTCAATTGTCCACCGGCAGGCATTTGTTATATTTGCTTTAGGGGACATCGGTATTACCATAAATTATCTGCCAAACATCTAAAAACCCACAGTATGGATTTACCGCCACTCAAAGGCAAACGCATTGCCGCCTTGGATTTCGGAACGAAACGTATCGGACTCGCTGTGACCGACGAACTTCACATTACTATCTCCCCACGTGACATTCTCCTGACCGAAGCACCGGAACTATGGGACAACCTACGGAGATTTGCCGTAAATGAGCGTCTTGGAGCAATTGTCGTAGGCATTCCGCTTCGAGAGGACGGTACAAGAACAAGCATCGTCCGCCGTATTGAAAAATTCATACTCAAACTGCGTTCGGAAATTGACATTCCGGTCATAGAGTACGACGAATCGTTTTCTACGCAATCAGCATTTCAAACCATGATTGCCGGTGGAATGAAAAAGAAACAGCGTCAGCAAAAAGGGATGAAAGATAAGATTGCCGCCGGTGTGATACTAAGGGATTTCTTGGAAGATTTCGAGCGTTTTTTTGTGTAAATCCACATTCATTTATCCTCTTTACCGTCGTTTTAGAGTAAAAAAATCATAGTACTTGGAATATATATGGATAGGAATCGTAATTATGATTATTTTGCAATTTGAAACGTATATATAGCCGTTACTTCAACTGCAAATTCTTCTCCGGTAGGTACTTTTTAGGATTGTGCATCTAAGTGTGGAACTAAAATTAAACCGTACTAATTAAACAGTGTCATTCGGATGGAGTCTTCGACTGAAGAATCTCCGTAATGTAATACAAAAACAGGACGGTACAGCATACGGAGATTCTTCACTGGCGTTCAGAATGACAGGACTAATGTATAAATTTATTCAGTCCCGGCACTTACTTCTTATACTCATGAAATCTCTTTTATACAATTTTACAGTAGTTTGTTTGTTCTGCTTGACAGCACCAACCTATGCAGAAGAGCCAACCTTTACCGAGCATATTGCCCCGATCATTTTCAAAAATTGTGTAAGTTGCCACCGTCAAGGCGAGATTGCACCATTCCCGCTTACAAACTATCAGGAAGTTAAATCTCATGCTACGATGATAAAGTTTGTTACTGCGACGCGCTTTATGCCTCCATGGAAACCCGTTCACGGATATGGTTCATTTGCTGATGAACGCTCGCTCACAACCGAACAAATTAATCTCATTACAAAATGGGTAGATAATAATATGTCATACGGCGACAGTACCAAACTACCCGCTCTCCCCGAATTTCCGAACGGCTCGCAACTCGGCACACCCGACTTGGTACTCAAAATGACAGATAAATTCACTGTGAGAGGTGATTACAAAGATACTTACAGAACATTTGTCATTCCTACGGAACTTCTTGAAGACAGGAATATTGCAGCAATTGAATTTCGACCCGGCAATCCGAGAATTGTTCATCATGTAAGTATGTTTCTCGATACAGCGGGTATTGGTCGAAAACTTGATGCACTTGATTCAGAGTATGGCTACTCCAGTTTTGGCGGTGTTGGATTTGTGGCGGCAGAAAATCTACTGGGATGGGTGCCGGGGCTTACACCTCATTTTTTTCCTGCTACTCTCGGCTTGTATTTCCGTAAGCAATCCGATATTCTCCTGCTGTTTCATTATGCACCTTCGGCAACCGAAGAATCCGATCAGTCAACCCTCAATATTTTCTTCAAGAAAACCCCTGAGATCAGACCTATTTCTCAATTTTCCATTGCCGAGAAGTCACTCCCGACCGGACAAAGTTTTCTGATTCCTGCACAAAAAACAAAAACATTCACAGGAACTTCCGTTATTGACAGTGATATTTCGCTTATGGCTATTGCACCGCATATGCACCTGCTCGGGCAGTCGGCGAAAGCTTTTGCAATTACTCCGGTAGGTGACACTATTCCACTTATCGCTATAGACAGTTGGAGTTTTAATTGGCAGGGGGTCTATTATTTCAATAACTTGGTCAAACTACCAAAGGGTTCCGTTGTTTACTATGAAGCTACGTATGATAATACTAGCGACAATCCTGAAAACCCCAATTTCCCTCCAAAACCCACTTCGTGGGGAGAATTGACTGTCAATGAAATGTTCCTTTGTTATTTCTTTTATGTACCATATAAGTCAGGTGATGAAACTATTGGATTTACTTCCCCAACTTCGGTCGGAAACGATGATAACGCCACACTTAGTCATCCAACTTTGGAATGCTATCCAAATCCTGCCTCCGAGTCGGGTGAAATAAAGTTTACGCTAACCCGAGCAACTGATGTTTCGCTGTCACTCTGCAATATGGTAGGTATGAACATCATGGATATTATTCCGCAGCAAGTTCTCTCAAGCGGGAAACATTCTATTGCTTTTTCAACAGAAAACCTTTCAGCAGGACAATACATATGCAAATTGCAGCATAGTACCGGGCAACCTGTTTCCGTACTTATTTCCATTGTTCATTAATATTTTGAATTAACAACCTGAATGCAGCATTCAATTTTGCAATATCGTTTATTTAGAGTTATTTGGACGGGAATTATTACCGTTATAACTATTGCATTGCTTCTGCCTTCTGCCCTTCTAGGTCAACCAACTGATACTAAAAATATTTCCCGAATATTTACACTTAGCATTCCATCAGCTAATGGCACAGAATTTTCTTTTGATTTATTACGGAAGAATAAAGCCAGCGTTCTAATTTTCCTCTCTGAAAGTTGCCCTATTTGCCGAAAATATACGCTTGCATTACGGGCATTACATACTCAGTTCTCAGAAAAGAATATTGGCTTTTATGGTGTATTCCCCAGTCCTTTTATTGTGACGGATTCTGTGAAAAGTTACGTAAACGTTTTTAAACTTGGATTTCCGATGCTCATTGACAGCAATCAGGCAATTACACGATTGGTAAATGCCCGGATAACCCCTGAAGTAGTGGTTATTTCCTCCGAGGGAATAGTTCAATATCAGGGAAGGATTGACAATCTTTTTGCTGCGGTCGGGAAGCAAAGAGCAATCGCAACAACTCACGAACTTAGTGATGTTCTTACAGCAATAAGTTCTGATACTGCAATCCCGACATTTAGGAATTACGAACCGGTCGGGTGTTTTATTGAATTGATTAAGCAAAAAAAGTAGATAGGTTTCACAGAGAAGATTAATCAACTTTATTGTCATTTTGAGTTCATGACATCTGACGAGTCGGTTGTAAAATAAAGCAAAACGTTAGGTGGATACTTTTGGTCTCATGTCACTCTGAACTCGATTCAGGGTCTCAGTTGGTATTCCAGTCATGCTAATTTCAACGTACTATTTCGTCATACACACGGAGATGCTGAATTTAATTCAGCATGACGGATTCAAATTTGTACTAGCATTTTAAGATGTCATTTCAGTTCATGCCAGCCGCCAAAGCCAGCTGTAAAACAATGCAATGATGTTAAAAATAAAATAGTTGTCTTCTGCCATTCTGAAGGAATCTTCGACTGAAGAACCTCCGTTAGAACGTGAAAAACCTGTCGGACGGATACGCTAACGGAGATTCTTCACTGCGTTCAGAATGACAGGGTTAACAAATAGGTCAATTAATTTTGTCTCCGAACTTAATTATACTCAAGAAACCATTTCTTAATTATTATTCTCATTACAATGTCTTTTACATTTATTCTTGATTCGCATTTACTTGCCTCAAACAGCGAAGAAATGCGGCAACAACTTGCTAAACTTGTCCATTACTTTACATTTCATTATCATTGTACGTGGTCGGTATGGCACGACGGTTCGTTCGGGTTATTGCCCTGGCATCCTATAGTTCCGTGTCCGATTCCTTATCCCGAACTCCAAATGACTTCTGTACTTCCGTCGAATTGCGTTGTAATTACCACGTCCGACAGAGAAAACACGGTACAAGGCATTGACCGCACTGTCTTTTCCGTTACTGCAACTCCAGACGAAGTAATGGCAATGCAACAGACACTTACACGACTCCTCAGTGCAAAACTTGTTCCCTATAAAAAGCTGCTCGCTCCTTCACAGAGGTTTTACGAACTGACATTCCCAAGTGGGTGGGAAGAATTATTCCACAACCGGACTAAACTCTCTCCGAGTGAGAATGCAGATTGCGATAAATACGGTCCGTTCGGTTGGCTCAGGCGTTTGGAATATTCCTGGTCACTTGCGCAGGTTGATTATACAGCAGGTTCTTCCATAATTGACATCGGCTCGCTGGAAACATTTATACCCCGTTATCTTGCCGAGCGCGGACTTGACGTAACGTCTATTGACATTGATGAAGTTGGCGTGCGGTTTCAGCAATCGGTTGCAAGCAAACTCCCCAAGCCGTTTCGGGTTGAATTGCAGGATATAACCAAAACATCATATCCTAATGAATCATTCGACCAAGCATTGATGATTTCGACCGTTGAACATATTCCGCAAGACGGCGACAATCGCGCTATGAAAGAAATTCACAGAATTCTCCGCCCAAATGGTATCGTTGCCGTTACCACCCCATACGACCATCATTGGGCGCACGAAGACACCGGACTCCGCCCTCATAATTATCTGCAACGCTACTATTCGATGCAGTCGGCAATGGAACGCCTTGCGCCTCAAAATCTTTTTGAGATTGTGGATATTGAATTTATTGGCGGTGAGTTACATTCGCCGGGCAATTATACCCCACAGTTTATCAATCCTACAAATGCCGATATTATTGCTTTGGCTTTGCGTAAGAGGTAGTATATTTGAAACATCTTCATGAATTTTTCCGGTCTTTTCTTTCATAGACTACAAAGGTTACACTATAGAACTATGCTTTACTATCTTACTCAATGGTTACGTACTACGTTTGATACGCCGGGATTTGGCGTGTTTCAATACGTTACTTTTCGGGCGGCGGCGGCGGCAATTACAGCTCTCCTAATCAGCTTTATAGTTGGTCCTAAAATCATTGCGCTGCTCAAACGCAAGCAAATCGGTGAATCTGCAAAAAGTGAACTTCAAGCAGTCGGTAATCATTCCTCGAAAGCAGGAACACCTACAATGGGCGGATTGATTGTACTCACGGCACTGCTTGTCCCTACCCTTCTCTGGGCAAACATTTTCAATATGTATATTATATTGATAGTGCTTGTTACTGCATTGCTCGGACTTGTAGGTTTTTTGGATGATTATCTAAAAGTTATCAAAAAGTTACGTAAGGGGCTAATCGGACGGTATAAAATTATCGGGCAGGTATTTGTTGGGCTGATTGTAGGCGGGTCAATCTATTTTTTTCCGGAATGGTTCTCTCCGGTTTTTTCAAAAATAAGTACGTTGACTACTGTTCCATTTGCCAAAAACATCAACTTTGATTTTGGAATTCTCTATATTCCAGTCGTAATATTTATCCTTACGGCTACCTCAAATGCAGTAAATCTTACTGATGGATTGGACGGCTTGGCAATCGGTACTGTTGGAATTGTTGCTCTCGCGCTCGCTGTTATATCCTACGTATCGGGCAATGCAATTTTCGCTTCGTACCTTAATATTGTCCACTTACGCGGCACAGAGGAGCTTACGGTATTCTGCGCTGCTTTGGTCGGAGCGGCTTTAGGTTTTTTATGGTATAATTCCTACCCTGCACAAGTTTTTATGGGAGATACCGGTTCGCTTGCACTTGGCGGAGCCGTCGGTTGCTTGTGCATTCTGATTAAAAAGGAATTTATGTTACCTATTTTAGGCGGGATATTCTTTGCTGAAACACTGTCGGTTATTATTCAGGTGAGTTATTTCAAATACACAAAGAAACGTTTTGGTGAAGGAAGGCGGTTATTTAAAATGTCACCTCTACATCATCATTTTGAGAAAAGCGGATGGCATGAATCTAAGATTGTTGTGAGATTTTATATTGTTGCGGTGATGCTTGCAATTGTTGCGATGGCAACATTCAAAGTGCGTTAAACTCTAACGAATTAGGAATGCAGATACGACAAACGGCATAATAAACAGGAGCGCAAAGATGATAATCAATTCGCGGAGAGTTCGCTTTTGGTTCTCTCCGCCAAGCCGTTTGAACAGAATGAACATACGCCCGAAGCCAAACAAACAGCACACCCCGATAAAAAAATGAGCAAACATATTCTTCCCTTAACTGTACATGAGTGAAGTTATCTTAAAACGGTTTCTTGGGACGTATTCCCGAATACAATCGTTTAGCGTTGAATGTAAGGATTTGCTTTTTTTCAGGTAATTTGAACAACGAATGAAATCATCCGACGACCTTTTTCGACTGGTGAAATCTCTTACTTCCGCCGAAAAAGGATATTTCAAAAAGTACACTGCAAAACACGTTATCGGTGAAAAAAACGACTATATCATTCTTTTTACTGCGCTCGATAAAATGGATGAATGGGACGAAGATGTGCTCAAACGCAGACTTTCAAAATCCGGTTTTCTCCACCGCATTTCTGCCGTAAAAAATTACCTCAACAAACTCCTCCTCGAAAGTTTGCGAGCGTTCTACAGCGAGTCTACTACTGAACGTGAACTGCTCGAAATGCTAGCCGATATTTCTTTCCTATGGCGACGCAGTCTGCGCTCTCAAGCAAAAAAACTTATCATTCGTGCAAAAACACTCGCCTATCAATATGAAGAATGGGAACTAGCCCTTAAAATTTTGAATTGGCAGTTTGTCACCATTGAAGCTGGAGCTCTTACTGCTCCGGCACGTCAGCGGCTACAAGAAATTACCAAAGAGAAGCTAAAAATTCTTAAATATATCAGCATTACGGAACAATACCGTGATCTCAACGATGCTATTTCCATCCTTAATAGCCGCGAAGGAATGTCCGGCGGAGAACCGACCGACGAACTTACCAAAATTTTGGCACACCCACTACTGCAATCGGAAGAAACTGCATTGACTTACAATGCCAAACTCAGTTTCTATAATATTCTCGTTATCGCGGAGAATATGCACGGGAATGATATTACAGTTGCCTTGAAATATGCACGACGCCGTTACCAAATAATGCAAGAGCGCCCCGATCTGATAGTTGAAAAGCCGATGGTGTATATTCGAGGAGTACAGTTATTTGTTCAGCGTTGCATTCTAGCCGGATTATTTGACGAGGCAGAGAGAACTCTCTCTGCTTTTGAGCAAATGATTCTGAAACTTGATAACAAACTGTACGAAGCAGCCCGCATTGAAGCATTCGTTATGAAAACAACTATGGAGGTGTTCTATTTTCTTAATTCAGGCAAATTAGACGAAGGAGTTCAGAGAATCGCGGTATGGCATAAAGGAATTATACGCTATCGGAAGCAAATCGGACTGCAACTTTACCGTCCGATATGTTTCAATATTTGTGTAATACTGGTGTTTGCCTGCAAATGGGAGGAAGCACTTGTTTGGCTGAACCGTTCAATTGAGGAACAGCCGGATATTCGCCGTGATATTGTTTCGGCTGCAAAACTTCTGGCACTCGTTATCCACTATGAACTCGGTAACAGCTCACTGCTCGAATATACCGTTCGCTCTACCTACCGCTACCTTGCTAAGCGTGAGCGACTTGGAAAACCAGAGCAAATTGTGTTGCGTTTTCTCAAAAAAGTTTCAGATGTAATTTCCAGACGTGAATTAACCGTTCATTTTATTCAACTCCACAAACAGCTTCAAGGCGCAAACGCCTCTAACGATACTACGATACTAGACTTATTCGACTTTTCGCTTTGGCTTGAATCCAAAATAACAGGAAAACCGTTGACCGAATTATTCCTTGCCAAGGTTGCAACGGAATCTGAACCTCACCACAATTTCCATTCATAAGCCAACAATTTCTACTCCGAAAACCACTATCCGACATCGAATAGTAAACAATAAGATGGCTGAAACTTACCGCCGAAAACCACGAATTTTGCGGCAGGTAATTCTACATTTTTTTTGTTTTACTTTTTTGATTGTTGTTATGGTTTACTCCTCTCTTTGTGCTATGCTCGCTGCCGGTGTTATGTCACTTTCTTCTTGTTCGTTTACCCCGCATGATACAGCTGAAGCTGCACCTATGCCTGTGGTCAAGCAAAAAATTGACAAACAAATCTCTCAAGGCAGATATTTAATTATGGTTGGCGGTTGCAATGATTGCCACACTGACGGATTCAATCTATCAGGTGGTAAACTTCCGGAATCAGAATGGCTGACCGGTTCGGCAATGGGTTTCAAAGGTCCGTGGGGAACTACCTATCCGCTCAATTTACGTTTGCTTATCAATTCCATGACCGAAGAGTCATGGGTGGAATACGCCAGCACCACCAAAGGTGCACCTCCAATGCCATGGTGGGCATTGCATGCCATGACAAAGTACGACCTCAGTTCAATCTATAAATTTGTGAAATCACTTGGTGTTAAGGGCAATCCTGCTCCGGCTGTCGTCCCACCGAACGAAGTTCCGAAAACACCTTATATACTCTTTGAACCTGTTTTCCCTACAAAATAATTCACCACTCATATACGGCAAAGCCCTGTTGTTTTTCACCGAAGCAACAGGGCTTTTTAATTGCTGTACGTAGTTTAATCCTAAGAATGAACACTACTGGCTGCCTAGTCACGCTAGTACCATGAGTTAAATCCTACCTTTATCGGCTCGAAACGCCATTTTTTTGTTATTTTTGAGAGAAATTTAGGGCAGATTTTTCTTTGTTTTGGTGTTTAGGATTACGAATGATTTTTATTTAGAGTCCTATACTTGACAGATAAAATTCATTGAATAACAAATATTCGCACTACAACACGAACTGCATCGGGTATTATTCAAATTTTTCGAGACTGAACCACATACAATTATGGACTATTTTCCACAAACTCGACGTTCGATAGACTGGATAATTTTTGCTCTCGGTGCGGCTGCGCTCGTACTGTACTGTATGATGGAAACATACTGGATTACTCCGGTTCTAAAAGTTGCTCCACCCAAAGTAACTACTACTATCGTAGATAGTTTATTACGTGAATCAAATATTTCAGCCGATACGATTTCTGTAACTTTACGTCCGAATTTTAACAGCGATCTTACATCAGCAATTTCCGATACTCTCGGTACATTTGAAGCCGAGCGATATGTCGAAAAGTACAATATCCCCTACCTTTCAAAAGTTTCAATCGTTCAGAAAAAGCAAAGCGAGAACGTTAATTTCAGTATCGGTACAAGGCAGAATCTTTCCAAAAAAAATAAATCAGATTTTGATTATTATCTAAAAGTTGAATTAACCCTTGAAGGCAAAGTCCTTGCATTAGAGCGTCTACAAAAAGTAGAACTCTCATCGCTTGAACAAGATACAACTGCAATTTTGGAATCGCTTCTACGATTTCTTCCTCCAAAATACAAAGGTGAATCAATACAATGGCAACCCGAAAAAACAGAAAACGGGTACTCATTCGTAGCGACCATTGCAAGTTATCCTCATCATCTTGAGAAAGCTCATCTTACAGCTGTTACGTCAAGTTCCCTTGTTCCAAACACATGGCTTATAGGATGGGAGACCGATTACCAGCCGAGGAGAATTGCACAGACAAAAGAAGATAGATTTGCAACTTTTCGCGGTGTTGTCGCTGTAATTTTTGTGTTAGTACTTATCTCGTTTATAGGAGTATTTATTGCCCAATTGCGCAAAAAAGGTGTTAGTCTTGTCTTTACATTCATAGCAAGTGTTTGTATTACGATGTATTTTGTTTCGGTTTCGCTCTCGTTTTCCGGTGGACTTTCTATTACTGCCATTCTTTTAATTTCAGTTTCGACGTTTATTTTCGTCGGCTTTTTGTTGGGGGGAATGCCACTCGGCGGTGTGGTTTCCCTTGCATTGGAGCAATTCCCCGAAAAATTCTACACCCTTCGTCGGCTGATTGACTCCCCGTGGAAATCTTATTTCGCAGGACGGAGTATTCTCATCGGAATGGCAATTACTTTTATCAGTTCCTGTGCATTCCCGTTTATCTACTGGATGTTCAGCCAGATGCATTTAGATAAATCGTTGCAAACCATTGTATTCAATGGCAATTTCTTTTCCCTTCTGCATAGTCCTTTTATTATTGTGTCGGTTGCTCTGCTTTTTACGCCGCTTATTAATTTGGCTATCGGATTACTTTCTCCGGCTATAAGTTACAGGTTCTTTTCACGTAAATGGAAGATTGTCGGGGTAGTTGTGGGCAATCTTATTTTCTTCATGATGTTTTACGGCTTGCAGGATGCGCCGTCCTTGCCTGTTTTATTACAGAGCTTTGCTGTAAGCGCAACCTATATAACTGTTTTCTTTTTTGCCGATGTTTTGGCAATGGGAGTGGTCGGGGTATTAAACGGAATAATATTTTTCCTTCCGCTAGCAGGCGGGTTCCCTGAGTTACAATATGCCTTTTATTTGATTGTCGTCATAATGGTAGGGCTTGGAATAATCGGATACCTTCGTTCACCTGAGAAAGTACACGAAGAAGATTATAAGCCCCAATACCTCTATCGCCTAGAAGAAGAAAAACGTCTTCGCGACGAACTCACGGCAGCGCAACTCGTTCAAAGGCGGTTGCTTCCGGCAAAGATGCCGATATATCCGATGCTGGATGTGGCAGCAACATGTATTCCGGCATTTGAAGTTGGAGGCGATTATTATGATTTTTTTCCGTTGGATGAAACACATTTAGGAATATTAATCGGGGATGTTTCCGGCAAGGGGATGTCTGCTGCGTTCTATATCACGCTGGCAAAGGGTGTGATTGTATCACAGATTCAGCAGTCGCTTTCCCCTGCGGATATTCTTTGCAAGGTTAATAAACTGCTCTATGAGACAATGGAGCGCGGTAAGTTCATTTCGTTAATTTATGGGGTATTGAATACGGCTACAATGGAATTCACCTACTCTCAAGCCGGACACAACCCAATTTTAATCAGGAAGAGCAACGGCACAACAGAAGCACTTGAAGGGAAAGGGCTAGCACTCGGCTTAAACAGCGGACAGGTATTCAACCAAGTTACTTCCAATTACACGGTACGTCTTGATGCGGGTGACGCATTAATACTTTATACCGACGGTGTTACGGAGGCAGTGAATTTATCGGGTGAGGAATTCGACATGAAGGGTTTGCTGACTTCTGTAAAACGTCCAGAAACTGATGCACTTTCGCTATTGCAAGGTATTATTACCGACATACAAAAATTTATCGGCAAGGCGAAACAGCATGATGATATTACCCTTGTTGTGATTAAGAATAATAATAGGGTGAGGGTTGCAGGGCAACTTGGGTAGTTTGGTACGTGGTTGGATATAAAGATTTATAGATATTTTTTGCCAGTAAATTTGAGCAATTACTACTTCTTGTAGAATACTTATGATAACAGAATTAAAAATTAAAAACTTCCGAAGTTTAAAAGATGTGGAGTTGAAAGGTCTTCAGCCTGTAAATTTACTTATAGGACCTAACAACAGTGGTAAGTCGAATATATTGAAGGCGCTGAAGTTTTTTGGCAATGTTCTTAACGAAGAAATACCCGATAAAGAACATTTACAGCCCTTATTCTTTAGTTTGGTTAAAGAAAATGAGCTTATTGAAAGTGATTTAATTGCTTTGCAATTTATTTCTGAATTATCAGATAAAAACATCCCTTTTGGATTTGGTGGAATTACTCTTTCCCATTATAAAAAAGACAACATCGAGCCATCGTTTGCGGTTGCCTACTCAACAACTAAAGATGTTCCCGAACAAGTGTCAATTGACGATGTTGAATCCCTTAATAATTCTTTTGAAGATTTTGAGTTAGTTTATTACAACTATTCTGAAAAAGTTCCACCTACTACAAACATAGGTGCGCATGTTAGTAGTAGCCGAGGTTATATGGGAACAAGATATATAAAACGTGAGGGTTCAATTAATAGAATATCTACATTACCCGACCATGCTTTAAGTTATTTTAAAGCCCCGATTCCATCCCAAATATTTACTCCAATTCATAATCTTAAAATTTACCGCCCAGAACCTAGCAAACTTCTTGAATTGTATCCAATTCAAAACGAACAATCCGTGAATGAGGATGCTGGAAATTTAGTAGCCTTTCTACAAGTAATGAGAAATCGTTATCAAGCTATCTTTGATATAATAACAGAAGATTTACGTCAGTTTGCTCCTGAGTTCAAATCGATTAGCTTTGATTTAGTTGATAAACCACCGAAAGAACTTCAAGAAAAATACAACAATAAATCATTGGCAAAAATTGGATTAACTGATATACATGGAAGAATATTTTGGGCAGAATCTCTCTCTGAAGGAACACTCTATTTCTTATCGTTATTATGTATAATCCATCAACCTGAACCACCCAAACTTCTTCTTCTTGAAGAACCTGAAAAAGGTATACACCCAAGAAGAATTCGCGAGACAATGGATTTGATTTTTGAACTTGCAGAAGAAAAAGGGATTCAGGTAATACTCACTACTCATTCAACGGCTGTAGTTGATACATTCGCAGATATACCCGAAGCCGTTTATATTGTAGAGCGGGAAGGCCAAGAAACTACTGTGAAAAACCTTCAACAAGATGTGATTGAACCGCATAATCAGCAATTTAAGGCAGCAGGCGAAGAGCCGATTCCATTTACTGATGCACTAGGTGAACATTGGGCTATGGGCTTCTTGGGGGGAGTACCTGATGACAACGATTAAATATTCTATGATTTGTGAAGATAGGGCGCATCAAGATTTTCTAAGAATCATATTATCACAATTTGCGAATCAAGATGTAGAATTTATTAAGGTAAATACTCATATAAAAGCTGAAAATGACAATCAAGTTGACAAGCGATTTGTCAATGCCTGCAAAGTATCTTTTATTGATAAACGTTATAAAGTAAATATGTTTTTTGTCTGTCGCGATGCAGATACACACATAGAAAATGGCTTTAAATTAAAGTACTCAAAATTTGATACTGGCTTAAAAGGTCAATATCGCGATAGATGCGTAATCATGCTTCCGGTTCAATGTATTGAACATTGGCTTTTATATATCAAATATCACACAGAAGATTCTCAGTTAAATATAAGTCATTCATTAGAAACTATACTAAAGAATGACGTTAAACAACAAGTTTATGGTTCTAATCTTCCATACGAGAAGAAGAGACTGATCGTAGAAGAACTTATGAAAACAGCTAATTTAGAGAAGCTACAAAATCAATCTCATAGTTTTAATAAATTTCACAACGAGTTTACAAGTGTTTTAAAGACTTTATTAACCTAAGGAAACTGTAGTTTTCAATTCCCAACTGACAACAAAAACAACATAGAAATCAAATCAAACTCATGACCCAAACTCTCATTACAGCCGCACTCCCCTACGTCAATAGTTTTCTTCATCTCGGACATCTTGCCGGGGCGTATCTCCCTGCCGATATGTATGCACGGTTTTTGCGGCTTTCGGGACGTAAGGTGCTGTTTGTGTGCGGCTCGGATGAACATGGAGTGGCGATTACCATCAGCGCAGATAAAGAAAACACCACACCCGATAAAATTATTGATAAGTATCACTTTGCCAATAAGCAAGCGTTTGAACAGTTCGGTATGAGCTTTGATATTTTCTCGCGCACATCCTTGCCGGAACACGCCGAAACTGCTCAGGAGTTTTTTCTTGACTGGATGAAAAAAGGATTGCTCGTCGAAAAAGAAGAAAAACAATTCTTTGATGAAGAAGCAAATATGTTTTTGCCCGACCGCTATGTGGAAGGGATATGTCCAAACTGTGGTAACGAACGCGCACGGGGCGACCAATGTGATAATTGTAGTGCGAATTACAATCAAACCGATCTCATCAACCCTAAAAGCGTCGTTTCGGGTAAAACACCCGTTGTTCGTTCTACGAAACACTGGTATTTCAAGATGGGTGATTTCCAAGAGCGTTTGGAAAACTACATCGAAAGCAATGCAAGCAAATGGAAAGACAATGTGTTGCAGCAAAGCCGTTCATGGCTGAAGCAAGGGCTTGCCGACCGTGCAGCTACACGTGATATGACGTGGGGAATCCCTGTTCCGGTCGAAGGAGCAAAAGGCAAGGTGATTTACGTGTGGTTCGAGGCGGTTTTGGGGTATATTTCAGCTACAAAAGAATGGGCTAAACTTCATAATAATCCCGAAGAATGGAAACAGTGGTGGCAGAATCAGAACACAGAATATGTCGCATTCTTGGGTAAGGATAATATCGTATTCCACACGCTCATTTTCCCTATGCTGCTTATGGCTAGGGAGAATTACATTCTCCCCGCGAATGTCCCGGCGAATGAATTTATGAATTTTGAAGGTAAGAAGTTTTCCAAGTCAATGAATTGGGGAATTTTCCTTCATGATTATCAGCGTGATTTCCCGTCACCTTCTCAAACTGATTCCCTTCGCTATACGATTGCAATGAACTTGCCCGAAACAAAAGATTCGGACTTTACGTGGCAGGATTTGCAAGCGCGGAACAACAACGAACTTGCAGCAATTTTTGGAAATTTCGTTAATCGGGTCGTTCAGTTTTTGCATAAGAATTTTGACGGGAAAGTACCAGCACTGCCGGAACGTTTTGCCAAGTTACCTGATGCTTGGAAATTACTCTTGGAAGATTTCAGCCGAGAAGAATCAAAAGAGGAAGCTGTTGAAAAGTATGAGAGTAAGCACCTCCGATATTTCTCTCCAAACGATGTTGCATTGATTGCTGCACTTCATTTCGGAGCGAAGAAAACTGCAGACCATTATTCACGCTTCCGTTTTCGTGATGCAGTAAGTGAAACAATGAATATTGCCCGTGCAGCTAATAAGTATTTCAACGATGCAGCTCCGTGGAAAACAGTAAAATCTGATAATGATGACTGTGCAAAGACGCTCTATATATGCTCACAAACCATCGGCGCGTTGTCGGTATTATTTGCCCCGATATTGCCGAATACTTGCACGACCCTCTCCCAAATGATTGGCATTGAATCACATACCGGCGAACCGGATTCCGAAATTCTTGACCGTTGGAGTATAGCCGCATTACCTGCAATTGCAGAATTGACCCCTATGGCTTCCCCCGAAGTGTTATTTGCTAAAATTGAAGATTCAACAATTACCGAACAAGTAGAAAGGATGAACCCAACAACTCAAGCAACAGTACCTGAAACAGAACAAAAGGACACGATAACTATTGATGATTTTAAGAAAATTCATCTTCGTACTGCAATCGTCGAGAAGGCAGAACGTGTACCAAAGTCTGAGAAATTACTCAAATTACAAGTAAATCTCGGTAACGAAACACGGCAAATTTTGGCTGGGATAGCAAAATTCTATACACCTGAAGAAATGATCGGAAAAACTGTAGTTGTGGTCGCCAATCTTCAACCTGCAAAACTGATGGGAATGGAATCCCAAGGAATGCTACTTGCTGCAAATACTCCTGAAGGTACACTTGCGCTCGTTACTCCTGAAAGTGTAGTAGGGGCGGGGGCTGAAGTGCGGTAAACTAATTGAATCATCACAATAAACTCATGGCTACAACTCCTTCACTTGGTGCAGCAATAATTGTCAAAAATGCTGAATTCTCCATTCTGCGCGCACTTAGTTCGCTTGAAGGGTTTGTGCAGCAAATTGTTGTGGTTGATACCGGCTCTACCGACCAAACACCGCAAATTTGTACTCGGGTCGGTGTGGAACTCCACTTCTTACAGTGGACTGATAATTTCTCCGAAGCACGGAACTATGCCTTGGAAAGAATGAGAACTGATTGGATTATCCAAGTTGATGCAGATGAAGAACTTGACGGTGATTCACTTAGTAATATCTCCCACCTGTTTAATAATCCAAACACAGGCGGACTCCACACACAAATTTGGAATGTACTAGACGGCGGAATTGAATCCGAACACCGATATACCCGTATTTTCCGCAGGAATCCTAAGATTCGTTATGAAGGTGCAATCCATGAACAAATTGCTGGTTCAATCCGTTTGTCTGGTTTTGAAATTATAGATTCCCCCGTCGTAATTCGCCATTTTGGGTATTCGGAGCATTCCCCCGAAAAGATAGAACGGAATACGACTTTACTTCATAAAGAACTTACCGACAATCCAAATGATAACTGGCTTCGCTATCATTTGGGCTTGACAGAATTTGCAGCGGGTAATCATCATGAGGCGGAATCACTTCTCGAAACAATTGTCAATTCTTCTGAATTATCAATTGAACAAAATGAAACTGCTCGTTTACGCCTTGCTCAAATAGCTCTTGCAGCCGGTAACTCAGATATTGCCAAAAGCTGGCTAATGTTTAGCAGTACTGATCTTCATCGTGAAGGGTTGCGTTTGTTTGTATTGGGTGCTGTTCATGCTGTTCAGAACGAATTTCAACAGGCAATTGATTGTTTTTCACAAGAAACAGCTTCTAATTCACGTTTAGTCAATCAATTAGAGCTTCAATCGTTTATAGCAGGGATTTCTTCTTTTCTTGTACGGGGTACACTATGATTTTACTTATTCCATCAATTGATCTTTCTGCCGGACATTGCGCACGATGTATTATGGGCGAACCGGGAACAGAAAATATGTATTCACTTATCTCAGATCACCCGTTCGAGTTAGCACGCCTGTGGAGACGAGAAAACGCTAAAACCCTTCATATTACAGACTTAGACAGCATGGAAGGTCGTGATAATGCTGCTAACCGCAACACAATTTTGGAAATTATCCGTTCGGTAGACATTCCGGTTCAGCTTCTCTCAAATTTTCATACAACCGATGAATGTTGGTATTGGCTTGAGCATGGAATTTATCGTGTAATAGTCAATGAATTGATTTACACTGACCCCGACGGAATAAAAGCACTAATAAAGGAATTTACTCCCAGTAAAATTGTAGTTGGTATCCGTGCTAAAAACGGTCAAGTTGTTTTCCCTACACTCGACAAGCAGGTGAGCGATACAGAATACGCACTTTTTGCTAAGGAGTTAGGTGTAAAGAGATTGGTTTATACCGACATTTCTTGGGAGGGATCGCTCGTAGGACCTGATTTTGAAATGCTCAGACGCATTGCCAAAGAGTCCGGTTTACGTGTAACAGAAGCCGGAGGTATAGCAGGACCGGAGCAATTGTGGAAGGTTCAAGAATTACACCGTGATGGTGTTGATTCGGCTATTGTCGGTCGTGCCCTCTATGAGAACCGTTTCCCATGCCAAAAGATATGGCGACAAGTAGAGGCAGAACTGGAGCCGGAAATTGTAGAAAGAGAAATGTAATTTAAAACTGTATTTTCCAGATTGCCTTTGCTTCTTTGGCTAATTGTTTTTGCCTGGCTGAAATCTTATCTTCACTCCATATAGAATAATACTCGGGAATTACTTTTGTTAGATTGCAATTACTTTTGTAAAAAATAGTTTTTTTCTGCTCATATTGTAGTACACCTGCCTCTTTATTTAGTTTCTTTTCCAATAAAGTTAAGTTCCCTAAACGATAAATTGAGCGATTAACTTCTTCATTTGAAAATTCACCCCATGTTTCATCTGCACTCTCCGGTAAAATATGTTCAATCGTATATATATCACTTTCAGGATTTATTTCGTTTTTATATTTATATTCTTCAATTTTCGAATAAATATATTTTACAATTTTGTGATTTCTAGAAGTATTTTTGAATTGTTTTGTTGAAAAATTATTTTCAAAATTATTATCTTGAATATATATAGGACTGAAATCAGATACATCAAAAGATTTTTGAGAATAAATTTTTTTAGAGATTGAATTATAAATTTCTTCCTGTTCATTAGGATTAAAACCTCCTATGACATTATAACGGAAGGAAATTACAGAGCAATATTTTACTAATTTAGTAAATTTATCCGCAGATAAATTCTTATAACCTGATAGCAACAAAGAATTTGTTTGTTTTATCTGGAACAACTTTAATTCATAGAGCGCATTACTTACTTCGTTTTTTCCTTTCCAAAATTCATCGTCTGGATTTTGAAGTGCAAGATATAAATCAGCAGTATCTCTAAGGTTTCTTAGCAGATTGAAGGTTTCTTTCTTGTTTATGATACTCTTTTTAATCACTTTAAAAAGATTGTTTTTCCTAACAGTATTATTATAGCTGTTCCAATAATATCTTAAATAGTCTTCAAATTTTTGATTTCCCAATTTTCCGCTAATACTACTCCATATATTTTCTAATTCTTCAATTTCAGATATATGTGGTCTTGTTTCATCAACCACTGAAAAAAGATAATTTTTCAATAAATCCGAAGATGAAAGCTGAACTCCCCTAGCATTAAGTGTTTCAAATACTTTAAAAGCATTTAGTTGATCTGTAACTTTTATAACAGTAAAGAATAACTTATCAACGACATTCTCAATAAACCCTGCCAATTCCTCACCTGTTTTATACTCTTTTTTCACTTTTTCATAATACCACAAGAAACACTCTCTCATGTTTTTTTCGGAAACGTTGGTATTACGAATCGGTAAATCTCTTAGCAGAACCAAGTTGTTTCGATAATAATCATCGCTGTTTCTATTGAGCTTTAATTTGTTTTTTGGAATCAATGTTACCGGGTCAATATACCCTATATAACTATTGAGTAATGTATCTTTTCGTTTTTGGTTGTTCTCCTTATCAATTGACGTTTCCACAAGTTCATTTAAGCACTTTAATACTGCAAGTATCAGGATACTCATTGTTGTCAATCTTTGCTGACCATCTATGATTGTATAATTTTTATTGTCTATTGTTTGAAGAACCAAATACCCCATATAATGCTCTATTTCCTCATCTGAAATGAGCATTTTAAGATCTTGCCACAGGTCATCCCATTGTTCACTTTCCCATGTATAATCTCTCTGAAATTTTGGAATTTCATAACGTAAACCATTGCCCATCAACTGGCGAAAGGTCATATTGGATGTATCTTGGATGCCTCTCATATTTATCTATATTTATACGATGTTTAACTTGTTTCTGAATCTTACTTTGCCAATACTGTTTTAAATTAAACCTGATGACAATTCAGTAGCAAATATACAAATGTTTCTTTTAGTAATATGATTAAAACGTTTTTTTTGGATAAGATATATCCTTATAATTGTACGTTTAAATGACTTCGTTTAGTTCTGTGTATTCAGATTGTTACCTAATCTTGTTTTTAAAATCGAAACGGGCTTTCTCTCTTTAATGAGAGAAAGCCCGTTTTTCTTCGTGTGAAGGTGTTCTTACTATCAACGAACAACCGATAACTTGTGTGTTGTAATTTTACGTCCGTCTTGTGTAAGAATCTGAACAAAATATACGCCGCTTGGCAATTCGGATGTTTCGATTCCGAATTGATAAACACCTTGTGTTTGGAATTCGCCGCTGACAAATGTAGCGTTCAGTGTCCCAAGAGCATCTACCAATCTGATTGTCACATTAGAATTGTTTGCTAACGCATACCGTACAGATGCATGGTCGGTTGAAGGATTAGGCATTACTTCAATTGCAACACCTGCAATAGCTGCATCTTCTTCAACTCCACCACTGATTTGTGCTTTGTAATCCGCATTAATCGGGTCGTAGTTTGACCATGGCAAATCCCAACGCTCTGTTCCAAAAGCACCACGGAAAGTTACTTTGTCGAAAAATGCATCATCAATCCCTACAACTGTACCTGTTTTTGTGAAGCTAGCTCCTGCTAAAACTGGAGAGCCGGTTTTTGGTAACGGGTTGAATGTTGTTTCAACAAAAGGGTCTTGAAGTTGAGCATTATTTGCAGTTGATTTGTCAATTGTGTTACCATATTCAGCTTTTGCTAGAAAATTTACATCAATGCCTACCGGTGGAACACCACCTGCAAGATTTAACCAAGTGGACTTAACACCATACCACGAGCAATTTTTTACAAGAAGTGAATCTGAAAGCATTGCAGTCATAGTCCCTACTGAAGAAATTTCAATCCCGCGTCCCCATCCAAGGAATATTGAGTTAACGATGCTTTGGCGAGAATTTCTTCTGATTTGCGCACCGGCACCAAAACGTGAATTTGGAGCAGTTGATGTATCGGCTAGCGGACCAACTGACGTCATATTTGAGAAAATTGCTGATGTATATGGTTTGTTAAATGAGCCGCTTGCATCATTATCTGATTCAAATGATTCACTTGTAGATTGGTCTGCGCGGGTTTTATACCGTTGGCTGATTCCAAATTGAACTTTTCCGCTAAACCCATTATCTGTATCGAAGTCATCATCAAGACAACCGTTTACAATAATATGTTTTGCATTAACAGAGCCGCCGAACCATTCAAAACCATCATCATTAGCATAGCTTGATTGTACATAATCAATCGTCGTTCCGCGACCTACACCGCCAAGTGTTATGCCGTTTAATTCTTGATTTGGTTGCAATGCAATTCCACCAAACTCGACTCGTACATATTTAAGTGTACCGGAATTGTCTTCATCGTCAGTACCACCGTAGAACCAGCGAGTTTTATCGTTTGCGTCAAATCCGCCTTCTAAAATTGCTTCTCCACCCGGATTATTAATTCTTGCTTTACCGAGAATAATTAAACCGCCCCAATCACCTGCTGCACGCTGTCCCGGAGGCGCACTGCTTGTAAACACAATGGGTAAGGTTGGGGTTCCTGTTGCATTGATTTTTGCACCACGATTAACGATAAGTGCAGAATTTACTCCAACTTCATCACCAAGTATGATTGTTCCGGCTTGAATATTGAGAGTGCCGCCTGAAAGAACATGAACATACCCCTTCAAACCGTAAATTTTAGTATTTGACAGCGTTACCGATCCTGTAATAGCATCTTTAAGTAATGAGTCAATTTTTGAAACTGACGGTTTTACAATTTCAAAAGGATTTGCAGTTATAGCTTGTTGTGTTGTATCGTTATTTTGAACCATTCTGATATATCCGGTAGTTGTTGCAATAGAGGGAACTCTAAAGCCACCCGGAAGCGATCCCCGGCGAACTGATCCACTTGCATTACTGTCAATTATATTACTCATACCGGGCAGCACTGTCCATGGTCCTGTCGAAGAAGTTCCAAATTCAAAACGGAAGCGCAGACGATAATTACCGGTTGTGTCGTATGTAATATCATAAGAATTTCCAGCTCTGTATTTTTCACCAGCCGCTTTACCCGGAGTAAGAATTTTGAGAGTTTTTGCAATTCCGGGTGTAATTGTAAACGGTGCATCGCTTACGTCAGCAAACCCTTCGTTGACCGAACCGTCAGGGTTAAGCATTACCATGCGTATATATGCGCTTGTAGTCACATTGTTAGGTACAGCAAAACCGCTCTTGACTGTTCCACGAGCTGAAGCATCTGCGATATTTGTTGCCGATGCAATGTCAGTCCATGGACCGCTTGGGGTATTCCCAAATTGAAACTTGAACTTAAGTCCGAATGTATTTGCAGTATCGTATTTAATATCTTGTGCTGTATTCGCAGCAAATGACTCGCCGCCATTTGGGTAGGTAATTTTTAAATTTCCACCAGCTGCGGTAGGTCCGCCTGCAGCATAGACAGCATTAATCGGATTATAATTTGCCCATGGCAAATCCCAACGTTTCGTTCCGAAAGCACCACGATAATTCACCTTTTCAAAATATGGATCATCAATAGCTACCGACCCGGATGTTTTTACAAACGAAGCACCGGTTAACACAGGAGATCCTGTTTTGGGCAAAGCACTAAATTGCTGCTCGTTAAAAGGATTTTCTAGCATTGCTGCGTCGGGTGATATAGCATCAATTGTATTTTGGAATGTTGAACCTTTTATCCAATCTACTGTCATTCCGCCCGGAGGTGTTCCGCCCGCTAAATTGAGCCATGTAGATTTCACACCGAACCATGAGCAATTGCGAACTGCAATTGAGTCATTAAAAGCAGCAGTCATAGAAGCAACTTGAGCAATTTCAATTCCGCGGGGCCAGCCCAGAAAAATCGAATTGCAAATTGATTGACGAGAATTTCTGCGAATTTGCGCACCGGCACCAAACCGTGAATTAGGAGTATTTGCAACATTCGACAATGGACCAATTGATGTTACATTCGAGAAAATTGCACTAGTAAGTGGCTTATTACCGGAACCGCTTGCATCATTATCCGATTCGAATGTTTCGCTGGTTGACTGATCAGCACGTTTTTCATAACGTTGTGATACAGCGAACTGTACACGCCCGCTAAATCCGTTATCTGTATCAAAATCATCATCTAAACAGCCATTTGAAATCAAATATTTAGCATCAACTGCTCCGCCGAACCATTCAAAACCGTCGTCATTGGCATAGCTGCTTTGTACGTGCTCTAATATTGTACCGCGCCCAACACCACCAAGTGTAATCCCGTTTAATTCTTGATTTGGTTGCAATGCAATTCCACCGAATTCAACGCGCACATACCGAAGGATACCGGAATTGTCACTCTGATCAGTGCCACCGTAGAACCAACGGGTTTTATCATTAGCGTCAAAACCACCTTCTAAAATTGCTTCACCGCCGGGATTATTGATAGGTGATCTTCCAAGAATTATAAGTCCACCCCAATCACCGGCTGCTCGCTGACCTGCAGGAGCAATACTAGTGAATACAATAGGGGCATCGGCACGACCATCGGCAACGATTTTTGCACCGCGATTAATTATTAAAGCAGAATTAACACCAACTGAATCCCCGAAAACAACTGTTCCCGGTTCGAGAGTAAGTGTAGCACCCGACATAACATGAACATATCCTCGTAAGCCATATATTTTATTACGTGTCAAGGTTAGATTTCCGGTAATTGACCCCTTGAGTACCGAATCTATCTTTGAGGGCTGTGGCTGAATCGTCTTGAATGAGTTTTTAGATATACTCGTTACGCTTTCATTGAGAGTGCCGTCTGCGTTTAGCAATACCATGCGTACATAGCCCGTTTGAGTGATAACTGCAGGAACTCTGAAGCCACCGGGGAACGAACCGCGTCTTGCACTGTCTAAGACGTTTGTGGCACCTATTAAGTCGGTCCATGGTCCGGTTGATGATGTACCAAATTGAAAACGGAAGCGACTCCGATATGTTCCTGTTGTATCATACGTTATGTCATAGGAATTTCCTGCGCGATATTCCTCACCCGGATTAGCACCGGGCGACTTTAAGGTAATACTGGTCGGCTGTGCATACAGTGCAACTGTACCAAGTACAAACACCATCATAGTAAGAACTATTCTCTTCATAGTTTCTATCCTAAAAAAAATAAAAAATAAATTCCGATTGAACGTAATTAAAAATCAACTAATTACTTAAACTTATAACTAATACCGAGATTAATAGTTGTGCCTTTTACAGCATATCCGCTAACGAGTCCGTCTGTGGTACGAGTATATTCCTGATTGAGGATATCACGTACTGCTAATTTTACTTCAAGAGCATCCACTATTGGTTGAATAATTGAAAAATCAACTACATCTCTCGGTTCCTCATATACGTGAGGACTAGGCAAGAATCCAATAGCTCCTACTTGAACAATCCTACGTCCGAAACGATTGTATGCAACATTGATAGCAGTTTTATATTCCGGCTCTACAAAGAAAAGTCCAAGATTTAGGGTATAAGGTGATTGTCCCCACATCGGACGAGTATCGGTAAGGCGTCCGTACATTACTGAAATTTCCGAGCGGATGATTGCGTAATTCACACTAAAAAGAAAGTTTGAAAAGTATCCCCCTAGGAAACTCAAGCTCTTTCGTCCCTCCAGTTCAATTCCGTAATTATAGGCGACACCTTCGCTTGTTACACTGCCGCTTGAATCACGGCTTTCGGCATTAGAGAATGTTTTTATCCACTCACTCGAGGTCGGCTGAATTGCTTCTTCAATCGGGTTTTTGAATACTTTATAGAAACCGCCGATTGAAAGAACTTCTCCCGGATTAGGGAATGTCTCTAAACGAAGATCATAGTTTTGAATAAGAGTACGCTTGAGTTGAGGATTACCCGTTACAATAGATAAGCTGCGGAAATCATAAAATGCAAACGGAGCAACTTCTCTGAACGTAGGTCGAGTAAGGGTTTGACTTGCCGAAAAACGAACATTGGTAGAGCCGGTCGCCTTGAACAATACATTAAGCGAAGGGAGAACATCGAAAGTACTGTAATTTATATTTATAGTATCACCGGCAGTACCAAAACTGTTTAATTTAATTGTGTTATCTTCTACACGAGCACCGCCGATGAATCTAAAATCACCACCAAGCAACTCAAAAGGCATATCAACCATTGCATAGCCGGCAAAAAGCGACTCTGTTCCATCGTATGAATCACTGGCTTTAGAATCTTCGCTTAATCCAAGCTGCCCTACACGGAAATTATTTTCTGTCAATAATTTATCAGGGGTTTGTGAAAAATCAACGCTGTCGGCATTTCCATTCGGTTGATTAATCGTGAATGAACGTGCACTGAATGTTCTCGTACGCTCATCGGTCGAACCGCCAAATTTGAGTTTAACTTCACTCCCAATAGGCAGCATCAAATTTACACCGCCGTTAAGCACTTTGTCGGTCAAATTCGAGAAAAACCTCCCAGCCAGGGTTCCGTCACCCTGCGGTGTTATTGAAATATCAGCGACATACGGCAAGGAGGTATCTGTACTTTGGCGTGAATAGCGCAGACGGCGAAAATCGGGTTCATCACGCTCAGAGGTTGAAAGTCCTACTCTCCAGTCAAGCAACATATTTTCAGGAAGTGCATGCTCACCGCTTACAGAACCAGAATACAATGTCTTTTGAACAAATTGGTAGTTGTAAAACCGTGTGTCAATTCCTTGTGGAATATCTTTACCTGATGAAAACACCGACTCGTCATCGCTGGAACGGTTATAGAGATTTTTAATACTTAACGATGTACTTGTTCCGATTTTATAAGCGATATTTACCAGCCCGCCCCAATTGACCGAGCGAGTAGATGTTTGCGGAGTTTGAATTTGACGATACCGGTCTGACTCGTCTGTCCCTGCTTGCACCGGTGACTCATGTCCGTTAGTAATTGAATAACCATTACTATAGGTAAACGAACCAATCACCCCCAGGTCATTATCTGCTACATTAAAGATATTACTATAAGACAACCCCAAACCTTGACTTGGCATTGCGCTGGATGATTCACCTTTCCAATTGTTGCTTTTCATACTGCGCGCAAAACTCTCAAGTTTATTTTGAGCAGCAGTTTGTATTTCCGGTTCATTAAAATTCTTTGCTTCACGAAGCAATTGGTTCATTTCGCTACGGCTTGCAGGAGCATTTGATGGTAGGGCGCGTGTTCCGTCGTCTGTTGCGAGCCAGTCTTTCGAACCGCCCGGAGTTGCAAGGAAAGCGTTATCCTTGAACGTAACATTCGTGTTAAATGATGAAGATGTGCTTGCCTTGAAAGCAAACCCCGAAGGAAAATCTACAGTTGAGAGTTGCACGAGTCCGCCTGCGAAATTTCCCGGTAAATCAGGTGTAAATGACTTTGCAATATTAGCATTTTGGAGAAATTCTGCCGGAAACATATCAAATGCAAATGATTTTTTATCCGGTTCGGTGGTGGCAAGTGATGCACCATTTAGTATTGTACTATTATAACGGTCGCTTACACCGCGTACGTAAACGAACTTATCTCCTACGAGTGTAACCCCCGAAACACGTTTCAATGCTTGTCCTGCATCTGCATCGGGTAGTTTTGAAATTTCTTCTTCACTTACTCCGTCACTGACCTGTGCAGAGTTTTTGCGTTGATTAAGGAGAGCAGCTTGATTATCATTAATTCTTCTTGCTTCGGCTACGACTTCTTGTGTTTTCTTGGCATCCGTTTGTAAAACAACGTTAACAGTTGCAGTTTGCCCGGCTGCAAGCGCTATATTTTCCATAATGCGGGGTTTGAAACCAACATAACTTACACGAACAGAGTACGTACCCGCAGGAACAGATTTTATCGAGAATTTCCCTTTAACATCAGAATATGCTCCTTTTTTCGTTCCGACCAGCAGTACAGATGCACCGCGCAATGTTTCCCCGCTTTCACCGTCGGTGATTTTACCTGTGATAATGCCGGTTGCGGTCTCTTGAGCGTGAAGGGATAGTGAGTAAATACTAAAGATACAAACAATTACGAGGATAGCGGAAAACGTGCTTTTCATTAAATTTTGCAGTAAGTTATACAAAAACCAAGTGCGAAATTACCGCCGCAACATTACTTGTATGTTACCAAAACAATATGAAATGGTAACATTGCCCTTGTATGTCCCGCAACACTTCAATGTAAACTCTGATAAATTCCTATGAGATGAATGGTCTTTTTTTTTCTATTCAATTGCTTGGTAAAAATCAAACAGATAAATTGATTTATTATAAGTGCTGAGACAAAAATAATTATCATAATTAATATCCATAATTTGGCAAGTAATTGAACACTTCGACTACGCTGTAA